>NZ_PISD01000077.1 GCF_002835735.1 Cytobacillus horneckiae | reverse complement strand
TGATTGACCTTATAATACGAATGGGCAGATTTGTTATAGAGCTGTCCAAAGCTGGCAATTGAAAAAGAATCACTTGGATTTGATATCAGAATAGTATTTTCATATACCTCAGTATATGATGAAAATTATGAATTAGATTTTAATAAGGAATGATGAAATGAAGAAAATGATTATTATCCTCTTGGCCGCAGCTGCTATCACGGTCGTTATTTCATTAAATATTTCTAAAGCCGAACAGGATAAGACTATATACGTTGCTGTTAATGGAAATGATCAAAATGATGGTACAAAATCAAAGCCATTTCGCACGATAAAAAAAGCCGCTTTAGAAGCTAAGGCGGGGACTACCGTATTCATTCGAAAAGGTACCTACGATGAAAAGCTTGTCATTAAACATAGTGGTACTAAATCTAAACCTATTATTTTTAAACCCTATAAAAATGATCAGGTTATTCTTAGCGGTAAGGATGCCAAGAGTGCTGAAGGGGATACATCCTTAGTTACGATAGATAATAAAAATTATGTAACGATAAGTGGATTAACAATGATGGATTTAACGACCAATTTAACTGATGAAACAGTCATGGGGATTTATGTAACAGGGTCGAGTAGCCATATTACTTTAGAAAATAATCATGTGAAACGAATTGAAACCGATGCAGATGATGGAAATGCTCACGGAATCGCAGTATACGGCACTGGCCCGATGAAAGATATCAACATTTTAAATAATACGGTTGAAAATTTAAAACTTGGATCTAGTGAATCGCTTGTACTAAACGGCAATATTGACGGCTTTAAGGTGGAAAATAATCTCGTTCGCCAAAATGATAATATTGGTATAGATTTAATTGGCTATGAGGGTACTTCTAATAATAAAAAAGCTGACTATGTGCGAAATGGAGTTGTGAATAATAATAAAGTGTATGAAATAACTTCATACGGCAATCATGCTTACGGGGAAGATTACTCTGCTGCCGGAATTTATGTAGATGGTGGGAAAAATATTACGATTGATAACAATACTATCTATAAATGCGATATTGGGATTGAAGCAACATCGGAGCATGCTAATAGGTATGCTGATAATATTAGCATAATAAACAATATGATTTATCATAACTTTTACACAGGAATAGCGCTTGGCGGTTATGATGAAAATCGTGGAGGAACGAAGAATTCTACAATCTCTCATAATATTTTATATCAAAATGATACAAAAGGATTAGATGGAGGAGAGCTGTTATTACAGCATGATACAAAAAACAATTTGATTGAAAAAAATATTTTGACTGCAGGGCCATCCGGCTTATTTATCGCCAACTATTTTATAAGCAACAAAGATAATAAACTACAAAAAAATGTCTTTCATAAAGAAAAAGGTAAAACCAGCATTTGGGTATGGATGGAGGAAGAATATGCTTCTTTTGATGATTTCAAAATTGCTTCAAAAAGTGATGAGAAATCCAGTTACTTAGATCCAGGTTATGAAAATGCAAGAGAATTTGATTTTAAACTGAAAAAGGATTCACCTGCAAAAAAAATAGTCGACTGAATTAAGCTTGAGGATTCTATCCTCAAGCTTTTATTATACCAAAGATATTTGCAACAGATTGTAGTGTCAATCATTGTTCTGAATTGAAAATTCAGTTTACATAATGAGATTATGTTAAATTAGCAATTTGTATCATAAATTCAAAGTAACTGTGAATATTTGCACCTCCAGCTGCTAATAGTTTAGTCAGCTTTTTTCTTAAGTTAAATAATATTGATTAATAGTCTAAAAATTGATAATATTTAAATAAATGAAAACGCGATCATTTTAGCGATAATTTAAATAATTGTAAATGGAGGATGGTCAATGAATTTAATCGAAGGCTTAGAAAGAAATGCGTGTAATAATGCTGGCAAAACGGCGATCATTTTTGAGGATGATGTTTTTACGTATGAACAATACAATCAGGAGGTCAACCGGATTGCCAATGCCCTAGTCAATGATGGCGTGAAAAAAGGTGATAAAATCGCGTTAATGATGAAAAATTCTGCGCAATTTGCTTTTGTTTATTATGCCATTTTAAAAGCGGGGGCAGTAGCGGTGCCTGTTAACTTTCGCTTAACAGCAAAAGAGGCAAGCTTCATTATCAATCACTCCGATTCTACGATTGTCTTTGCTGATGGTGAGCTTAAGGAAACTGTCGCTAAAGCGGTTGATGGGAGCCCGAATGTTCGACTGCAAATTGTTACAGGAATAAATAAGGTAGGAAATCAGAAGCTGTTAGTTGAATTTTTGAGCAGCAATATAAATAATCCGAATGTGGAAGTGCTGGAGTCTGATGATGCCGAGATTATGTACACGTCTGGGACAACTGGCAAGCCAAAGGGCGTTGTCTTGGATCATCACCGTGTCCTGCATGTAGCTCTTGGAACGACAATTATGTTTAAGATGGGAACGGAAGATAAGCTAATACATTTAGCACCACTATTCCATTGTGCTCAACTAAATTTATTTCTTGTACCGGGTACAATGCTTGGTTGTACTCAGATAATCAGTCAAGATTTCAATCCTGTTCAAACTTTAAAAGATATAGATAAGTACAAGGTTAGTTTGTTTTTCGCTGTTCCTACAATGTATAACTTTTTATTGCAGGTGCCAAATCGAAAGGAATATGACCTATCAAGTGTGCGCCGCTGCGGTTATGGAGCAGCGCCAATGCCGGTTTCGGTATTAACACAGTCCATGGAGATGTTTGGAACAGATCAATTTTTTAATATGTGCGGGCAAACGGAAGGCGGACCCGGCGGTGTTTTTTTAATACCGGAATATCATAAGACAAAGCTCGGTGCATCAGGGAAAGCAGATTACCGCAACGATGCGAAGGTGGTCAACGTCAACGGGGAAGATGTAATGCCCGGCGAGGTAGGGGAGTTTATATTAAAAAGCGAGTCTGTGATGAAGGGTTATTATAAAAATCCGGAGGAGACGAGCAAAGTATTGAAGAATGGCTGGCTTTATACTGGAGATTTGGCAACCATTGATAACGAAGGATTTATCACGCTAGTTGACCGCAAAAAAGATATGATTATTTCTGGCGGTGAAAATGTATATTCAACAGAAGTCGAACAAGTCTTATATAAACATCCTAATATACTAGAGGCGGCTGTCATTGGAATACCTCATGAAGTGTGGGGTGAAACTGTTTCTGCTGTCGTTGTAGCAAAAGAAGGGAACAAGATTGATTTTAATGATTTGCAGGAATTTTGCCGTGAAGAACTTGCTAGCTATAAAATCCCCCGAATTTTTTACGAAATGGATCAATTGCCGCGCAACACTTCAGGAAAAATACTAAAATATCAACTAAGAGAACGTTATAGCGAAAAAGTAGGTACTGCCGGTGACTGACTTAGTTACCTATTGACATTTATATAAAAACACTTTATTGTAAAAAGAGAATTATTTTTCCCTAAAAAAGGAGATTTTTTTATGAGTGTGAGTGTTCTTAACTAACCGTTAACTTGATACGGTCTTGATTATGCAAAAACTGGCATGAAGCTAGTTCTATTTATTATGCGCATTTTCAAGAATTGTTAAGAACAAGCATCATAGCATAGAAGAGTCTGTCAAGCTATGGCATGTTTTGTCATAGCTTTTTTGCGTATTTAAGTGTGCGCAAAAATTGTCAGCATGTTCTTCTTACCGTCATGAGCTTATTGTTCATGGCGGTTTTTTTATGGAAAAAAATTACAGAAGATAATTTAAGGAGGAAGAATCAATGAATAAGCAAACATTTGATGTGCTCGGTTTTCAAGAAATTCTAGAAGATATTTCGGAATTTGCAAAAACCTCGAAGGGAAAGGAATCAATTAAATCCATTCAACCGCAGCAAAACAAAAGAAAAATAGAAGGAATGCTGGAGGAAGTTAAAGAGGCAATAGAGATTCTTAAAATTAGTAGCAGCATTCCGATTCATACACTTGATGAAATGGAGTTTCTGATTAATCAGGCAAAGAAAGGTATGCATATCCGTGCAGATCAATTTATGTATGTACTCTCATTCCTTCAGCACTGTCTGAAACTTAAACAATTTATGAAAGATAAAAGCTATGTCGCGCCGCATGTAAGCCTTTATGCTGAATCAATTGGGGATTTAAGCGATGTTGAAGCAAAAATAAACGGGGCCATTAGGCATGGACAAGTGGATGATCATGCGTCAAGCAGCTTAGCGTATTTGCGACGGCAGTTATCAATCTTATTAGATAAGCTGAAGGAAAAATCAAAACAGATTGTTAAGTCTAAACGATACAGCAGCATGTTACAGGAGACAGTAGTTTCAGAGAGAAACGGCAGGTTCGCTCTTGCAGTAAAAAGAGAATTCCGCAATAAAATACAAGGAACGGTATTGGATACCTCTGCTTCCGGCGCAACTCTGTTTATCGAACCAATTGAGCTTCAGGCCATACAAGGTGAAATAGAGTTGATGAAAATAAGTGAAGAGCAAGAGGTTGAACGCATCCTTTATGAGTTGACTGCAGGCCTGTTAACGAATGAGCAGATGATTTTGATTGCCATTGATACTTTTCACCATTATGATGTTTTATTTGCTAAAGCTGCCTATAGCAGAAAAATTGAAGCAAGTATCCCTCTGTTAAATGAAGATTATTTTCTAGAGCTTAAAGAAGCTCGTCATCCAATGCTGGGCGCAAAAGCAGTTCCATTGTCAATTACGTTTGGAGAACATCATAGGGCACTTGTAATTACTGGACCAAATACAGGTGGAAAAACTGTGACGTTGAAAACGGTCGGCCTATTAACCTTAATGGCACAATCAGGACTGCCAATTCCAGCTGCATCTGGCAGCAGTATTGCTATCTTTCAAAATGTCTACCTTGATATAGGCGATGGACAGAGTATTGAACAGAATTTAAGTACATTCAGTTCCAGGCTAGTAAATATTATCGAAATTTTGCGCGCAACTAATGATCGATCACTTGTATTATTAGATGAGCTCGGGTCTGGAACAGATCCAGGTGAAGGGATGGCGTTGGCAATTGTAATTCTGGAGCAGCTTTTCTTAAAAGGAGCAACGATATTTGCAACAACCCATTATAGTGAAATGAAGGAGTTTGCTGACAAGAAAGACGGATTTCTTAATGCAACAATGGAATTTGATGTTGAATCATTGCAGCCAACCTATCGTCTCTTATTTGGCCAGAGTGGAAAAAGTCAGGCATTTGCAATTGCGATGAAGCTTGGACTCCATCCAAAACTGATTGAAAAAGCGCACCAAATCACTTATAAGAAGGCTGCTCCATTTGAGAGCACAATTGATCATGCTCAATTAAAGCTTCCTTACTATGATAAGCAAATAAGTATTAATAAATATGCACGGAAGACAGCCAAGAAGACGCAAACAAAGCCGGTGATACTTCAATTAGACCAAGGTGATCATGTAATCATTACTGAAACTGCGGAGAGCGGAATTGTTTATAAAGGGCCAGATGCAAATGGAGAATATATTATTCAAATAAAGAATGAAAAGAAGGCGATCAACCATAAGCGTTTAAAATTAAATATTAAAAGAGATGAATTATATCCGCCAGATTATGATTTTAATATTATTTTTAAATCAAAAGAATATCGGAAAATAAATAAAAAACAGCAAAAACGGCATGTCGAAAATCTTTGGCTGGACAGTGAAGATTAAATATTTCTTCATTATATCGTGACAATAGACCCAAAACTGATTGGATAAAAGAAGTGTGACTTCTCTGCGACCTGCTAAAGAGCGAGCATCCAGAAATTAAGATGAATGATTTGAGATTTTCCGAGGCTTACCGCTCGCTTTCAAGCGGTTCGAGCGTCATGCCGCTTCGTCGCTTCGCCCTGAAGTGACCCCAAAAGGATAGACGCACCGTAGAATGAGTCCGGTATTGTGCCGGGCTCATTCTATTGAATTTTAACTTATTCCGTTTGTTGATTTAGTAATAAATATACTGTTTGCTGAAATCTATCGTTAAGAGTAGAATGCATTTAAAGAATTTTCTGTTTTTTATTAACTTATTATTAGAATAGCAGCATAGCATTAAAAGGATGAATCGTCATGACACAAAAGGACGCTCTATTAAGAATCTAGATGAGCATCAGTGATTGTGTGGGAAGGAGCAGAGAAGCTCAAAAGTCAATCATGTAATCTCATGGAAAAGACGTGTAGAAAAAAGGGGGATGGAAATGAAGATAGGTGTGGCTGGTGCCGGTGCAGTAGGAAGTTTTTTTGGAGGTTTGCTTGCAGCAAATAATAATGATGTCACTTTTTTGGCAAGAGGGGATCATTATCATACGTTAAAGGAAAGCGGATTAACGATTATAAAAGGCGAGGAGAAAATTGCAGTCACTGGACATTTTACTATTGACATATTAGATTTAGCCGACTCAGATATTGTGCTTTTTTGCGTAAAGGCAATAGACACCATTGAAATGGCAAATAAATTGGCTGCTATTCTCAACAAAGAAGCAAAAATATTAACAATGCAAAATGGTGTGGATAATGAAGAATATTTAATAAAGATATTTGGTGAAAACCGGGTGTTATCAGCTGCTACATATGTTCAAGCGGCGATTGATACTCCCGGCACAGTGCGGCAAAGCAGTTCATTTTATCTTATGGTTGGGGAGCTTGCACAAAGTGCAAAGGCCAGCTGTGAAATGATTGTTCAACTATTTTCTAATGCCAGCATAGATGCAAGACATGCTGAAAATATATTAGAAACAAAATGGAGTAAGTTTTTATGGAATATCACCTTTAATCCGTTAACTGCAATAACAGGTGCCAAAGTAGGAGAAATCCTTGATAATCAGCAATTGAAGAAAACAGCGGAAGAAATATGCAAAGAAGCGGTCATGGTTGCTAACTGTAAAGGGATAAAAGTAGATATTGAGAAAGCGATGAATAAGATATTTTCGAGGGCGGAATTTGCGAGAACACATCAAACTTCCATGCTTCAGGACCGTTTAAAAGGCAAGAGGATGGAAGTAGAATCAATGTGCGGCTATTTAGTCAAACAAGCAAATGAAATGAATTTAGCTACACCAGTTGTTCATACAATTTATAGTATCTTAAAGTTTATTGATGATAATCAAGAAAAAAAGGATGAGTTATATGCTAACAATTTATAAACATGATGGGGTTATTTGTGCGGAAGGAGGTCTGGAGAGAAACGGGAAAGTTGTGAGAACGATTTATTCATTTATTGTTGATGGAATAGTAGTTGATACAGGTCCGAAAAATTTACAAACAGAGCTTGTCCCTTTTTATGAATCTCTTTCACTTAACAAAGTCGTTTTGACGCATAGTCATGAAGACCATTCAGGTAATTGCCCGTGGTTTGCTGAAGAAATGAAGCTGCCGGTATTTGTACATTCAAAAGGAGTAGAGATATGCGCGCAACACACTCCTTATCCAAAATACAGGCAGAACACATGGGGGACACGGGAGGCATTTCATGCCTTACCTCTAGGAAGTACAATAAGTTCTAATCATTACACATGGGAAGTCATTTATACTCCTGGTCATGCTGACGATCATATCGCCCTGTTTAATAAAGAAAGAGGTATGATGTTTTCAGGCGATCTTTATGTCGATCCTCATACAAGAATTGCAATGGACACAGAATCAATACCTGTGATTATTCAATCATTAAAGAAGCTGCTGACATATGATTTTCAATCTATGTTTTGTGCACATTCAGGCTATCATGCAAATGGTAAGGTACAAATAAAAAGGAAGATAGATTACTTAGAAAATCTATATGAAAAGGTAGAGAAACTTTATAACGAGGGTGGTTCAGTTCAGGAAATTAAAGAAAGACTTTTTCCGAAGAAATATGGCATGATCCAGCTATCTAATGGTGAATGGGATACGCTTCATATTGTATCTTCGATCATTGATGATATTGAAATTAGGAAATCACTGCAAAAAAAATAGTCAATTATTAGAAAGTAGTTGGCAAAGGGATAAAAGTTTGTTATTATAATTATTGAATATTCTGAACATACTGATCGGTCAGTTTCTATTATCCAAAAAGGTTGTGATTTATCTATGGAAAGACCTTGGTACAAACATGTTGCTGAAGGAAATCCAAGAGAAATCGACATCCCAGACATTACTCTTCTAGAACTCTTCAAGCAATCTGCACATAAATATGCCAATCATACCGCTATAACCTTTCAGCAAAAGACATATACTTATAAGCAGCTAGACCAAATGATTGATAGCGCAGCCGGTTCATTATACAATCTCGGTGTTAAAAAGGGAGTCAGGGTAGCGCTCATGCTGCCTAACTGTCCTCAATATCCTATTGCATATTATGCTGCACTGGCGTGTGGAGCAACAATTGTACAAATCAATCCTTTATACAAGTCATCAGAGCTTATGCATGTATTAAATGATTCCGGGGCAACTGTCATGATTGTGT
This sequence comes from Cytobacillus horneckiae, assembly GCF_002835735.1. GTDB lineage: Bacteria > Bacillota > Bacilli > Bacillales > Cytobacillaceae > Cytobacillus > Cytobacillus horneckiae. Next base: position 41,877 of record NZ_PISD01000077.1, on the reverse strand, counting down.
TGGAACAAATGCTAGCAACAGTTGAGGAGATACAGGGAGAAACCTTATTAAATGAAGTTATTTCTGTATCTTTTGAAAGCGGTTCCAAATTTGATGAGCTTATTCAGGAGAGAGGATTAAAAGCACCTGCTGTCTCAATAAACCCCCGGGAGGATATCGCAGTCCTACAATATACAGGCGGTACGACTGGACGGGCAAAGGGGGCAATGCTCACACATTATAATCTTGTATCTAATACATTGCAAAGCTATGCAACAGCTGTATCCAGAACAGTGTTAGGTGAAGAAAGGGTGCTGTCAATTTCACCATTATTTCATGTATATGGCATGACTAGCTGCATGAACCTGACCTTTTATATAGGAGGGAATTTAATACTTATTCCTAGATTTCAACCGGAAGAAGTTGTAAATATCATAGAACAAACAAAGCCTTCTATTTTTCCCGGCGTACCTACAATGTATATCGCCTTGTTAAATTATTTTAAAGTAAGACCTTTTAATCTTAGTTGTTTGAAGACTTGCAGCAGCGGTTCAGCCCCATTGCCAGCAGAAGTGCTAAAGCAGTTCAACGAAACTAGCGGAACAAAGGTTGCTGAAGGGTTTGGGCTGTCAGAAGCTTCTCCTGTTACACATAGAAATCCAATTAATGGATTGCAAAAAGCTGGCAGTATCGGCATTCCAATACCAAATACAGATGCGAGAATTGTGGATGCAGCAACGGGTACAGCTGAAATGACTGTCGGTGAAGTAGGAGAGTTAATCGTAAAAGGGCCACAAGTAATGAAAGGTTATTGGAAATTGCCTGAAGAAACTGAGCATGCCTTACGAAATGGCTGGCTTTATACAGGTGATCTCGCGAAGATGGATAGTGACGGGTATTTTTATATTATTGGCAGAAAAAAGGAATTAATTATTGCAAGCGGCTACAATGTATATCCTATTGAAGTGGAGGACATTTTGTACGCTCATCCAAAAGTGCTTGAAGCTGCAGTGGTTGGCGTTCCTGATCCGTATCGAGGAGAAACAGTCAAGGCATTTGTGGTGTTAAAGGAGAATGAACAGTTATCTGAAGAAGAACTGATTCAGTATTGCAGAGATCAATTAGCTGTATACAAAGTTCCGCACGCTGTAGAGTTTTTGCAAGAATTTCCGAAAACTGCAGTTGGAAAAATCCTAAAACGAAGTTTAAAGGAACAGTTACAAATATAACTATCATTAACATACTAACTGGTTAGTATTATTAAATAAAAGGAGCTGTTATTTATGTATTTACGACTAACAGAAGAGCAAAAAATGGTCCAGCAAACAATCAGAAAATTTGTAGAAAAAGAATTAATTCCGCTTGAAAATGATGTTTTGCGAAACGAACGAGAAGGAAGGCCGAGCTTGTCAAAAGAAATTCAAAGTAATCTGCAGCTCAAGGCAAAGGAAGCAGGGTTCTGGGGCATTAATACACCGGAAGAATATGGAGGAGCCAATCTTGGTCAGATGATGCAGGCGATTGTGTCCATGGAAGTTTCAAAAACTTTTGTGCCGTTTAATTTTGGCGGCTCTGCTGACAATATTCTTTATTACGGGAATGAAGAACAGAAAAGAAACTATTTAATTCCTACCATTAATGGAGAAAAGAAATCGTGTTTTGCAATGACTGAGCCGAGTGCAGGATCAGATACGCAAAATATTAAGATGACAGCTGTCAAGGACGGAAATGAATGGGTTTTAAATGGGGAAAAAACATTTATTACTGGCGGAAACGAAGCGGACTTTGTAATGGTCATCGCGATTACAGATAAAGAACTCCATAAAAGCTCAAAGGGCCGTCAAGGTGTCACGTGCTTTATAGCGGACAGAGAGATGGGGTGGAAGTCAGAGTTTATTCACACAATGGGTGAATGGGGGCCTGCTGGACTTGTGTTTGATAATGTTAGAGTTCCAGAGGAAAATATTTTAGGAGAATTGCATGGAGGATATAATCTCGGACTTGAATGGATTGGGTTCGCCCGTTGGATTGTCGGCGCCCGTGCAGTTGGGGCCGCTGAGCGATTATTGCAAATGGCGATTGATTATGCGAAAGAAAGAGAAACATTCGGAAAGCCGATTGCGGAAAGACAGGCAATTCAATGGCAAATCGCTGATTCAGCAGTAGAGATAGAAGCTGCAAAATGGCTTGTTTTGAATGCCGCTTTTACACTGGATCAGGGAGAAGATAACCGCCACTATGCCTCAATGGCAAAGCTTTATGGATCCAATATGGGCAATCGAGTCGTAGATCGGGTGATGCAAATACATGGAGGAATGGGCTATACGAGAGAGCTACCAATTGAAAGGTGGTACCGTGAAGCGAGATTATGGAGAATTTACGATGGAACAGATGAAATTCAAAGATTAATTATTTCCAGAAACCTAATTAAAGGGCATGTAAAGCTAGGTCAGCAATTATAAAAAACCGTAAAATTTTTAATTCCTAGGAGGAGTTCTAATGAGTGCAAGATTTGCAGGGAGAACAGCTTTTATTACTGGCGGCAGCAGAGGAATAGGTAAGGGCGTCGCATTGCAATTAGCAGAAGAGGGGGCGAAGATTTCCATTATCGATATTAACGATGAAGCGCTTCAGGAAACAGAGACGGAATTTAAAGATAAAGGCTATAACATTCTTGTTAAAAAGGCTAGTGTGACTGAGAAGGAAGAAGTGGAAGCAGCTATGGCTGAAACTATTAAACAATTTGGCACTCTAGATATATTAGTAAATAATGCGGGTGTTATTAGAGACAATTTGTTGTTTAAAATGACAGATGAGGACTGGCAGCTTGTAATGGATGTTCATTTGAAAGGATCATTTAATGCTGCGCGTGCAGCACAAAAATATATGGTCGAACAAAAATACGGGCGGATTATCAGCATTTCCTCAACCTCTGCGTTAGGAAACCGCGGCCAATCAAATTACGCTACAGCTAAAGCAGGTTTGCAAGGGTTGACAAAGACACTTGCGATTGAACTTGGAAAATATGGAATAACAGCAAACTCTGTCGCTCCAGGATTTATCGAAACGGAAATGACTAAGGCCACTGCAGCCCGTGTTGGCATTCCTTTTGAGGATTTTGTTCAAGGTGCAATTAGTGCAATTCCAGTTGCCAGAAGCGGCCAGCCTTCTGATATTGCAAATGCTGTGGCTTTCTTTGCAGATGAAAAATCATCATTTGTAAGCGGTCAAGTAATCTATGTTGCCGGCGGTCCAAAAAATTAATTCAAGAGGTGAATAGTATGTACGAACATTTTAAAGGCAGTGTATCTGAAAAAGTGAAAAATACTGTCGAGCGAGGCCTTGTCAAGCGGTTCGCTGAGTCCATCGGCGATCCACATCCGATTTTTATCGATGAGGAAGTGGGCAGGAATTCTAGGTACGGAAATAATATCGCGCCGCCAACTTTTCCAAGAATATTCGATGCCGGTAAAATCGATGGCTTAAATCTTCCGTCAAAAGGATTGATACATGGCGAGCAAAAATACCATTACACCAGGCCATTAGTTGTTGGGGAGGATATTTATTGCTGGACAGAAGTGCAGGATTATTATGAAAAAACAGGCAGTAATGGATTGATGGGCTTTTTGTCAGTGAAACGATATGGTGAAGATAGCGATGGAAAGCTAATTTTTACAGAGGAAGCAGTGACGATTATTACTGAAGCTGTCAGGAAGGCGATGAAAGTATGAAAACATTATCAGAGATTAATATTGGTGAAAGGTTAGAAGTAATACTCGATCCAGTCTCACGAATGGATTTAATTAAATACTCTGGTGCTTCAGGAGATTTCAATCCGATCCATACGGTCGATGCAGAAGCGGCAAAAGCAGGATTGCCTGGTATTATCGCTCATGGAATGTGGACTATGGGGAATTTGGCTAAGCTTTTTACACCGTATTATGATGAAGGGCTTATAGAAGACTATCAAATTCGCTTTTCAGGAATGGTATTTATTGATGATGTCATAACGCTTAGGGCGTCGGCTGAACGTGAAGAAAATGACAGCATTTATTTTGCAGTTCACGCGATCAATCAAAAAGGTCAGCCTGTATTAAAAGGAAAGGTGAAATTCAGCAAATATGCATAAACAAAGTTGAATGAAACAAGGAAGGAAGTGTTGGATTTGAATTTTGAGTATTCAGAAAAGGTGGAAAACTACCGAAAAAAAATTAGTGATTTTATGGATGAACATATTTTTCCAAACGAGGAAATTTTCAGCGAGCAGCTTGATCGTCACGATCGGTTCTCTTCTTATCCTCCAATTATTGAGGAGTTAAAGCAAAAAGCAAAAGACGCAGGGCTCTGGAATTTATTTTTGCCAGAAAGCGAGTATGGTGGAGGATTAACCAACTTGGAGTATGCCCCTTTATGTGAGCTGATGGGAAGATCAAGCATTGCCCCTGAAGTTTTTAATTGCGCTGCACCAGATACAGGCAATATGGAAGTGCTCGTTCGTTATGGCAGTGAGGAGCATAAAGATAAATGGCTTCGTCCGCTTTTGGATGGAGAGATTCGGTCATGTTTTTCAATGACTGAACCAAATGTCGCTTCTTCTGATGCAACGAATATCGAAGCAAGTATTATTCGTGATGCTGATGAGTATATCATAAATGGTACAAAATGGTGGTCTTCAGGAGCTGGAGATCCAAGATGTAAGATTGCCATCGTCATGGGGAAAAACGATCCTCATGCACCAAAGCATCAACAGCAATCAATGATTCTTGTTCCGCTAGATACACCAGGTGTCACAATTAAGCGAACATTGCAAGTGTTTGGTTATGACCATGCGCCACATGGCCATGCCGAGATTGAATTTAAAAACGTAAGAGTTCCTGCTTCTAATATGCTTTTAGGTGAAGGAAGAGGGTTCGAAATTGCTCAAGGAAGGCTAGGACCGGGCAGAATTCATCATTGCATGCGGACGATCGGCGCAGCAGAGAGAGCGTTGGGAATTCTCTGCAAGCGTGTTCAGGAAAGAACAGCATTTGGGAAAAAACTCGCTGAACAAGGTGTAATCCAAGAGTGGATTGCTGAAGCGAGAATCAATATTGAGCAATCGCGCCTTTTAACGCTTAAAGCGGCTTACATGATGGATACGGTTGGTAATAAAGCAGCAAAAACAGAAATTGCGATGATTAAAGTAGTTGCACCGAATATGGCTTTACAGATAATTGATCATGCAATCCAGGCACTTGGAGCAGCAGGAGTAAGCCAGGATTATCCACTTGCAGCTAGCTGGGCAAATATCAGAACTTTAAGGTTAGCAGATGGTCCGGATGAAGTGCATAAAAGAGCAATAGCCAGACAGGAATTGAAAAAATATCAATAATTATGTGGAGGTGGACGCTTCATGCATGTGAAAGAACTGTTTGATTTGACAGGAAAGACTGCGATTGTAACTGGTGGAGGCCGCGGCCTAGGAGAGCAAATTGCCGTAGGGTTTGCTGAAGCAGGGGCGAACGTCGTCCTTTGTTCAAGAAAGAAAGAGAACTGTGATGTTGTAAGTGAAAAGTTAAATACTATGGGTGTAAAGACATTATCACTACAGTGCGATATCACTAATCAAGACGATGTGAATGCAGTAGTAAATGAAACGCTTGAAAAATTTGGAAGAATTGATATTTTAGTTAATAATAGCGGAGCTACATGGGGCGCTCCCGCAGAGGAAATGCCGATCGAAGCATTTCAAAAAGTATTAAATGTAAATGTTTTTGGCACTTTCTTAATGTCACAGGCAGCAGGTAAAGTCATGCTCGAACAGCAATATGGCAAGATTATTAATATTGCATCAGTAGCAGGCCTAAAAGGGTCAAATCCTGAAGTGATGGATGCGATAGGATATAACGCCAGCAAGGGAGGAGTCATCTCCTTTACGAAGGACCTGGCAGTAAAATGGGGCCCGCGCGGTGTCTATGTAAATGCGATTGCTCCTGGCTTCTTCCCTACAAAAATGTCGAAAGTCCTCATAGAAAAAAGCAGAGATAAGTTTCTGCAAGGGACACCATTGCGCAAGTTTGGATCAGATACTGACCTGAAAGGGGTTGCGCTCTTCTTGGCATCAGCCGCATCTGACTTTGTGACAGGTGAGACGATTGTGGTAGATGGAGGATCGGTTGCCAACTAACAAAGGAGGAAAGTTCAATGAATAGAGATGCTGTTATTGTATCTGCTGTTAGAACTCCGATAGCAAGGCAGGGTGGAGCGTTAGCAACTGTTCCTGCCCATGTTTTCGGAGCTGAAGTAATAAAGGAAGCGGTAAAAAGGGCAAAAGTAAATGCCGATGAGATTGATGATGTCATATTTGGCAACGTGCTTAGCGGCGGAGGAAATATTACAAGATTGACTGCGTTGCAAGCGGGATTATCGCTGAACCTGCCTGGTCTGACAATTGATCGACAATGCGGATCTGGAATAAATGCAGTTGTCCTAGCCGCACAAGCCATTCAAGCTGGTGCAGGGGATGTGTATATAGCGGGAGGTACGGAAAGTATGAGCCGAGCTCCTTATTTAATGGAACGGCCTGAGAAAGCTTATAGTCCTGGTCTCCCAAAATTTCGAAAGTCACAGCTGTCACCAGCAGAAATCGGTGATCCTCCTATGGGTATCACGGCAGAAAATTTAGTGGAAAAATATCAGATTACTAGAAAAGAACAGGATGACTTTGCTCTTCGCAGCCAACAAAGAATGGCAGCTGCAATGGAAGAGGGCCGGTTTGAAGAGCAAATCGTACCAATTGCTATCCCGGTAAGAAAGGGAGAACCGGTATCTTTTTCTCGAGATGAGCATCCTCGTCCTCAAACTACAATGGAAGCTTTAAATAAGCTGCCGGCAGCATTTGTAAAAAATGGTTCCGTTACAGCAGGGAATAGCTCTGGGCTAAATGACGCTGCTTCCGCGCTTGTCGTTATGTCGCGGGAAAAGGCAGAGAGTCTTGGATTAAAACCATTGGCTGTTATTCGAGAATCAGCCGTTTCTGGTGTCGATCCAAATATTATGGGAATCGGTCCTGTGCCAGCCATAAAGAAATTGTTGGAGAAATCGAAGCTGACACTCGAGGATATGGACTTAATAGAATTGAATGAAGCTTTTGCCTCTCAAGTAATTGCTTGTGATAGGGAGCTGAATTTTGATCAGGATAAATTAAATAGGAATGGCGGTGCAATTGCACATGGGCATCCACTTGGTGCGACTGGCGCAATTCTAATAACCAAAGCTGTTTATGAGCTAAAGCGTGCAAATGGAAAATACGGTTTAATTACTGCCTGTATTGGCGGAGGGCAAGGCATTGCGGTTGTTATTGAAAGAGAATCAGCCTAAAGCCCGCGGTTTATCAACAATGAACAACAGAAAATGGATGCCATCTGCATTGAGGAGGCGCAAGATATGAAGAGGAAAATACTGAAAGAAAGCATACACTTATTCGACTCTAAAGGGTTTAAAGAAACATCCATTCAAGATATTGTTGATAAACTCGGGGTGACTAAAGGAACATTTTATTACTATTTTAATAGTAAGCAAGAAGTATTGCGCGACATTCATTTAGCTTACCTAGAAGGACTATTAGAGGAACAGCAAAAGATTTTCAAAGATAACAGCGTAACCTATAAAGAGAAACTCTATAAAATTATCTATTTAATCAATAGTAAAATTGATACTCAAGGGAAGGATGCCCGCATCGTTTTTCGGGAAATGCGTCATCTGACGGAAGAACAAATGAATCAAATTAAACAAAAGCGGAAGGAATTTCGTTTAATTTTCCAGCAAATTTTAGAAGAAGGTAAAATAAGCGGGGAATTTAAGGATAATATACGGACAGATATTATAGCTTTTGGTGTATTAGGAATGTTAAACCGCAATTATTATTGGTTTAAACCAGAAGGAGAAGTATCAGACACTGAACTCTCTGAACTCTATTTAGAAATGATTCTTAATGGAATAAGCAATGAATAATCAGGTTGGGAGAGTTGTATATGTCTTCATCCTATGAAATTGACGTATTTGTTAGATTTAGTGAAACAGATGCAGCTGGTCATGTGAATAATACAAGTTATTTTCTCTATTTTGAAGAAGCAAGAACAAAGTTTTTTAATCATATCTTTCCTGAAAGAAATCCCGAATTCAGTATGATACTTGCTTCAATCAAATGTGAATATATTCAACCGGCATATGCCGGCCAAATTCTTCATGTAACGACTGAAGTGAATGATATCGGCAATAAAAGCTTCAGCTTGAGCCATGTTTTAACTGAAAAGAGCAGCGGTAAAATCATAGCTAAAGCTGTTTGTGTAACGGTTAGTTTTAATTTTGAAGAGCAAAAATCGATACAAATACCGGAAAAATTAAAACATAATCTTGAGCGCTATATTCCAGTAAAACAATAATCATTAGGATACAGGAGGAATAAGATGAGTTCTGATACAATTCCAATTCGACATGGGGAAGAGCTTGATCTAAAAAAAATCGAAGCCTTTTTAAGGGATAATATTGATGGATTATCAGAACTGCCTCTTACGATTGAACAATTTAGTGCCGGAAAATCTAACTTGACCTATCAACTAAGGCTCGGAGAATGGGAGGCGGTATTGCGGAGACCGCCGCTTGGACCTGTCCCTCCAAAAGCGCATGATATGAAACGTGAATTTACAATATTACAAGAGATTCATCCATTTTTTTCACCAGCGCCAAAGCCAATTGCATTTTCTGATGCGCGCATCATTGGTGCACCTTTCTTTATTATGGAAAGGAAAAAGGGTGTCGTCTTAGATACACGATTCCCTGATGGTGTAACGCCTACGAAAGAGATTTGTTTGCAAATCTCTGAAAATATGGTTGATTCTTTAGTTCAGCTTCATCAAATAGATTATAAAGCAACTAGGCTAACTGAAATGACGAAGCCGGATGGATTTTTGGAACGTCAAGTCCATGGCTGGCTTAAACGATATGAGAAAGCGAAGACAGAAGAGATTTCAGGTGTTGATCAGCTTAAAAGTTGGCTGACAGATCACATTCCACAGTCTCAGGAACCTGCAATCATCCACTATGATTTTAAGCTGAATAATTCGATGTTCAATGAAGACTTTACAAAAATGGTTGGCTTGTTTGACTGGGAAATGACAACTGTCGGCGATCCTCTTGCAGATTTAGGTGTGGCTTTAAGCTATTGGAATGAGCCTGAAGATCCCGATTTGCTGAAAAGAGGGCTTGGCGATCCCCCGTTAACAGCGATGGATGGATTTATGACGAGGCAGGAATTTATTGAGGCGTATGCGAGGAAAAGCGGAAGAGATGTAACGAATATTCATTTTTATTTAACATTCTCTTATTTTAAATTAGCGGTTATTTGCCAGCAAATATATTACCGCTGGAAAAAAGGGCAGACTGCTGACGAAAGATTTGCCGGGTTAAATGTGTATGTGAAGAACTTAATTCATCATGCTTTGCAAACATCAGAAAATAATCAGTATTAAGTACGGTTATGAGGTGCAAAAATGGGAAAGCTGCACGTGATTTTAAATAAAGAAGCCTTGAATAAACATAAGCTGAATAACCAAAAAATTGTAGTTGTCTTTGACATTTTAATGGCTACCTCTGTTATTACTTCTGTACTTAAGAACGGTGCGAAGGAAGTGCTTCCGGTATTAAATGGCGAGGAAGCATTGCGAGAGGCAGAAGCAAGAGAAATCGACTCATTTTTGCTCGTCGGAGAATATCAGGGATTAACGATAGAAGGCTTTTTGTCTCCACATCCACAAGAATTAAAGGAAGCAGTAAAAAATAAGACTGTCATTTTATCAACAACGAACGGAACAGTCGCGATTAGAAATGCAGTTGAAGCGAAAAAAGTATTTGTGGCTTCATTATTAAATGCGGACTACTCAGCTAGGAAAGTTCTTGAAGAACAATCAGATGAAACAGTTGTCCTAGTTTGTTCTGGTTCATCTGGCGCATTTAATGTCGAAGATTTTTACGGGGTTGGATATTATATCGATTGTTTATTAAGTCACTCCCGCAATCAATGGGAGCTCACTGATTCAGCAATAGCTGCACATCAATTTTATATCGGGGCAGCCGAAAGTGGAGAGGAACTGTTAAGGAAATCAAGGGTGGGGCAAATGCTGCTTCAAAATGGATTAGAGGATGAAATCGCCTTTGTTGCGACAAAGGATAAGTATAATATTTCAGCAATCGTTAATAAAGATGGAATGGTGATTATAGAAAATTAAAACAAAATTGTAGGAGGTTGATTGGAGCTAAAAGTGCGATCCTCCTGCTTGAGCAGCGGGATAGGTGAGACAACACAGACTGTAACACAGAAAAGGCCGCCGCACCGCGAAAAAGCGACCATCTTGGGGAGAAATCTATCATACCACCTATTTGGTAAATAACTATTAAGTTTGTAAAACAATAAAAATTAATAAGAGGAGTGGAATGGAATGGAATCAATTGCGAGCGACTTATTGGTAGAAGTAAAGACAGGGGTTATGACGTTAACATTAAACAGGCCAGAAAGCTTAAACTCCTTCAGTCCAGTTATCATTGAAGGTTTAAAGGAATCTTTAACAAAGGCGAAAGAAGATGCAAACATAAAAGTCGTTGTTTTAAAAGGTGCAGGCAGAGCATTCAGTGCAGGCGGAGATGTTAAACGGATGGGCAGCGGTTCGCCACTAGGAACTTATGAACATATTGGAAAGCTTAACGAGCTGATTGTTCAAATGTCGAAGCTGGAAAAGCCAATCATTGCTGCTGTGCACGGATATGCTGCTGGAGCTGGGTTCAATCTCGCGTTAGCGTGCGACTTGATTTTGGCTGAAGAGGATTCCAAGTTTATTTTGAGCTTTTCTAAAGTTGGATTAATTTCTGATGGCGGAGGATTGTATCATCTTCCGAGATTAATCGGTTTAAACAAGGCAAAAGAATTGTTCTTTCATGCGGAGCCGCTGTCGGTTGATGAGGCCTATAAGCTCGGCATAGTTAATCAAATTTACGCTAAAGAGCTTTTTGCACAGAAAGTAGAAGCATATGCGCAAAAATTAGCAGAAGGACCTTCTCTTTCATATGGCTTTATTAAAAAAATAGCAAATCAATCCTTCGGCTCTACTCTTGAAGAAGTGCTTGAGCAAGAACGAATTACACAAGCAACGATGGTTACTACAAATGATCATCTTGAAGGAGTTCAAGCGTTTAAGGAAAAAAGAACACCAAAATTCGGACAGTAAGTAAAATCTTTCTATTAGATGGGGGGGATACCCCTCCTCATTGGGAATCTCACTTCAATACACGTGTTGAAATAAATTTCATCGGCAAAACTAAGGAGGGTATTCCATGCAAAATCGCCATTTTGAGCATTGGCCGAAGCTGCCAAAAAAGCTTGTTGTTCCGGAATCATCAATTTTTAGTAATTTAGAAATGTCTGCCGCACGTTATCCAAATCAGAAAGCTATTTACTATTATGGAAAGAGTATGACCTATTCAGAGTTATTAACGGAAGTTAATAGTTTGGCAGGTTATCTGCAGAACGTGCTAAAAGTGAAGAAGGAAGAAAAGGTTTTACTATTGATGCAAAATTCACCTCAGTTTATTATTAGCTACTATGCCATTATAAGATCTGGTGCAGTTGTTGTGCCAATCAATCCGATGCTTTTGTCTCATGAACTGGAATTTTATATGAAAGATTGCCAAATTAGCACGGCGATTATCGGACAGGAACTTTACGCTAATATTCAGCCTCTAGTCCAATCAACAACTTTGGAAAACCTCCTTATTGCCTCCTACTCAGACTATATCGATGATGGTTATGAACTTGAATTGCCAGCAGAAGTAAGCGCACAGCCACAAACATGGAAAGATCCTTCTCACCATTTATGGAGAGATTGCTTAAACGTAAAAGAAAGGCCAAATCCGTTTGATTCTTCGCCTGATGATTTGATTGTTTTGCCATACACATCAGGTACAACAGGCTTACCTAAAGGTTGTATGCACACGAATAGCACAGTTCAAGCGAATGTAGCCGGCGGTGCAGTTTGGGGAAGAGTATCTGCAAGCAATGTTCATTTATCGACACTGCCGTTTTTTCATGTGACAGGAATGGTGCAAAGCATGCATGTACCAATTTATACAGGCGGTACGATGGTCATTATGACAAGGTGGAACCGGCAGACAGCTCTCGAGTTAATCAATAGGCAAAAGTGTACGAACTGGATAGCAATTAGTACGATGATTATAGACTTTATTTCTAATCCGCAATTAGAAGCAAATAAGATATCATCACTGATTGGTATATCTGGAGGCGGTGCTACTCTTCCAGAAGCTGTTGGAGAAAAGCTGGAAAAATTGACAGGGTTAACATTTTTAGAAGGATACGGCTTATCGGAAACAATTGCTCAAACTCACTCTAACCCTGTAGAGCGGCCTAAAATGCAATGTCTTGGTATTCCATTTTTTGATGTCGATGCGAGAATTATTGATCCTGCAACAATGAAGGAGCTCGGAATGAATGAAGTAGGAGAGATTGTTGTACATGGACATCAAGTGATGACAGGATATTATAATCGTGAAGACGAGAATGAAAGCGCTTTTATTATGCTTGATGGCAAAAGGTTTTTCCGTACAGGGGACATGGGAAGATGCGATGAAGAAGGATACTTTTTTATAGTTGACCGCGTGAAGAGAATGATTAATTCTGCCGGCTATAAAGTATGGCCGACAGAGGTGGAATCGTATCTTTATAGGCACCCAGCTGTACAGCAAGCTTGTGTAGTAGGAATACCTGATGAAAGAAAAGGTGAAGCAGTAAAAGCATTTGTCATTTTGAATCCTGAATATGAAGGAAAAATTGATGAAGCTGAAATAATAGAATGGTCGAAAAACCAAATGGCAGCTTATAAATATCCTAGAGTAATCGAATTTAGAGCGAAGTTTCCAATGACTAGCAGCGGAAAAATTCTCTGGAGGCAACTAAAGGAGGAGGAAGAGCAGAGGGCAGTTAAGCATAGTGAAGTTTAATCAGATCTCAAGTAGGTATTAAGGGGGGGATATGGGAATGGAATTATTGCTGCAGCAGCTTTTTAATGGTTTAACGATTGGGAGTGTATATAGTCTCGTCGCTTTAGGTTTAACTTTAGTTTATGGAATATTGCATATTCCAAATTTTGCTCACGGCGCATTATATATGGTTGGCGGCTATATTACATTGATGATGATGACGAATGCAGGTCTTCATTATGTATTGGCTATCGTAGTTTCTATCATTGTAGTTGGCTTATTAAGCGTTTTAATGGAGAGGCTTGTTTTTCACCCTTTACGTGATTCACCGCCGATTCAAGATAAAGTGGCAGCAATTGGTATTTTGTTGTTTTTAGAGGCGCTCGCCCAATTATTATGGGGGGCGGATTACAGGCAAATGCCAACTCCTTTTGGCGAAGTGGTGAATGTATTCGGCCTTACCTTAACATTACAGCGAATAATTATTGTGGCTGCTGCGATAGCCGTAATGATTTTTCTATATTGGTTTTTAAAGAAGACTTTTATCGGTTCAACTATCATTGCTATGGCTCAAAATCGAGAGGGAGCAGCACTTGTAGGGATTAATACAAATAAAGTGGCTATTCTTACCTTTTTCATAGCTGGTGCTTTAGCGGCTATTGGTGCATCATTAACTTCTCCTATTAATCTCGTTTTTCCAGGAATGGGACATCTAGTCATATTAAAAGCATTTGTCATTATTATTATCGGAGGGATGGGGAGCATTCCAGGCGCTATCCTTGGCGGCTACATTTTAGGTTTTACCGAAAGTATAGGGGCGACATATATTTCCAGTGATTATAAAGATATTATCGCATTTGTGTTACTTATCATCATCTTATCAGCAAAACCTCAAGGGATTTTTTCAAAGGGAGGCGCTTAGATGATGAAACTATTAAACAAGCGAAACATTATTTTAATTTTAATATTACTAGCCGTTGTATTTCCATTCATTAATCAAAACCAATATTATTTGCATATTTTAACACTTGCTTTTATATGGACAATTGCTGTTTACGGTTTAAATCTATTAGCTGGTTTTACAGGATATTTATCCCTGGCTCACGGTGGTTTTTTTGCGATAGGTGCGTATGGATTAGGTTTGCTGACTGTTAAGGGCGGGTTAGGCTTTTGGCTTTCGTTTTTGCTGGCGCCTTTAATAACAATGGCAATAGGTCTCGTAATTGGTTTGTTCGCATTAAGAACAAAGGAACATTTCTTTGCCATCTATACTTTATGTGTAGGATATATTATCTATTTGGTGATAGACAAATGGGAAAGCCTGACTGAAGGAGTACGCGGGCTTATCGGTATACCTGCTCCAGAACCAATCGGTCCTATTACATTTACAACGCCAATAGCACAGTATTATCTTACGCTCGTAATCTTTTTGCTTGTGGTCCTAATTATTTATCGCATTGTTCATTCATTGACAGGCAGAACGTTTATAGCGATAAGAAACAGTGAGGAACTGGCATTATCGCTGGGGATTTCTACTAAGAAGAATAAGCTTCTTTCATTTGTGCTTTCAACGTTTTTCGCTGGATTGGCAGGAGCTATGTATGCGGGTTTTATCCGGTTTATCGGGCCTGAAATCGCTTATACTACCATTACGTTTGATTTGCTCACCTATATGATCGTTGGAGGAATCGGCACACTTGCAGGGCCGATAGTTGGAACATTCCTGATTTTGATATTATCGCAAAATTTGCAATTTTTGCAAGATTATCGAATGCTCATATTCGGTCCTCTCCTGACATTGCTTATCATTTTTTCTCCGCGAGGAATTGTTGGCTTTATTTTGCTCCACTATTCCAATTGGAAAACAAAAAAACGGATGACAATTCCGAAGGATCAGGTGAAGGAGGGCTAGTGGATGATTTTGCAAACAAGTCAATTAACGAAAAAATTTGGAGGCAATGTTGCAGTGAAGGATGTTAGCTTTTCTATACAGCAAGGAAAAGTAAACGCAATTATTGGACCAAATGGAGCGGGGAAATCGACTTTTTTTAACTTAATTACCGGCATTCATCCGCCTACAGAGGGACAGATATTTTATAAAGGGGAAGAGATTACTAAGTATCCTGCCAATAAAATTGCCGAACTGGGTTTAGCGCGAACCTTTCAAACCACAAATTTATTTGAAAGGGCTACCGTTTTCGATAATGTCGTGGTTGGCCATCGCCTGCGCACGAAGTCAAATCTTTTTGATGCGATTTTCAGGACGAAAAGACTAAAAAGAGAAGAAGAAACTTGCAAAGAAAAGGCATTGGAGGTATTGGATTTTACCGGATTATCAAATGTCAGTGATCAGCTTGTCGCGAACATTAGCCAAGAAGAAAAGAAGCGGGTTGCTTTTGCATTGGCACTTGCAACTGAACCAGAAATTGTATTTCTGGATGAACCAACTGCAGGTGTGAATCCGGATGAAACGGAAGAGCTGGCTCTCTTAATTAAGAAGATGGCAGAGAAGGGCCTGACTGTTTGTTTAATCGAACATAAAATGCAAATGATTATGAGTTTGGCGGATCAAATTATGGTATTAAATTATGGCGAAAAAATTGCGGAAGGAACACCAGAAGAAATAAAAAACAATGAGGAAGTGATCAAAGCTTATTTAGGAGGAGGGAGTGCCAGTGCTTAGCATAATGGGACTTACAGCGAAATATGGAAAGTATACAAGTATTAAGGAAGTTAATATTGAAGTGATCAAAGGTGAAATTGTCGTCCTGCTTGGTGCGAATGGAGCGGGGAAATCAACAACATTCAAAACGATCAGCGGTCTGTTAAAACCAGCGGCTGGTGAAATTATTTTTAATGATGAACAAATTGGCGGAAAGCAGCCTGATAAAATTGTCGAGCTTGGCATCGTACAATGTGCTGAAGACAGAAAGCTATTTCCGCAAATGAGCGTTCAGCAAAATTTGATGATGGGGGCTTATGTGCACCGTAGAAATAAAGGTCAAATTAAACAATCATTGAAGGAAGTAAATGAACTCTTCCCAATCCTTTACGATAAAAGGGAAGATGCCGCAGGCTCACTCAGTGGAGGGCAGCAGCAAATGCTTGCAATAGGACGGGCGCTGATGGCCAAACCAAAGCTCATGCTCCTTGATGAGCCGTCCATTGGTTTGGCACCATTAATTGTTGAACAAATGTTTAAAAGCATTGAACATATCAATCGCGAAGGAACAACGATTTTATTGGCAGAGCAAAATGCGAATGCGGCTTTGAGTATTGCTGATAAAGGCTATGTTTATGAGAATGGAAAAATAGTCGTTCATGGTTCATCTGCAGAGCTATTTTCTAATGAAGAAGTTAGAAAAGCATATATTGGCGCTTAAAGAAAAATTGGATAATGAAGACTTGGCGGACATTTTGCCGCCTCCACTATTTTAATAGGAGGTAAGACCGATGAGAAAGGTAAAATTTTTATTCATTATCAGCTTAGCATTTGCAGTAGTAATGATGGCGGCTTGTTCACAATCAAGCGGTGGATCAGGAGAGGAAAAGGTTGTAAATATAGGATATAGCGGTCCTTTAAGCGGTGCTGCAGCATTTTACGGTGAAAATACGCTTAATGGTTTAAAGATGGCTGTAGATGAAATAAATAAAGAGGGATTTGAGGTAGAGGGAGAGAAATATAAATTAAACCTGGTTTCTCTTGATGATAAATATATGCCAAATGAAACAGCTTCAAATGGAAAAAGGCTTGTACAGGAAAATAAAACTCCGATTATATTTTCTCCACATAGCGGGGGGATTGCGGCATTGCAGGTTTTTAACGAAATGGATAACTTTTTGATTGTAGCTTATTCCAGTGAACCTGATATTACAGAGCGGGGCAATAAATTGACGGTCAGAATACCGCCAAGTTATGCAGGTTATATTGAACCATTTTCAACATATGCGATGGATAGGTTTGGGAAGAAAATGGCAGCTCTTCCTCCAGTTACGCAATACGGGAAGGACTGGGCTGAAGCAATCATCCCTTATTGGGAAGAGAATGGCGGAGAAGTAGTACACCAAGCTTCGATTGATTTTTCTAAAGATACCGATTTTTTCACTATTCTAACTAATGCGTTAAAACAAGATCCAGATGTATTATTTATCGGTGGTGCATCTGAACCGACTGCAAAAGTTGCTATGCAGGCAAGGGAGTTGGGATTTGATGGCGGTTTCATCATTATGGATCAGGCGAAATTAGATGAAATGAAAAATGTAACCCAGTCTTATGACGTTTTGGAAGGTGCAGTCGGAGTGACTCCGCTTATCCATACGGAATACCCAGGCACAGCTGAGTTTATTGATAAGTATAGGGAGCTGTACAACAAAGACCCTGGTTCAGAGGCTGGCTATCATTATTTAGCGACTTATGTTTTAGTAGAAGCGATGAAGGCGGCTGGAAATGTTGAAGATGCAAAACTGATTAGAGAACATATTCAAGCTGGGCTTGATCAGCTGCCTGAGGATAAGAAAGTTTACGAGATTCCGAGTGTTGAGGATGACGGAGGCTTTGTGAATTTAATTAGAATGGCGACAGTCGAAGATGGAGAAATCGTTTTGAAAGAAGTAGATTAAAGAAAAGAAGGGAGAGATTGGGTTTGTTCCTTAACCCAGCCTCTCTCATAACAGTTTAGGAGGTTTTTTAAATGGAAAAATATGATTTTAAAACTATGAAAGAATCTTTGAGCTTGCCGGTGATGGTCGCACCGATGTTTTTAATTAGCAATCCTGAATTGGTTATCCATTCATGCAAAGCCGGCATTATTGGAACATTTCCTGCACTAAATGCACGTACTGAAGAAATTCTGAAAGAGTGGATGGGACAGATTAATCATGAGCTTGCAGAATACAATAATGACCATCCGGACAAAAAAGCAGCGCCTTGGGGCATAAATTTTATTACACATCGTTCGAACAAAAGATATATTGAAGATTTGCAGCTAATAGAAAAATATGAACCCCCAATCGTCATTACGTCATTAGGTGACCCAGGTCCAGTTGCAGAAATCGTACATAAATATGGTGGAATGGTTATTTCTGATGTAATTAATGTAAAGTTTGCCAAGAAGGCTTTAGAAAAAGGAGCAGACGGGCTCGTCCTTGTTTCAAGCGGAGCTGGCGGACACGCGGGCACTTACAACCCAATTGCTTTTGTTCATGAAGTACGAGAATTTTTTGACGGTCCAGTTATGCTTGCAGGAGGAATGTCAAAAGGGGAAGATATACTAGCAGCCGAAATACTTGGTGCAGATATTGCGTATATGGGTACCCGTTTTATACCGTCAAAGGAAAGTCTCGCACAGGATGAATATAAAAAAATGATTATTGATTCCAGCATTGATGACATTATTTACACGGATGCATTTAGTGGAGTAAATGCCAATTATCTCATCCCTAGTATAATAAATTCAGGTTTAGATCCTGCTAATTTAGTGAAAAAGAAAGAAATGAACTTCGGAGATTTAAACAATACAAAAGTCAAAGCTTGGCGGGATGTGTGGGGCGCTGGTCAAGGCATTGGCTCGATAACCGAAGTTCAATCCATCGCAGAAATAACTGATGAACTGAAAAAACAATACGAACAAGCGCAGGAAAACATCATTGCCCGTCACCAAAAGATTCTTCGCTAAAAGAGGTGAAAGATGAATTTTCACGAGTTATTTGACTTGAAGGATAAGGTAGCCCTTATCACCGGCGGAGGACGAGGTCTTGGAGAGCAAATCGCAGAGATATACGCCGAACGAGGTTGTCAGCTGGCGCTTTGTTCGCGCAAAAAGGCGAATTGCGATGAAGTTGCTGACACTCTTTCTAATAAATACGGAGTGAAAGCCATTGGCTATGAATTGAATGTAACAAGTGAAACTAGCGTTTTATCAGTAGTCGAGAAGGTCATTCATGATTTTGGCAAGATTGATATTCTTGTGAATAATAGCGGTGCGACATGGGGCGCGCCAGTTGAAGAAATGCCATTAGGAGCATGGAAAAAAGTAATCGATGTCAATGTAACTGGCACTTTTCTATTAAGTCAGGCGGTCGGCAAGCATATGATTGCAAGGAAGCAAGGGAAAATTATTAATATTGCTTCTGCCGCTGGATTAACCGTCCGTGAACCGGAAGTAACGAATACTATCGGGTACACAACGAGTAAAGCAGCTGTTATTCACTTTACTAAAGATTTAGCCATGAAATGGGCGCGGCATCATATTTATGTTAATGCCATTGCTCCCGGAATGTTCAGAACGAAAATGTCTGCCGGCATTCTTAAAAAGGATGAAGAGGCAGTCTTAAAAACCATTCCTTTGAGAAAAATCGGTGATGAACATATGCTTAAGGGTGCAGCTATTTATTTAGCCTCTTCAGCAAGTGATTTTGTGACAGGCACAGTTTTAAGTGTGGATGGAGGCAGTACGCTATAACAAGGAGGAATACAGTATGGAAAACAGAAGTATACTCTTAGTCAGCAGGCCGGAGGGAATGCCTAAACCAGAGAATTTCAAGCTTACGACAGCAGCAGTTCCTGAAATTGGGACAGGTGAAGTATTAATCCGGACGATTTATTTATCCGTCGACCCTTATATGCGCGGTAGAATGCGCGGGGTAAAAACATATGTAGATCCATTTGAACTGGGTGAAGTATTAACAGGAGGCGTGATTGGTAAAGTTATCGAGTCCAACCATGAAGATTTCCAGCCTGGGGATATCGTAGAAGGTAGACTAAACTGGGCAGATCACTCTGTGTCAGATGGCGCAAATATTAGAAAGATTGACCCTGATTTGGCACCTATTTCCACAGGAATTGGTGTGGTTGGAATGCCAGGATTAACTGCTTATTTCGGATTACTTGATATTGGCAAGCCTAAGAAAGGTGAAACAGTCGTTGTTTCCGGAGCAGCTGGAGCGGTTGGTTCTACAGTTGGCCAAATTGCGAAAATTAAAGGCTGTCATGTAGTTGGTATCGCGGGTACTGAGGAAAAATGCGCCTACTTAAAAGATGAATTGGCCTTCGATCATGTGATTAATTATAAAACAGATGATATTAGGAAAAAGCTAAAAGAATATTGTCCTGACGGAGTCGATGTATATTTTGATAATGTCGGCGGGCATATTTCTGATGAAGTGCTGTGGCGCATTAATTATCAAGCGAGGATTGTCGTATGCGGCCAAATATCAGCCTACAATCTTCAATCAGCAGATAAAGGTCCAAGAATACAAGGACAGCTCATTCAAAAAAGTGCCTTAATGAAGGGCTTTATTGTTGGAGATTACATGGATCAGCATAATGAAGGGTATGAACAGCTCGGTAAATGGGTGAGTGAGGGCTCAATCAAATATCGCGAAAATATCATAGAAGGTTTAGAGAATGCTCCTGATGCATTTATCGGACTTTTCCGCGGAGATAATCTCGGCAAGCAGCTTGTAAGGGTAAGCGAGGAATAAGGATAACGCGAATCAGCCGTGCTTTTAACGCTGCCCACTTGAGGCGAAGCAACGATTAAAGCGAATGTTTGTCAACAGCCTTAAGCGCGATAAGTAGCTTTACTTATCGCGCTTTATTATGCTCATCTAAAAAAGCAGGCTTTGCCAGCGATGATAGCCAATATAATATGAAAACATAAAAGGTTGGAGCTTATGTATGATTTCCTTTAATCACCAATATGAAGAGTATCCGTTTATTATTTTCTCATTCTCACATTTCATCATGATTGGATTGTTTCTATGTGGAATCATCTTTATTTATAAATGTAGAATATCATTACGTTCCTTTCATACAGAGATAAGATATTTTCTTTTTACAGTTTTATTCGTACTGGAGCTGCTTTATCATATTTGGCTGTATACAGGCGGTGCTTGGGATATCGCATTCGCTCTTCCATTGCATCTTTGCTCTGTAAGCTTAATATTATGTCTTGTCTTATTGATGACTGGTTCTGAAAAAGTCTTTCAAATGGTCTACTTTATCGGAGTGATTGGCGCTACAATGGCCATTTTCACACCTGAATTATTTCTTGGCTTTCCACATTTCCGCTATTATCAATTCTTTATAACCCATATGCTCATCATATGGATTTGCTTATACTATGTTTTTGTGAAACAATACCGGCCAACTATAAAGGGGATGCTGCTTTCTTTCATATTTCTAAATGTCTGTTCCTTCCTTGCAATGATGGTAAACAAATGCACAGGAGGGAATTATATGTTTTTGTCATACAAGCCTGTCAATGGATCAATTTTGGATTATTTAGGACCTTACCCTATATATATTGCAGCCCTGGAGGTGGTTGCCCTTATTTTATTTACGCTTATTTTAGTACCATTTTTAATAAGAAGGGAATGAGAGTACATGGCTAGAGTAGGAATAGATGCAGGCGGTACATTAATAAAAGTTGTTTATGAAGAAAAAGGATATTTACATTATAAGTACTATCCTATAAGTAAGGAAAAAGAACTCCTGCAATGGCTGCAAATTTTTCATTCTCCTGCTCAATTTATCTTAACTGGCGGGAGGGCTGAAGCTTTAAAGCAGAAAATGGCAGAAGCAAAAATAGTCGATGAATTTTCTGTTATCTGTGCCGGAGCAAATTACTTATTGAAAGAAGAAGGGAAACAAAGATCTGAGTATCTCTTAATGAATGTCGGTACAGGCACTTCATTTTTCATTCATAAAAATGGAAAGAGTGAGAGAGTGTTAGGTACAGGATTAGGCGGAGGCACTTTTATAGGGCTTGGAAAATTATTGACTGGAAAATCAACATTCGCACAATTGGCAGACTTAGCTGGGGATGGTAGCAAAGAAGAAATTGATGTATTGGTTAAAGACATATATGAATCCTCTAGTTCTCCAATTGATGGCAATTTAACCGCAAGTAATTTTGGGAAGGCAATTTTTGTTCAAGGAGGCGCCAGTGATAAAGCAGCTGCTTTGACGAATATGATTGCGGAGAATTTAATGTTATTAGCTATGTTGCTAATAGAGAAGCATTCACTTAGTACAATCGTATTTTCAGGCAGTGGTGTTTCTCGACATGATTATTTTCAAACCCGGCTGGCGGAGTTTTCTAATATGTTTGGATATGAAGCAATATTTTTAGAGCGAGGAAAGTATAGCGGAGCCGTAGGGGCTTTATTATCAGCAAACAGGTAGGTGGTTCTAACCAATTTAACTTTGAAAAAAGAGAAACTAAATCAATAGAACCTTTTATATAAAAAGTGAACAAAACATTCATATATTTAAGGCAAAAAGACAGTTGAAAATAGGATAATCACGTAAATATTAGGTCTAAGGTAATTTGTTTAATGGATAATAAATCCAAAATATAATATAAATAGAATCAATATGGATAATGATAACAAATAAACCATGATTTACAGTGTTTGAATTTGCAGTTAACCCTACTAACATAAACTGAGTAGCTATTAAAAAGGGAGTGTTATAACTTGAGAAAACAACTGATTTCAGTTGCGGCTGCTGCTGGCTTATTTGCTGCCAGTTATGCTGAAGTAGGGGCGCAATCAAATACATATAAGGTGCAAGCTGGAGACTCTTTATGGAAGATATCCAATACATATCATCTATCGATTAATCAATTAATGGAATGGAATCAATTAACCAGTTCCGTCATTTATACTGGACAAACACTTACATTAGCCAATCCTAAGCAGAACACGACAGTAAGTGGAAAAACTTATACCGTGAAAAAAGGCGATAGCTTATGGAGTATTGCAACGAAAAATGGTCTGTCTGTGATTAATTTGAAAAACATGAACGGTTTAAAGAGCGACATGATCTACCCAGGACAAACATTAAAGTTGCAAGGGAGTGAATCTAATCCAGCACCACCGCAAAATAATGAAAGCATTTACACAGTCAAATCAGGCGATAGTTTATGGGGAATTGCCTCTCGCTATAAATTATCTGTATCACAATTAAAATCTTTAAATCAATTAAAATCAGACATGATTTATCCTGGCCAAAAGCTTACTATTTCTGGGAGTACACAAACACCTCCATCGGAAATCGTTAATCCTTCAGGTAAAGTGGATGCGCTAATTAATGAAGCGAAGAAATACATAGGAGTAGCTTATGTTTGGGGTGGAAGTACACCAGCAGGTTTTGATTGTAGCGGCTATTTAAATTTTGTTTTCAACAACATTGGTATTTCTATACCTAGAACGGTTGAAACCATTTGGAATGCCACTAAGTCAGTAAGTTCACCAAGTAAAGGTGATATTGTCTTTTTTGAAACATATAAAGCAGGTCCATCACATGCGGGAATTTATTTAGGAAATAACAAATTTATCCATGCTGGCACATCTAATGGAGTGACCATTTCTGATATGACATTAGACTATTGGGACTCTCGCTATTTAGGAGCAAAAACAGCATTTTAAAAATATGAGATTAATAGAGTAAGAGGCAATGTGAAAAATGACATTGCCTTTTTTTATTGTTAAAGCATTTATTTTGGATTAAAAATTCTAAAAATTTAGAATTGACACTAAAATGGTTACTCCCTTATAATATTACATATAGATAATAACTATCGGATAACGGTAATTAATGAGGTGTAGCGCATGATTAAATTAGAGCTGCCAGTTGTAAAGTTTACAGCTGAGCAAACGGAGTTTCGTAATACGGTACGTGAATTCTTAATTGAAGAAAAAAAACGTGGAGCTTTTGAGTCAAGATGCGATTCATGGCTTAGTGGAGAATCTGTTGACTTTTCGCGAAAATTGGGTCAAAAAGGCTGGATTGGCATGACATGGCCGAAGAAATATGGCGGGAGAGAAAGAAGTGCGCTTGAAAGATATATTCTTACTGAAGAATTATTAACTGCTGGAGCGCCGGTGGCTGCACATTGGTTCGCTGATCGCCAAACCGGACCGTTATTTTTAAAATTTGGAACAGAGGAACAAAAGAACTTCTTTCTTCCAATGATTACAAAAGGGGAATGTTTTTTTTCCATTGGTTTAAGTGAGCCAAACGCTGGTTCAGATTTAGCAGCTATAAAAACAAAAGCAGAGCGTACAGATGGCGGCTGGCTGTTAAACGGATCGAAGATTTGGACGAGTGGCGCACATTTATCGCACTATATGATTGTACTTTGCCGCACTTCACCATTTGATCCAAATAATCGGCATGCTGGGATGAGCCAGCTTGTTGTGAATATGAAAGCTGAAGGTTTAACAGTCAGGCCGATTCAGTTTTTAACCGGCCAGCATCATTTTAATGAAGTCTTTTTTGAAAACGTCTTCGTTCCGGATAATCGTCTCATTGGTATTGAAGGTAATGGGTGGAAGCAAGGGATGGCCGAATTAGCTTATGAAAGAAGCGGCCCGGAAAGAATATTAAGCACCTATCCGTTATTGGATGAATTGATTAAAATTTTGCGTGAGAATGATGATGAAGAGGGTATGAGGGAAGCGGTATCATTACTTCCAGAACTATGGACTTTACGCAATATGTCTATGGGTGTAGCAAAATATTTAGAAGAAGGCCATGATGTCAATATGGCTGCTGCACTTGTGAAAGAGTTAGGAACTAAATTTGAGACCAGTATCGCAGAAAAAGCTAGATTACTATTATCGCAATTACCTTCAATAGAATCGGCGGAACTTATCAATCGATTCATGGCTCAATCTATCCTTCACGGTCCAGGATTTACTTTGCGGGGCGGAACAACAGAAATACTAAGAGGGATTGTCGCGAAAGGGGTTGTGTCGCAATGAGTGATATGCTGGACATGATTATAGAATCATCAAATAGAATATTTAAAGATAATTGTACAAAGCAATTACTAGATGATGCAGAGGACGGCAATTTTGCCATTGATTTATGGAATATTATCGCAGAATCAGGTTTGTCTTCTATCGCGCTTCCCGAGAATAAAGGCGGTGCAGGCGGTGACTTTATTGATGCTTTCAATATTTTAAAGCTTGCTGGAAAATATGGTTTACCTTTGCCGCTGGCTGAAACCTTGATCGCAAAATGGCTAGGGACAGAATTGGGCTTTACATTCAGTAATGAACCCGTTACATTTTCCATTCAAAAAGATGATAATATTTCGTTCAAGATGACAGGGGATGGCTACTCTATTGCAGGTGAAGCAAAGGATGTTCCTTGGGCGAGTGCGGCAAAACATATCCTTCTGCTTGGCAAGTCGAATGAAAAGGATGTAATAGCGTTCGTGCCATTGGATAATGCCAAGATAATAAAAGGAAAAAATCTTGCTGCAGAGCCGAGAGATCATGTGATTTTTCCTAATATTTTGGCAAACGGTTTGTCTTTGCGAGAAGTAAACTGTATTGATATATCTGAAAAATCAATACATTTACTTGCGCTGGCAAAATCGGCAATGATTGCCGGCGCAGCAGAAAAGGTATTAGCCCTCAGTCTATTTTATGCGAATGAGCGCCAGC
The DNA here is from genome assembly GCF_002835735.1 of Cytobacillus horneckiae. Taxonomy (GTDB): domain Bacteria; phylum Bacillota; class Bacilli; order Bacillales; family Cytobacillaceae; genus Cytobacillus; species Cytobacillus horneckiae. The sequence goes on along the minus strand of NZ_PISD01000077.1, from coordinate 16,413 downwards.
AATTCGGCCGTTCACTTCATCGGTTTCAAAGTATTCAGCAGCATATTGCCGTATTGACTGGTGAGACGACCGCTTGTTTAACAGCTGCGAATTCGGCAATTTATGCACTTCAAGGTGGGCGGTATGAAAAGGAAATACCGCTGGCGAAAATGAAATTAAGTGAATCGGCAGGTGTCATTGCTATGGCTGCCCACCAATTGCACGGCGCGATTGGTATGACCTATGAACATATGCTGCATCATATGACGAGAAGATTATGGTCTTGGCGCGACGAAGCCGGCAATGAAGCTTATTGGGGCAAAAAGTTGACGAAACTCATTATGAAAGATAAAGATTCTTCTTTGTGGGAAATATTAACCAATGATAAGCAGTTTACTAAAGTAGAAGAATAGGAGTGACAATGATGGCAGATTTACTTTTTACAGTAGAGAATGATATAGCAAAGATTATTTTAAATCGTCCAAAAGCGATGAATGCATTTAGTGAGGAAATGATTGATCTATGGATTGATGCATTGCAAACCATTCGTGATACAGATGAGATTCGGGCAGTAATTGTTAAAGGAAATGGAAAAAGCTTTTGTTCTGGTGGAGACATAAAGGAGATGGCTGCCGGAAAAGGATTTTATTATTCTGAAGAAGATCGTGTTTCAACCGGGCTGGCACGCAAAAATTCACTTTGGAAAAAAGTACAGCGTGTCCCATTGCTACTAGAAGAAATAGATAAGCCAGTTATTGCTCAATTACATGGTGCGGCATTTGGTGCAGGGTTAGATATGGCACTAATGTGTGATATTCGCATAGCAAGTGAGGATGCAATCGTTGCAGAAAGCTATGTAAAAGTTGGTCTTGTCCCTGGTGATGGAGGTGCATATTTTCTGCCGCGACTAGCAGGCATAGATCAAGCGTTGGATATGCTATGGACCGGGAAAGCGCTGACAGCTTCTGAAGCAAAGGAAAAGGGGCTACTAACTTATGTTGTTCCTGAGGACGAATTGGAGACATTTACGGAAAACTATGTGAAGAAAATAGCCGAAGGTCCGCAAGCATCTATCCGCTTGATTAAGCGGGCTGTTTATCAAAATCAAACGATGAGCTTAAGGGCTTCATTAGATATGATATCGTCCTCGATGGCCATTGCGACTGAATTAGATGATTATCAAGAAGGCGTTCGCTCGGTAATAGAAAAACGAAAACCAAATTTTAATTGAGAGAATTTGATAATAAAAACTGGGAGAGACACGAATATGAAACAACCACTTGAAGATCTAACAGTACTGGATTTATCCCGAGTTTATGCTGCCCCAGCGGGTTCGATGATTCTCGCCGATTTAGGAGCAGATGTAGTCAGAGTGGAGTCACCGGATGGCACAGACAGCATGAGAGATTGGGGTCCTTTTATCAATGGAGAGAGCGCATACTATTTTTCTGCTAATCGAAACAAACGATCGATTACAATTAATCTAAAGAGCGATAAAGGAAGGTCAATATTTCTTCGGCTTGTAGAGAAGGCTGATGTAGTTATTGAAAATTTTAAAACAGGGACATTAAATAAATTAGGGTTATCTTTTAACCATTTAAAAGAAGTAAATGAAAGAATTATTCTTTGTTCAGTCACAGGTTATGGTCAAACCGGCCCTTTCAGTAAGGAGCCGGGTTTCGACCCGGTGATTCAAGCTTTAAGCGGATTAATGGATGTTACTGGACAGCCGGGAGATGAAGCAACTAAAGTTGGAATTCCGATTGCAGATATCCTAACATCGAAATATGTCGCAATCAGTATTATGGCTGCTTTAAGAATGCGGGATGCAAATGGTGTTGGCCAGCACATTGACTTATCGTTATTAGATGTTCAAATTAGCAGCATGGCAAATATTTCAAGCGGGTATTTAAATGCGGGAATGCTGTCTAAGAGAATGGGAAACCAGCACAATAATGTGGTTCCTTATCAAGTTTTTCAATGTGCAGATCAGCCTTTAATGCTCTGTGTCGGCAATGATCGCTTATTTAAACACTTATGCAATTTAGTTAATCATCCTGAATGGGCGGAAGATGAAAAGTATAGAACGAATGATTCAAGATTGAAAAATAAAGCCGAATTAGTAGCGAAGATTGCGACTATTATGCGTACAAAAGATGCTGATCGCTGGCTTGCGCTATTTTCAGAGTATGGCATTCCAGCCGGGAAGGTAAATACGATTCACCAAGCGATCGAACATCCGCAAGTTGTTGCCCGTAACACTGTGGAAAGGTTAGAACATCCTCTAGCTGGAGAGGTGAAAATGACGAGAAGCCCCTTGCGGCATTCAGGTTTAAATATTACGAGTAAATATGCACCGCCATTATTAGGGGAGCATACGGAGGAAATTTTGGCGGCTCAATTAGGAATGAGTCAGAAGGAGCTTAATGAACTGAAACAAGATGGCGTGATTTAATTCATAAGGCTGTTTTTGTAAACTCAAGTCGTGCAGCGTGGTTCATTTCCGCTCCTGAGGGAGTCTCGCACTTTTAGGTCCAACTCAAAAACTTTCGTTATTTAAAGCAACACTTTCTTAGCAAATCGCCATTAATACAGAAAGAGTAAAGAGTATGCTTAACCTTAAATGAGGTCAGGTATACTCTTGTTTATTTTAGAGAATGATTACGATGACCTCCAAAAAGTGAAGAAAGTTCATCGTATAAAATGTATAATAGAATGGAATCTATTACTATCCTGAGGTGAATGGATGGAAGCTAAACCAATTTACGTAGAAATAAATATTCATAGTTCTTTAGATCAAGTATGGGAAACAACGCAAACGCCTTCGAAGCATGAGCAGTGGGATATTCGCTTTTCTTCAATAAAGTATTTACCTAAGGCAGAAGGAGAGCCGCAGCATTTTACTTATGAACGGACCGTACTGCCACCGTTTAAAATAAAGGGGTGGGGAATTTCAGCCGGTGACCATAATGGAAAAAATGGTGCTAGGACGTCCTCTCTACATTTTGGAACAAACATGAAATCGTCTCCTATAAAGGAAGGCAAAGGATATTGGAAATATGAGCCTCAAGATGAGCATGTAAACTTTATGACACAATATGATTATGAAGTACCATTTGGAAAATTCGGTTCACTAATTGACCGGATTTTAATTAGACCGTTAATGGGCTGGGGAACGGCGTTAAGCTTTGACGTGCTGCGGAGATGGCTGGAAAATAGCGAAAGTCCGCGTTCACAATACATGAGGTTTTTTTGTAGCTGGTTGATTACATTTTTCTTCTGCTTTATTTGGATTTATCATGGTCTCGTTCCAAAGCTTATTTTTATGCACCCTAAGGAAATTACGATGATTACAGATTTAATACCATTAAGCAATGAGACAGGCTACAGACTTGTACAGATTGCAGGGGGATTGGAGATATTTTTTGGGGTATGCTTGCTAATTTTCAGCCGCAAAAGACTGCTGTTCTTTGCCATGGCATTATTATTTCCTTTGTTAGCAATTGTCGCTATTACGGCTGATCCACAAGCATTGCAAGCGCCATTTAATCCTCTAACTTTCAATTTAAGTTTAATGGTTTTATCAATTATTGGGTTTTTTCTTCATAAAGAACTTCCGTCAGCGAGAAATTGCAGAAGAAAGAGGAAATAGCCGATGTCAATTTATAAAAGCGCGTTAGGTGAAGATTTCAAACATCTCCATCCAATGCTTCAAAAAAGGTATTCATTTATTCAACAAACTTTTATAGCAAAAGGGAAAATGAGAAAAATCATTCACGGAGCATCCTGGTTAAAGCCGTTATTATATTTAGGTATAAGAAGAAAACTGTTATTCCCGGAGCAAGGTGTGGATATTCCATTTCAAATAACCAATCGATCTATAAATACGGGAAATGATATCTATTGGGAACGAATTTTTTACTTTCATGGAAAAGCAAGATACTTTAATGCCACGATGAGCTTAAATGATGCTAGTGGTATAGTCCAGGATTATTTAGGTGATCCTGCTGTCATTTATTCTGATTTGCATTTTTATGTGATGGACGATGGTTCACTATTGATTTCTTCCGGTAAACAACGGCTAGTCTTAGGGAAGCTGGAAATCCCTATGCCAAGGTGGTTTCAGGGTATCGCTGAAGTTAGAGAGAAGTATATTGAAGAATCTAAGCAGTTTCATATTAATGTTCACGTTAAAAACCCTATCATCGGATTAATCTTTGCTTATGAAGGAGAATTTACATATGAGTAAACAGCAAAAGTGGATTCTTTTTTATGTTTTACTATTTATTGTCGCTATTGCAATTGCGAAGCCCAACAACTTTTTATTATTGTTAACTGCTGCACAAATGTTGTATATTCCAATCTTATTGCTATATATAAAGAAAAAAGAAGATTGGTTTTCTAAATATTTTCCTCTGTTTATCATTCCTGCGTTAGTGTCTGTTCTTCTGCTTTACTTTACGCAAAGTCAGGTAATGACCATAATATTAGCAGGGATTTATTTATTGTATACAATGATTGTTGCCTATTATGGAGTGACTCGATTTTTAAAGCGGGGATTTATTTATTTTGAAGAATTTATGATTGATGCAGGCATGGTGTACCTCGCGATCGGAGGTATGTGGTATTTTGCTCATATTGTTGATATTGATACAGGGTTCTCGCCAATCATTACTTGGCTAACAAGCATACATTTTCATTATTCAGCCTTCTTACTCCCTGTCTTTGCCGGATTATTAGGAAGAGTGTATAAATCAGAAGGATACCTGTATATTGGAATGATCATTTTATTTGCTCCGATTCTGCTTGCATTAGGAATCACTTTTTCCGTATGGATAGAAATCTTATCTGTCATTTTTTATTTATTAGGTATTTATGGGGTAATCATTTTATCGATAAAAGCACCATTTTCAAATACATTGCAAAAAATACTCATTGTCACTTCATTCGGTTCTTTAGGAATAACGATTTTGTTTTCTCTTCTGTATGCGCTCGGCCAAAGATGGAGCGATTTCTCTTTGAGCATCCCATTCATGCTTCAGTTTCATGGATTTTTCAATTGTATTATCTTTGCACTCATCGGTGTGATTGGGTGGGCGCTTTCTTTACCTCTGCCAGCAGATAACAATGAGGGGATGCCAATTAGCGCCATTCGAGGAAAAGGAACCATTGGTGAGCGAATAATAAAGCCTTTTAAAGATGACACGGTGCATCAAGGCTTAGTCGACCGGATAAGTCAATACGAGCCAGAAGTAACCGCAAGTCTTCCTAAAGCAATAGCTGACTTTTATGAGCATACATTGAATTATCGCTTGTTTGCAGAAGTGAAGTGGAAATTATGGTTTAAGCCGTTCGCTGCAATTTATCGGATGTACAGCAAAAGAATGCAGCAAATTAATTTGCCATTATCGGCGCAGAGGGTTGAAATGAACGGAGACCTTATTTCTATTGCAGAACTTCGCGATGGCAGACCATCTCCACGGGCTTGGATAAGGAAGATTGATGACGACATTGCTTTTGTTGCTATCTACTCCTGGCATTGCAAAAATAACAGGACTTTCATGAATATTGCTCTACCCCTACCATTTTCCACGATGACTGGGATTTTAGAAGTCAAACAGGTAGGTTCGGAGCTTGAACTCACGAGCAAGCCAAGCAGCAGCGAATCTGATGCCGGGATTTATCTTTCATGGAAAAGCAGCCATCATTTTCGTTTGCCGTTAGAGGAACTGTTTCAAATAAGAGAGACGGGGAAAGGAACACTTAAAGCAACACATCAAATGTGGATATTTTCGCTTCCATTTTTAACGATTGAATATGAGATTCATAGTCTTTGATAGGAGACGTGGTTTATCGGAAATATTCATAGATGATGAAACTAGAACTAAAATGGTGTATAGGTGAACCGGAATTTTATAAATTCTAAAATGGTCTATTGATATTATCGTACCTATGTTCAACTCTACACATACAAATGCAGCAACCTAGGATAAGAAAACATTCTCAATAAACCGCTAGTATTTTCTCCTCTAGAGTAAATTTGCTTAACTTAAACATTTTCGGTTTGTAATCTAACAAAATGGGTTTCTTAAGACGGTAGGAATAAAAAAAGGAGAAAAATTCCTGAAAACAACTTACTTTAAGCTCACATTTCTTATAAACTAGTATGATTATTAAAGCATATTTGACTAATCCAAAATCGGGTAAGTTAATTTAACAAAACACCGGTAATGCTCAAACTTTTAAATTATTTTTACATTGATTACATGTAAAAGATGTGAGAACTATTGAAATTCCAATAGTTCTCACATCGAAGCTAAGATCACCGCGTTTTCCTGAAGCTAGCCTATATTCACCATGACAATACACTTTTATATTAAGAACGGAAGGGAACTTTTTTAAGAGAAGGTTCTTTTTTTTCTTTCAAACGTCAAATGGCTGAATTCTAAACAGTTTTTTTCGGTCTTTTAGGATAAATAAGGTAAATTAAAGCAACCTATACTTTAATCTATAGAATGGAGGTTATCTGCATTGAAAAATAGAAAACGAATTTATACATCAATTAGTATTTTCTTGCTTTTTACCATCCTGTTTGCTTGTCAGAATACAAATCAAGGAGGAAGAAACTTCCAGCCACAATCACTAGAACAAACAAATTACAGCCAAGAGGGTGATAATGATTATTTAGATGATCAGCCACAGCTTGTGGGAGGGTCAGAAAGGGACGTTCGAGAACCCCACCCTGTTTCAAACAATAAGTTACAAAAGGAGTATCCCAACATCGTCGTATTGCACGGTTCTCCTATGAAAAATCAAGTAGCTCTAACATTTGATGATGGGCCAGATACCCGGTTTACCCCTCAGGTGCTTGACGTATTAGCAAAACATGATGTGAAAGCAACTTTTTTCCTAATAGGCTCAAGAGCAAAGGCACATAAAGAAATAACGAAACGAATCCATGATGAAGGACATGCAATTGGAAACCACACATACTGGCACCCAAATTTACCGAAAGAGGATTTAGGAAGGTTGCATTGGGAATTGACAGAGACGGAGCAAGTGATCATGGGTATCACAGGATTTAAACCACGTCTTTTTCGTTCCCCATATGGTGCATTAAACGATGAGATGGTAAAAATGTTGGGTGAAAAGAATAATACGGTGATTGGCTGGAATGTTGACTCTCTTGACTGGAAACAACAAGGTGCTGACATTATTTCAGATAATGTACTAAGCAATGTTGGTTTCGGATCCATAATATTGATGCACGATGGCGGTGATTGGTCAATGGATCTATCCGGCACAGCACAGTCATTGAATAAAATCATTTCAAAACTAAAGAAAGATGGGGCAAAATTTGTAACAGTACCAGAACTAATCGGCGTTCCTGAAGCAAAATAATTTATTCATTGGGGAGTAAGTTCACCAACGTACACACTTGTGCTTCAAGTATCATTGCAACTTTTGCGGCTGATTTTCACAGGCGATTAAGGTGAAGAAACATGGCAATAATTATGAATATTGATGTAATGCTGACTCATAGGAAAACCTTGACAAATAGCAACAAAGTATGCGAAATCAGCCTTTGCTAAAGAGCATTCCGCTCATGGAATGCTTTTTTTGATGAAGCTAAGAAGGAATTGACAAAATCCAACACGAAATAATAAGGAATATTAATTTACTCGCAAGGGGTGAGTGTGATGGGGCAATTTGTATATAAAAATTTTAGAATGCTAGATGGCCGTAAGTTCGCCATAAGGACAGCCACATCTGATGATGCTGAAAAAGTTTTGTTGTATACGAAAGACATTACAGAAGATTCTCCTTTTCTATTATTTGAAAAAGGAGAATTAAACCTCACGATCGATCAGAATAAAATTCGATTAGAAGATTTTTTTCATAATGAAAATAAACTAGCTATTTTAGCAGAGGTTGATGATGAAGTAATCGGCTTTTTAGATTTTAGTAATGGAAATCGGGAAAGATTGAAACATCAAGGTTCATTTGGAATGAGTGTAGCAAAAACATATCGTTCAAAAAGTGTTGGAAAGGCCTTGCTTTCAAGCTTAATTTATTGGTGTAAGCAGAATCAAATGATTGAAAAAATTAACTTAGAGGTAATGTCACAAAATTTGAGTGCATTAAGACTTTATGAAAGTGCAGGCTTTGAAAGAGAAGGAATAAAACGGAGAGAAGTAAAATACAAAGATGGAAATTATGAAGATTTAATTTTGATGGCTTATTTCCTGCAATAATGCAATTGGTAGCGGAGATGATAAAAACGTGCATTAACGGTAATATTGTTAATAGAAGTATTGTGCATTAATCGGTTATAAAGTCATGGTAAGAAGATAAACTTTTAATGGGTGAAAAAGCTTGGAACAACCAAGCTTTTTTTGTATAGTTATTTATTCTTTTCTGATTTGTCATTGAACCCTTTAGAAAGCGCCTCTTTCGCATCTCCAACTTTTTCTTTTACATTTCCTTTTATTTTATCCATTTTGCCTTCAGCTTGTTTCGTTTCATTCCCTGTTAACGCGCCATATTTTTCTTTCACATTTCCTTTTAACTTATCCTTAGTAGCTTCTGTTTGTGTCTTATTCATAGTTTACACTCCTTATGTTCTGATGTTTAGTATATACCCGGTTATTTAATTTCCGAAACGAAACTTTTAGAATGGCTTTTTCGTTATATTTATTGGTATGCTAAAGATACTAGCCTTAGATTTTTACGTAGAGAGGGTTAATACTTTGAAAATTGTAAAGTTATTCAGATTTTTCGTATTTATACTGATTTTTTTAATTATCGGTCTATTATTCTTTCAATATATAAATATTCAATATGATGAGGACGCCCCAATGCCGACGGGATTGCACCCGGTTGTAGAAGAAAAAAGCGATCAGTTAATTTCAAGAGCAGCTGAACGCGGGATAAATGTCGTTATTACAGATGATTTCCGCAGTGCAGATGATCAAGATGCATTGTATGATAAGGGGCGATCAGTTGACGGAAATATTGTTACTCATGCAAAGGGCGGCGAGTCTTATCATAACTACGGATTGGCAATTGACTTTGCCCTTTTAACGGTAGAAGGCGATCTAGTGTGGGATATGGGGTATGATGGAAATGGCAGTGGCACACCTGATTGGATGGAAGTTGTTACTATTGCTAAGGATTTAGGATTTAAATGGGGAGGAGATTGGGCGAATTTTAAGGATTACCCCCACCTTCAATATGACTTTGGATTATCGATTAAAGACCTGCAGCGGGGGAAACGGCCGCCAGAACGTGAATGACTTTTTTCCAATAAGGAAAAAAGTCTTTTTTACATACAGAAGGAAATCACATATTTAAAATATTAGATAATTTCTATTATAAATATGCTCTCAACTATGTGAAAGTCACAGGCGAAATAAATTAATTTACATATCATATAGCAATAAAAAAAGGAGAGAGGTAAATGGATTTAAGGGAAATCATTAAGCAAAACTTTTTTGATCTTCATTTGCATACGACAGCTTCAGATGGGAGTTTTACACCAAGTGAAATTGTTGAAAAAGCTGCAAAAAAGGGACTAGAAGTGATTGCTATAACTGACCATGATACAATAGATGGAGTGGCAGAAGCAAAGCTGAAAGCGATTGAGTGTAATATAACAGTTATAAGCGGAATAGAGCTAACGACAAAATATAAAGGCAGAAACATTGATATTCTCGGTTATAATGTACATGCTACTCAACAGCTTGAAGAAGTAATGAAGCGAATCCAAACACATAGAATGACCAGGGCAAATAAAATTATAGAAAAATTTTGTCAAATAGGCATAGTCATTTCGAAAGCAGATGTCGAGAAGCATAGTATAGGTGGAGTCATTGCCAGGCCGCATATTGCAAAAGCAGTAGTGGAAAAAGGTTACGCGAATAGCCAGCAAGAAGTTTTTGACCGCTACCTTGGTGATGGGAAGCCATGTGCGATGGATAAAATCTTTTTGTCCCCTATGCAAGCGATCAATCTAATCCATCAAGCTGGTGGACAAGCAGTGCTCGCTCATCCAGCACTGATACGTGATGACAATATAGTCAGGGAGTTAATGCAGCTGCCACTTGATGGCATTGAAGTATGGCACCGAAAACATAAGAAAAAAGATATAAAACGATACAAGAAAATCGCTAAGAAATATGGAAAAATCATTACTGGCGGATCAGATTTCCATTACGATGGCCACCATATGGGGGATTTTGGCTATCATGCATAAAGAACGCGTTGAAAAGCATGATTTGATTTCATATTGAATGTCCCCTTATAATAGCGCCTCCCAATAAATTTTTTTCATTTTCTAATATGTATTTAAAGAAAGGAATCTATTTAGTTGTCAAAACTTTGAACATTCATGATGTTTTGTTAACTCTTGTCTTTAGATAAAATAGCTACTTGAGCATGCCTAGTTGCTATTTTACCTAGCAGTTAGGGGCGGTTGACTTTCGCTCCTAAATGTTCGCTTCTCCGCGCGGCTGGCTGTGAGCCTGCCCAAGGTCTGACCTATCGTGCAACTCCAATCAACCATTAGCACAAAAGCAACTATTTATAAGAAAAGAGCCGAGGAAATCACAATAATTTTCTTAGCTTGTTATCTTTTTCTTTATTCGCTTTTCTAATGAAAACATAGCTAACCTTATTATTGCGATTTTTTAAATAAATAAGTATAAAAATAAACCCCCTTAGCATGTAAGGAGGTTCTTAGTTTTAATCAATCTGAGTAAATGGCAGCATTGAAGCTCTCTGGACCGACCCTGATAGTTCCTAGAATACTAGATTGTATATATACTGTATAAACTACGTTATTGTTAGCTGGAATAGGAACATTAAAATCAGAAGCAGTAAAAGATATGATTTGAGGTCCTAAAATAGATGTATCAAGCACATTTTCGGCTGAATAAATTAATACTGAAGGATTTGAACCTCTTACAATTGTTACAGTAATAGTTGAGATAACAGGGAGAAGAGGTAGTTGAACAGCTACAGTACCGCTCATTTGAGTACGTACAATACCATTTGCATTAGCAGCATTAAGAGAAAGACGTGCAAATAGTTCTGGAGTAGTTGATATTGGATCACTAATAGAATTCGCATAACTCGCATTTTGTGATGTTCTTGCATCAAGTAACTTTGTCATTATTATCCTCCTTTCACTTTTATAAAATATTTTATTATTAAAGCTCTAAAGTGCTTGTATGAATACACATTAGTAAATAGAGAAATTATAGCTCAATTTTCCGTATTATTTTTGCGGAAAACTAGAAACATACTTGGTGATAAATGTGATACAAAACGACGATTAAAAAATATTTACTATGGTGATTTTTTTAATTATATTAATCACCACTAATAGATATAGAAGCAGTTTTTTCCAAACAGGCTGCTTTCATGGCTTGCATTTTCCCCACAACCATGAATGTAATAACACAAGTCCTTTTCATTCTAATAAGTTAATTTATGTACTTTTGCCATAATTGCTTTGCTTATTCAGCTAAGCTTTAACCTACTACATAACACTTTTATCCTCATCTCCTCTCTATTTTATTCACATTTGATTATCTAAAAATGAACCGGTCAATTTTGCATTCTTATTATGAAAGTATCCATTAGTCTTCTTTCATCTAACAATGTATTTAATCAGTTATAGTACAAGGGTTACGCCATTCTCGATAAAGATTCTTAATAAATGAATAATAGAAAGCTCATTGTGCACGTATTGTCATTAACCGTTTGCAATCGTGTTTTTTCATTTTATAGGTCATCAGTTGAATTTTTGGAAGAGATTAGAATCTAATAGAGAAGCCTAGGGCAATAAAAGAAACCAAGCATATTTTAATAATTAAAGGCACGATGATTAAATTTCTAAAAACATGAAGCAAGGAGTGTGAACAATGAAAATAATGACGATTTTAGGTACAAGACCAGAAATTATCAGATTAAGTTTAATTATAAAAAAATTAGACAGGCTAGCTGATAAGCATATTCTCGTGCATACAGGACAAAACTTTACTGCTGAACTTAGCGACGTTTTTTTTAAGGACCTAAATGTCAGGAACCCAGATTATGCTATCAAAAATGAACAGAATTCTTTAGGGATACAATTATCTACAATGTATAAAGAATTAGAAAAAATTCTTATAAAAGAAAAACCTGACAAGGTATTAGTTCTCGGAGATACAAATAGTGGCTTAAGTGCAATTTTAGCTGAAAGAATGAGTATTCCAGTTGTTCATATGGAAGCAGGGAACCGCTGTTTTGATTTAGAAGTTCCTGAAGAAAAAAATCGACGAGTCATCGATGCTATCTCAAGCTTTAATCTCCCATATACTCCACAAAGTAAAGAAAATCTTTTGAAAGAAGGATTGCCAAGCAGTCGTGTTTTTACTTCTGGTAATCCTATTTATGAAGTACTGACTTATTTTGAGGATACAATTGAAAGTAGTCCAGTGCTCAACCAATTATCTTTAGAAAAAAATAATTACTTTTTAGTAACGATTCATCGAGCAGAAAATGTTGATCATGAGGATAAGCTCGCTGAAATCATAAATGGGATAAATAAAGTTGCTGAAACATTCAACAAGCGGATTATATGTAGTATTCATCCGCGGACAAAATCACGAATTGAAGCAAGCTCATCTCTTCATGTTCATCCATTGGTAGAATTTTATAAGCCATTTGGATTCTTTGATTTCGTCCAGCTTGAAAAAAATGCGAATTGTGTGTTAACTGATAGCGGCACAGTTCAGGAAGAGTGCTGTTTATTTCATGTTCCTGCAGTGACAATCAGGAAAACAACCGAGCGCCCTGAAACAATAGATTGTGGTAGCAATATGCTCTCAGGGATTGATTCATCACAAATCCTAAATTGTGTCAAAGTCATGAGTAATCTGCCAAGGAACTGGGCATTTCCTGAAGGGTATGTTGATAAAAATGTATCTGATGTAGTGATAAAAATATTACTAGGAGGACATAAAGTTGTTTGAAAACAAAACCATTTTAGTGACGGGTGGTACAGGTTCATGGGGATATGAACTCGTACGGCAACTCTTGACATTTAAGCCTAAAGAAATCAGAATTCTATCCAGAAATGAATCAAATCAATTTACAATGAAGCAGGAATTTGATCAAAATCCGGCGTTGAATTTTGTCATTGGCGATATTAAAGAGAAAGATATATTAATGCAGGCTTGCCAAGATGTCCAATATATTTTTCACTTAGCGGCATTAAAGCATGTACCAGTATGTGAGGATCAGCCTATTGAGGCATTGAAGACGAATGTTTTAGGAACACAGAATGTCATCGATGCTGCCGTGAGCAGCAATGTCAAAAGGGTGATCTACATTTCAACCGATAAAGCATCCAATCCTTCAAATTTTTACGGTTTATCTAAAGCAATGGGAGAAAAACTCATTATTCATGCTAATACTTTGAATACTGATACGAAGTTTGTTTGTATTCGCGGAGGTAATGTTCTAGGTACAAATGGAAGTGTTATTCACGTTTTTAATAAGCAAATTCAAGAAAAAGGGAAGATTGGAATTACTGATATGGAAATGACTAGATTTTTCCTTACTCTAGAAGATGCAATCAAGCTTGTTTTTAAAGCAACGCATGAAAGTCTAGGTGGCGAAATATTCGTTATGAAAATGCCTACCTGCAAAATTATCGATTTAGCAAAGGTTTTAATTGACGCATCGAAGAAACAAAATGTTGAAGTAGAAATACTTGGAATTAGACCTGGGGAAAAAATCCATGAATTACTTTTGTCAGAGTATGAAAGTACAATGACAATTACCTATGATGATGAATATTTTGTTATATTGCCACCTATTATTATCCCTGGATTAAGAGAGCACTATTCAAAATATAAACCTATTAATTTGGTTAACTATAATTCAAGCAGAGACCTTATGAGCCAGGACGAAATTCGAGAGATATTAAAGAAGGGAAGTTTTATATAAAATGAAGGTTCTGATTCTTGGTGGAACTGGGATGGCAGGACATATGATTAAAGGTTATTTCGAAAAAAAAACAGATGAATATGAAGTTTACTATACTACACGCCTACCAGATGACAGCCGTGGGATATACCTTGATGTAACAGATACAAATAAGCTAGAAGAGGTCATAGCTAAATTAAGACCTGAAATTACAATAAACTGCATCGGAATTTTAAATGAAACTGCTGAAAAATATCCTAAACTAGCTTTTCAAGTCAATAGTGTTTTACCTCATCAAATAGCAAAATTGACAGAACGATACAATGGAAAATTAATTCATATAAGTACAGATTGTGTTTTTTCAGGAAATAAAGGGGATTACACAGAAGTTGATCAGCCTGATGGCACTTCATTTTACGCTCAATCTAAACAACTTGGAGAAATCATCAGCAATAAGCATTTAACAATACGAACATCTATTATCGGCCCCGAAAAAAAAGATAATGGTATTGGTCTATTTCTATGGTTTATGAAACAAACAGGGCAAATAAAAGGATATAAAAGAGTATATTGGAATGGCGTAACAACGCTAGAATTAGCAAAAGTCATTCATTCCATGATTAGAAACGAAGTTACAGGGTTATATCACCTTGGATCAGTGCAAAAGGTTTCAAAGTATGAGCTTTTGACCATATTTAAAAACGTTTTTAATAAAAAGGACGTTGAAATCATAGCAGATTCCAAGATTGCACTTGATAGGACAATCAAAAGCACAAGAAGTGATTATAATTACCGAATTCCAACATATATGGAAATGATGAAAGAACTAAGAAGTTGGATGGAAAGCACTGAATGTGATGAATAAATTATTAATTACAGGAGCGAGCGGATTTACCGGTCAACATGCGTGCAGTCATTTTGTAAATGCTGGCTTTGAAGTCACTGCGGTCACTCGAAAAAAACCTGTGAATAAGCTAGTACGTGTGGAGCAATGTGATCTAACTGATAAAAGCAGTGTGGATTCATTGGTGAAGAGGATAAAGCCAGATTATCTTCTTCACTTAGCAGGTCAGAATAGTGTGGAAGAATCATGGCGAGATCCTATAAAAACAATAGAAACAAATATCCTATCCACTTTGTATTTAATTGAAGCCCTTCGTCAAGAGAATCCTAATTGTAAAACAATTATTGTCGGTTCCGCTCTTCAATTCGACACCGATAACGTTCAATCACTTTTACACCCCTATAGTTTAAGTAAATCTCTTCAAGTTTTAGTCGCTCAATCATGGGAAGTTCTTTATAATATGCATATTGTAATTGCTAAGCCCTCGAATTTAATTGGACCCGGAATTACAAGTGGTGTTTGTTCAGTTTTTGCAAAGAAAATAGCAGAAATGGAACATGTTGATTCACCTAAAATAATCGAAGTGAATAATTTACAATCACAGAGAGACTTTTTGGATGTTAGGGATGCAGTTAAAGCATATGAAGTTTTATTATTAAAGGGGAAGTCTGGAGAAATATATGAAATAGGTTCTGGTAGAAGTTGCTCTTTATCTGAAGTGATTGTCGGCTATCAAGCATTAACTAAGATAGAATTTGGAGCAAAGTCGTTAGTAATGAACAAGGAAGAAGAGCGCGTTCATATTCCAATTAAGAAAATAAACGCATTAGGCTGGACAGCCAAAATCCCTCTTGAGTCTTCCTTAAAGGATATTCTATTTTATCAGCGTGAGAAACTGACTAATAATGAAGACATATAAACTGGAAAGCCCTATTCTAAATTAATAGAATAGGGCTTTCATCATCTCGCCATTCATTTTATCATCGAAAATCATTAAGTAATCCGCTACAATAGATTCCTTTAACTGAAGAAAGTTAGTAGACAGTACATAGTTTGTCTACTAACTAATGATAGTTATTACTTTAAATTATGGCAACAATAAATGGAGCTTTACGACTCGTTTAAAATATTCAATAGTGTAGCTGTTTTATATAATTGCCCAGACAATGGTTCCAAAGGTGAACGACTGGTTTTGTAGCTAACTTTTCCCTCACCGTCATCAAATGTTGAAATTACTTGGAATTGAGCTTCCAGCTGCTTGCGGAAAATAGTTAGATTCAATAATACAGCATCTGAAGAAGGAAAGCATCCATCATCCACTATGATAGTAAATAAAGTATCTGCTGACTTAGCACCAATTTTTATTGCTTCTAGTTCGCTTATGTTAGGAAACTTTAAAAAAGCAACTCTAGGGTCTGAAATTCCAGCCAGTAAGGGGGTGGCTGTACTATTTGGAGATATATCAATAATTAATACTTTAAAATTGCTAAAGTATTGATTATATACTGATTCTAACTTTGCAATCGTTTCTTGCGAGCCATCTTTAACAGGGTATAAAATCGTAATTTCAAAGGGGATATTTCGTCTATTTCGGGGTAGCGTCAGGAAAATGC
>NZ_PISD01000076.1 GCF_002835735.1 Cytobacillus horneckiae | reverse complement strand
AAACTTTATTCTCATTTAACATTGTTACAAAAATTATTTACGGTAAATATTTCAGTTAAGAGAAGAATGAGAATAATGTTTTCTTAAACTCATAAAAAAGATTGCTGAAGATATTGAATGTACCTAACCGGCCCGTTAGAATCGAGTTACTAAAAATTCACAAGGGCACTAAATCAATATTGCAGTGGAGGAAGTGAAATATGACTAAACGTAATCAATCATGGAATGAGAATAAATATAATCGGTTTATTAAAGAAGGACGGGGACAGGGAGCAGGTAAGGAATATAATCCATGGTTGACTATTCAGGATTTTCCTTCTATGGGGAGAGTATCACGAATACTAGGGTGGAAGAGTGGTAGGGTACATCATTTATTTTCAGATTTGCAGGCTCGCTACTTTTATATGTTGGAGTGGGAGGATACAGTTGTGGACATTCGAGAACATTTTCCCCTATTGGACATTGAAGATACTATTAAACAGAAATCAGATTTGAATTTCAAACTATTTACTGATAAAGAAAGTGGATATCCATATACACTAAGTACTAATTTCCTGATAACGATAAATAGAGCAGATGGAGTTAATTTGCATTTAGCAAGAAGCATAAAAATGGCTTCGGAACTTGAGAAGAAAAAGACATTAGAAAGATTAGAGATTGAACGCCGATATTGGATGGAAAAAGGAATAGATTGGGGAGTTGTTACTCAAAAAGAAATTTCAAATCCGCTTGCAAAAAATATTGAATGGGTGCATTCCTGCTTATATTCATATGCTGAAAGAGGTTTTACACAGGATGAACTGATTTATTTAGGCAATGCTCTAATAGAAAGATTAGTAGATGCTAAGGATTCAATTAGAAAGATTACTGCAGACTTCGACAAAGAGTTTAATTACGATTTGGGAACAGGGTTATTTGTGTTTAAGTTTTTAATTGCTTCAAAACAGATCGGGATAGATATGACTAATCAAATTGATGTTAATCTATCCAATCCAATAATTGAAGTGAAGCCACGAATTACTCATGAGGAGGCAAAAAGAAAATGCTTGTAGTGAATAGTCTAATTTCCTTTAATACGTTAGAAAATGAAAAAGTAGTAGAAAGGGTATTATGGCTTAATAAAGCACATGATTATGGATATTTTTTAGATATTCATAACACCTCTTTGCCCTATGAAAGGAATATTACAGAAGTTGAAGAAGGGCTAAACAAGGGTAGCATAGTTCTAGTTGAAAAGGATCCATTCAGTCGGCTGATAAATGAAAAGTATATTCCTGAAAAACATCTGTCCTTACGTGATAGTGCTTGGGAAATCATAAAGGATATTGTGAAGTTGGAGCCATTTATCTACCACTCAGCAGAAAGAAGAAAATTAATTCTACAAAAGTGTGAAGCCCACAATATTCACGAAAGTACAGTTATTCGTTATTTAAAGAAGTACTGGCAACGAGGTAAAATAAAAAATGCTCTTTTACCTGACTATTATTTGTGTGGAGGTAAAGGTAAGGAAAAGAAGGCAAGTGAGGTAAAGAGAGGAAGGCCTAGAAAGCATGGACAAGTAACAGGAGAAGGAATAAATATTGATGAAAATATCAAAAAAACATTTAGATCTGCTATAAACAAGCATTATTACTCATCTGCCGAAAAATCACTTACTCTTACCTACGAACTAATGTTAAAAGAGTATTTTAGTATAGATAGTAAAGTGAAAGGAAAAGTGGAAATACCAGTAATAAAATCCTACGGAGATATACCATCACTAAACCAGTTTAGGTACTGGTTTGAAAAGGAGAGAGACATTAAAAAAGAAATTAGCCTAAGAAGAGGTCGAAAAAATTATGATCAAAATCATAGAGCAATTATAGGTGAATCAACAACAGAAGCATTAGGCCCCGGTGCAGTTTATCAGATTGATGCAACAGTAGGTGATTTGTACTTGTTATCAAGATTTAATCGTGACTGGATAATTGGACGACCCGTAATTTATTCCGTAATGGATGTTTATAGCAGAATGATAGTCGGTCTTTATATTGGATTAGAAGGTCCATCATGGGCGGGTGCAATGATGGCTTTGGCTAATGCTGCTTCTGATAAAGTTAGTTTTTGTCAGGACTTCGGAATTGAGATTGAAAAACATGAGTGGCCAGTTGCACATCTTCCAGAATCGATTTTGGCTGACCGAGGGGAATTAGAGGGAAGTAAAGTGGAGCCCCTAATTAATAACTTCGGAATAAAAGTTTTAAATACACCCTCTTACAGGGCTGATTTAAAAGGAATAATTGAACAACATTTTAGATTGACCAATTCAAGAACAAAGGCTTTTCTGCCGGGGGCAGTTAAGCCTGTTAAAGAACGTGGGGATCGTGATTACCGATTAGAAGCACAATTGGATATTTACCAGTTTACTCAAGTGATTATTAAATGTGCTTTATACCATAATAATCAACATTATCTTACGAACTATCAACGTGAAGAAATGATGGTGGAGGATGGGATAGCACCTATTCCAATACAACTCTGGGAATGGGGGATAAACAACAAATCAGGAAAGTTACGTCACGTTTCAGAGGATATTGTTAAACTCAATCTTATGCCTACTGGTAAGGCTACAGTAACTGCAAAGGGAATTGCATATAAAGGATTGCTATATGGGTCAAAACAGTCATTAAAGGAAAGATGGTTTGAAAAAGCACGGAACAGAGGCACTTGGAAAATTGAAATAAGTTATGATCCGAGAAATATGGATTATTTATATTTACGAGATGAAGACGGTTTGGGATTTGATAAATGTTTTTTATTGGAACATCAACAACGGTACAAGGGAAAGGTAGTTGAAGAAATTAATAATTTACTAGAATACGAGAAACAAACAGCGAAGCAACACAAGGAGAAAACAATACAGTCAAAAGTTGATTTAAACACTGAAATCGAAGAGATTGTAAAACAGGCTAAAATGGAAACATCTCAAAAACAAACGGATGTAATTAGTAAAAGGAGCAGAATAGGTAGCATTCGGGATAACCGTGCTGTTGAAAAAATGATTCAACGCGAAGGAGAGGCCTTTGAATTAAAAAAAGTTAATATAAATAACTCTGAAGTTGTTCCTTTTTATCAGTCTGAAAGTCAAGAATTTATGGGAGATACAGGGTTTGATTTGTTGTTGAGAAAGCAGAAGGAGGCGTTAAATAAGAAAGATGAATAGAGTTATCATTCCAAATGGCAGTGATGCTGTTGTTGCTGAATACGGTGAACAGGTTATTGAGGAATATAGTGGGAATCCTTTCATTGAAGCACTTCCTTCTATACTCTCTACAGAGGTGGCCATTGAAAAAATGGCTATATATGCCGAATACAACTCAAAAGAAAGAATGCTAGATAAACATTATCGCATTCATTTGGTACAAAGATTATTCCAATGCTTTCAGCCGTTATGGATACACTTGGACTTAGAAAGTAGAATTTCCAGAGTAATTCGTCAGGGATACTTGGCAAGAAATCCTTTTCGAGCCGGGTATGCACAGGGCTTGCAGGAAGGACATCGAAATATAAAAGGATTGCAAAGTGAATTAAGCAATAACAGTGCTTTTAGAACAACTGCAGCAGGATTTACGATAATCGGTGTGAGTGGTATGGGAAAAACAACTGCTATAAATAGGATTTTGTCCTTATACCCTCAAGTTATCGTTCACAAAGACTATAACGGAATAAATTTCAGTATGTATCAACTAGCATGGCTTAAACTCGATTGTCCTTTTGATTCTTCCTTGAGAGGACTAGCCTTGGAATTTTTTCGAAAGGTCGACGATTTGTTGGGAACAGAGTATCACAAAAAATTTGGGCTTGGTAGAAAAACAATAAATGATATGTTAGTGATTATGTCTCAAATAGCGAGAAACACGGGGCTGGGTGTTTTAGTTATAGACGAGATTCAACATTTAAGCAAAGCCAAAAGTGGTGGGGATCAAAAAATGCTGAATTTTTTTGTGACATTAGTCAATACAATTGGAGTTCCAGTTATATTAGTAGGAACACCTGCAGGCTTGTCTATTTTGCAAAGTGAATTTAGACAGGCAAGACGGGGAAGTGGTCAAGGAGATATGATTTGGGATAGATTAAAAAACAACCAAAACTGGGAGTTATTGATTAATGCGCTTTGGGGTTATCAATGGACCAAGAAACAGATTCCTTTTACAGGTGATTTTAAAAATATCTTGTATGAGGAAAGCCAAGGTATTATTGATATCGCGGTAAAACTTTACGCTATGGGTCAAATTGATGCCATTATGACAGGTAGGGAAGAAATAACACCAGAAACCATTAGTCAAGTGGCTAATAAGCATTTACAACTTGTTAAACCAATGATTCAGGCTTTGAAGTCGGGCAACATAAGTAAGATTGCAAAGTTTGAGGATATCAGTACATTGGACTTAGATTTTTTAGGATTTATGGAAAGAGAAAGGGCTTCTATCGATTTGCAAATGAAAATGGAGGCCATGAAAAGGACGCAAATGAAGAAAGAACAGGAAATGAGGATATCCATAAAAGATAAAGTAATCTTGAAATTGATAGAATTAGATTTTGAGCCGAGAGAGGTACAAAGGGTTATAGAGGAAATTATTGAGGACCAAGGAAATTTAGATATCAATGAACTGGTTGTGAAAGCCATTCAGCGTATATCTGCTTTAAATAAACCAAAGAAGAAGCAAAAGGAAATTTCTGAAGAGAATGATATAAGAATGTTAGTGATTGAAGGACGGAAGGAAAATAGGACAGCCTACGAGGTGCTTGGTAATAATGGTCATATCAAAAGTCATGACAGTGATTTTGGCCAGACAGGATAAAATGAAATGATAACCTTTTTCCCTGTACCTTATAAAGACGAGTTATTGTACAGTGTTCTGGCAAGATATCATATTCGGAGTGGAAACGTCAGTATTAAAGCCACACAACAGGATATATACGGGACTGATAGTATTACCGCAATAATGGACTTGCCTTCTCATATTAACCGTTTAATGGGTAATCTTCCTCTGGAAAATCATTATACACCCGATTATTTAATCACAAATCATACTCTGTATCCATTCTACTCTGCTTTCCTGCCTTTTGAACATGCTTCTAAAGTTAAAGAATCTATGATTGGTGATACTGGAGGCAGTATATATAATAGGATTGGTTTAATGGCAAGTTCAGTAAAATTTAATCAGTACTTTAAATTTTGCCCTAAATGCGCTGAAGAAGAGATGTGTAATCTTGGGGAATTGTATTGGCATAGAATACATCAAATTCCGGGGGTCCTTATTTGTCCAGAGCATAACACTCCGCTATATGATAGCCAAGTCCCTGTTAGGGGTTATAACAAACATGATTATAGATTAGCCGCTCCCGAATTTTGTAAAATATGTACCTCAGAAAAATATTACTCTGATAAAATCATGGAAAAGGCAATCAATATAACAGATGATGTTAAATTTCTGTTAAGTAATATGGTGGAAAGTAAGTCGTTAGATTGGTTTAAAGAGCAGTATTTAAGTAGGTTAAAAGAACTTGGTTTTGCAAATGTAAACGGTAGGATAAGAAAGAAAGAATTGCTATGTGCCTTTTTAGACTTTTATGGTCATGATTTATTGGAAAATATGCAATCAGATATCAATAATAATAACAATTGGCTGAATGATATGCTACTTAGAAATAATAGAACTACCCACCCCATAAGACATCTTTTATTTATGCAGTTCCTTGGAATTTCCGTTTCAGATCTTTTTAATAAAAAAATAGACTATAAACCTTTTGGAGAGAAGCCATGGCCATGTTTAAATCCTGCTGCTAGTCATTATATGAGCCCTGTTATAACCGACATAGAATTAAAGTATGGAACGGATAGTAAAAGTCCCATAGGGATATTTAAGTGCGGTTGCGGCTTTATTTACCTCAGAACAGGACCAGATCACGAGGATAAAGACAGATACCGAAAAACAAAGATTAAGCAATTTGGACCTATATGGGAAGATAAACTAAAACAACTCACTAACCAAAGATTCAGTTTGAGGGAAACTGCAAGACAATTGGGAGTAGACCCAGCCACTGTAAAAAAATATGCAAAAAAACTAGGATTACAAACATATTGGGTGAAGAAAAGTAAAATAATAGAGAAAAATATAAACACGGTTAAGCAAAATTCTACTGTAAAGAAGGTAGGAAGTTACAGAGGAGAATGGCTTAATATAAGAAAACAGTATCCGCTCAGCAGTAAGACAGAATTACGCCAACTTAACAATAGAGTGTTTACTTGGTTGTACCGAAACGATAGGAAATGGTTGAATCAAAACTCTCCAAAATTAAAATCAAAAGTCAATTATAATAATAGGGTTGACTGGGAGCGTCGGGACGAGGAAATTTACAAAAATGTAAGGAGTGCTGTCGATGACATGTTATCCATCGGGAAGCCTTTACGTCTTACTATTAGTTCAGTAGGTAGTAGAATTGCAATGAGACCATTATTGGAAAAACATCTTGATAAAATGCCAAAGACTAAAGCGTTTTTGAATGAGAAAACTGAGAGTACTAATGACTTTCAAATTAGAAGGCTACATTGGGCTGTACAAGAGTTAAAACAAGACGGACAGGATTTAACATTATGGAGACTATACCGTAAGGCAGGTATTAGAGCCAAGTTTCAGATGGAACTTCAAGAAGATGCATTAAAATTAATTGTTGAGAAGGGTAACTGCACGCTCCAACGGTAATAACGTTATACACACAGTAAATTGTGTACTATGTAAAAGTAGAGAGTATAATCTCTGCTTTTTTTTTTGGTCCTTAAATTTTCTTTAACTATTTGATACGATGGTAGTTAGAAAAAGGGGGGAATAAATTGTTTTATGATAATCAAAAAACTAAACAACGCCAAGAGTATATAAGAACATTACAGGCAGTAGGATCTTTATCTAACTTATTCTCTGATAGTGATATTCCTAACTTATATTACAGGGCTGCTGAAAATATTTTTTGTAGATCATTTGATGCAAGAAATTTGTCTCGAAGTGATATTACGTTTGATGCTATTAAAGAAGGCTTAGGTATAGCATTAAAAACCTTTCAACACCGCAACGGTAAATGTGTTGAGAAAATAGCAGAATTTAACGATGCACTTGAAAAATTTGCAGGTCGTTCAGACGAAGAGATAATGCATATTATCTCAAATTTAAGAAATGATCGTATTCAACTTGCATTAGATATGACTGATGCAACTAGTATGATTTACCATCTTGTAACTAGAAAAAATGGTTCTTTTGAAATTCATGAAGAAGAATTGAAATTTATTAATATTAATAAATTAAAAATTGATAAAAAACAGACAACTAAAAAAACAATTTGGTTTTCTGATGGAAGCCACGAATATAAATTTTCAAAATCTAAAAGTACTTTATATAAAAGATTTATAACAAATAAACCATTAGATACTTTTACTGTTGATATCTTAGAAGATCCTTTTTCTTTCCTATTAAGTGAAGAAGCAAAAACTCTTTATCTATCACACGAAGGTTTCGAGGAAAGTTACCCTTCAGTTATCTTACCTCTTTATTCTGCAAAAACTGGTAATGTGGAAGAAAAGAGTGGTTTAAATCAATGGAATGCAGGTGGAAGAGATCGGCATAAGAACGAAGTTTATATTCCTATTCCTTCATGGATTCATAGGGAATTTGAGGGATTCTTCCCATACGATCCTGAAACTGGTGATAAAGAACCGTTTACATTGTTATTACCAAATGGTGAGGAATTAAATGCAAAAATTTGCCAAGGTGGAGGAAAAGGCTTTATGTCTAAGCCAAACAAGGCTTTAGGGAAATGGCTGCTCCGTCATATTTTAAAAATCCCATCCAGAACTTTAGTTACAAAAAAGCATTTAGAAGATGCAGGTATAGATTCAGTTGTAGTTACAAAATTGGATGAATATAAGTTCCAGATTGATTTTGCGGAAACAGGAACATATCAAGAATTTGAAGAAAATAATAAAAAGTATTAACATTTGTTAATGAATAGGCACTTTAGGGCGCAACCAAAAGCATTACGACTTGCTAAATTAACTTATGTCTTATTAAGAACTTGAGTAGACTCTGTAAAAGTAACTAAACTAAACTCAAGTTCAAAATTAATTTTGCAAAGGCCTATGCAGATTTTAGGAGACAAATTTAAAAAATATGTTATCTAGCGGCGGGAATTTAAGAAAGTTTTCTTGCCGCTTGTATTGTACCAACTATTTTGTCCAATACAGAATTTATATCTTCTTTTATCTCATGTTCCCATATTCTCAATATTCGCCACCCATTCTCAATGTAATACTTTGTTACCTCCATATCTCTCTTCTGATTTCCTTCAAGTTTCTTTCCCCAATATGTTTCATTGCTTTTCGGGAGGTTACCGTGTATGGGGCATACATGCCAAAAACATGAATCTATAAAAACCACCACTTTATACTTCTTAATTGCAATGTCGGGTTTTCCGAACAATTCCTTGACATTTTTTCGGAACCTTATTCCTCTTTTCCAAAGTGCCTTCGTAACCAAATCTTCTAGTTTAGATTTTGACTTAATTGCCTGCATATTTTTTCTTCTTTGCTCTTTAGTCAAATTATCCACTAATAATCACACTTTCATTGTTCTGTATTATATAAATTTCCAAGACCGAAGTATATTAAACCATTTATAGTTTCCAATAAATATTTCTACAAAAATAAACTTGGGGGCAGCCAGATTCGACAACTTATGATAAAATAAGTTATTATAACTCATTATCGAGAACGTACATTCGCATAATGAAATAATAGGAGGCTAAAAAATGCCATATACAGTTTCATCACTTTTTGCAGGTATAGGTGGAATTGACAAAGGTTTTGAACAAGCAGGCGCAAACATTATTTGGGCAAATGAAATGGATAAGAATGCTTGCATCACATATAGAGCAAATTTTGAACATGAATTAAAAGAAGAAGATATTCGTAATGTTCATGCAGATGAAATGCCGGATACAGATATTATTACTGCTGGTTGGCCATGTGTTGCGTTCTCTGTTGCAGGTAATAGGCACGGTATGAAGTACCAATGTCATGATTGCGAACATGAACATAGTGTTACTTATGAAGAGTATATTAACGATGCAGTCTGCCCGGAGTGTGGAGGGCATACTGAAGCAAAAGATCCGCGCGGTACACTGTTCTTCGATGTAATTCGTTTTATTCGTACTAAAGAGCCTAGAGCAATCTTCTTGGAAAATGTGAAGAACTTAAAAGGACATGATAAAGGAAATACATTTAGAGTTATCGAGCAAATGTTGCGGGAAAGTGGATATCACATTGACAGTAGAGTAATGAATACTATGGAATATGGAAATATTCCGCAAAACCGTGAAAGAATATTTATAGTAGGCTTTAGAAGTGAAGAGGCTTTAAATAATTTTGTTTGGCCTGACAGAATTCCGTTAACTAGAACAATTGATGATATTCTTGATCGTAATGAACAGCAAGATCCTGCTTATTATTATACAGGGACTAGCCAGTATTACACTATGATTCAGGAGGCAATGACTAGCAGGGATACTGTATATCAACTTCGAAGAGTGTATATAAGAGAAAATCAAAGTAATGTATGTCCGACTCTTACTGCGAATATGGGTACTGGAGGGCATAACGTACCTTTAATTATTGACGATTGGGGCTATCGCAAACTAACTCCAAAAGAGGCGCTTCGGTTTCAGGGTTTTCCAGTTGATGAAGACTATGTAATTCCAGAAGGCATGGCAAACAGTCACCTATATAAACAGGCTGGAAATGCTGTGAGTGTACCGGTTATCCGACGAATCGCAGAAAATTTTATAGCAGCGCTAAATACTGTATATGATAGAACTGAAGTTGATGAAAATGAAAATGCAGTGGCAATATAAATGATTTATATAGGCTTTGTGCTTCTTTATTGTTAAGAAGTAAGACGGGGAAACGAGCCCCGTCTTTTTTTATTCCAATGCTCTAAGTCTTTCAATTAAACCATCAATATGATGTAGATTTCCAGCCTGCATATAATAGTTATCTGCATCCATTCTGTTATTACGCCCCATTCTATTGAGATATGCACCTTGAGGTATAAAATAGTTTCTTTCAATAAGTTGAACCAAATTATTTCTAGTCATATAACCGGGAATATCATAGGTGAATTCTTGTGCCAATATTAATTCTTTAAGTGTATTTCTATCGCAAGTATCGTTGAAATACAATCTATTTCCTCTCAAAATGTCTGCAGCATAGGGTTCTAATCTTACTAAAACAAAATAATGGTAAAGTTCATTATCTGTATTTAAGTTCGGAATGTATAATCCTTCTTCGTTCCAATCTTCAGCCTCAAGTAACAATAACTGTCCAAAAGACTTCGTGGATTTTACGGCAATCTTCCTTCCCATATACTCAAAATCACTAGAATCCCAAACGCCTTCATCATACATTTCAAGATCAGGCATTGGTACTAATAATCCGTTATCATTAAATACTTCCCAGAGAGCAAACTCGGCTAGTTTTCCCTGAAAAGTATCTGCGAATATTTCTCCATTTCTTCTTCTGTTATTTCCTCCTGTTCTATGATTTCGGTGGTGTCCTTCACGGCCAAAACTCATACCATAAGCAAAGTCAAAAACTTCTTCAATAATCTCATGACTAAAGGTATTTATAGGTGCAAATGGTCTTCTATTAGTAAAGGAATAAACATCTTTATACCTGCGATCCTCCGGATCATATTCCCTAGTTCTTTGTAACCGCATGAAAATCCCCTCCAATTTAATAGAATTTTAGATTCTACTCTATTTTATGATGGTTGATGGTAAAATTTCCATATAAAAAGGTATTTTTAGGGAAAGATACTAAATCTATATTCATATATATTTAGGAGGGTATTAGGGAATGGGGGAGAACATTATAGAAATTTTACGGAAACTATCACATATTCATGCGAAATATGATGTGTATAGTGAAAATCAAATAAAGGGTAATGTAAAAGAAAGTATTATTGAGGATATTAGATTAATCCCAAGACTAAAATATCTAGCAAATTACTATGATACTTATTTTGATGAATATCAGAAACAAATAGAGGGAAACTGGAATAACAATACCTTTAAAGGAGATAGTATCGCACGTAGCACTGATCTGCCGTTTATAGGAAGTGATGTTTTAGAGAGTGGGACTGCAAATTACTTGTTTGTCTTTAAAGGTTCATTGCAGAGTATAGAGAAACTAAGTATGACTGTTCTATCGTGTTTTTGGATATTTAATAACAATTTACAATACCAGAACATATTTAATAAATACTGGCCCTCACAAAATTATAACTTATTGTTAGAAAATCTGGGTATAACTCCTGAAATTGCAAAAAAATCTTATGTAACAGATTTTGCTAGAATTCCAAACAATAAAGGTACAAGAGACACAAAAAAGTGCAGGGCATTATTATTAGATGAAATTGAGATATTAAAACCGAATTTGGTTATTCTGGTCGGTGCGGAGCCAAGAAATGTATTTATAAGCGAACTTGAACGAAATCCAGATAAATTTATAACAGTACCCTTTTCATTAAAAGGTGTTCCAAAAAAGACACAAGAAGAGGGGCCGTTAATGTATGAAGATCTTCGTAGCAGATATTCAGGACAATAGTACAACTAGGAAACTACAAGTGGAGCCACAAAATAAATAAGGCTAAAGAGGAAGTTTATTTTCCTCTTTATGCCTTATAAACAGATACTACTTCATTATCTTCTACAGATAGATAAAGTTTTTCAGGTGGTTCAGGTAAACTCTTCTTAATAAAATTGTTTGATATACTGTTTACCTTACTAATCTCCTTTCTTATACTTCTCTGTTTCTCTAACATATAATTGTCTGTAGTAAATCTTGTTTTGAATTCTGATGAGTAGGAATCTAATTCGACTAAAAATTGGCTTTTACTCTCTTCAAATAATTTGATTAATTGATTTGCATTTCCGATAGAATGCTCAATAACTGCCTGTGAATCACCGTAAAGTTCCATTAATTTTATACAACCAGTTACATTCATAAAATATAAGTTTAGTAGATTCTCATAATCGATGTATTCCGAAACTATTTTATTTAAATTAGTTAATTGCTCCTTAGTTTGCCACATCCAAACCTTTTTCTTAAGGACTGACACTTGATTAGTAACATCATCTAAGTCCTTCATGATGGAGTAGATAGAGGATATGTTTTCACGATAGATACTTTCTAATTGAGCCATTACCCTCTCACTAATCTCGTTATTTTGATAAATGGTATATGCTCTTTTGAGGTAGTCATATGTTCCTTTGGCCTGTCCGTAATATTCATTTTTTCTCATTGAGATTAATCGGTCTAAGGATAAGTGAATTTTTTCTAATTCTTTTCTTATTTCTTGTAAATGTTCTTGAGAAACAACAACCGTTAGTGTGTTCATGGCAAGTGCTTTTAATTGTGCAGGATTATATTTTTGGACTTTTAGGTTCCCATGTTCAATGATTCTTCCTCGCTCATTAACAGCCATTGCACGCTGGTAACCTTCCTTATTTACAGAGTCCATAAGTTTAGTTGTACCTTTTTTCAATTCCTCCTGTATTGTTTCAGAGAAAACAACTTCATAGACTTCTTTACCTTTTGATAAATGTGGTGTATTTGATTTGACCATTCTTAATAAATCATTAGAGTATTCCTTTAATTTATTATTTGGCTCAATTATTTTTCCGGATTTTAAAACGGAGGGATCCGTTTTATTAACCAATAATGGAAAATCAATGTTCAATAGTTCTTCTTTTTGTGGAGTAACTTCATTTTTTATGATGTGTTCTTGGCCATTTTTTTCACAATCATATTCGGATATATTCTTTCTTCCCTTTTTTAATAGATAAAAAGTAATAGCAGCAACAGGGATTACTAATAAAAAAATTAACAAATAAGATTCATTCATTAAGAAACCCACTTTCCAAATATTTCTTATAAATATTATACTATATTGGTAGATTCATTTTATAACATTAAAAATATTTCCAGAATTTTAATAAAGGATAGAAATGATATAAGGCTGGTGTTATTTAAATGCAGATAGATCAAATACTTTTTAATCTTTCACAGCAGAAACCATTTTTTAAATCGGAGAAAGAATTTCAAAACTACCTAGGAGATGAAATTAAGAAAAATGGTTTCGTTTGTGAGAAAAGTAGTAATTATCTAGGACAGAAGGTTGATATTTTGGTAAAAGATTCAAGGTTTAATGTTTTATATGCAATACAACTTCGTCATAAAACTGCATTACTATCTATGGAAGGCGGGTTAATAAGGTTAAAAAATCACGGCGCACAAGATCAAGCAAGATATGATTTTATAAAGGATATAAAGTCATTGGAAAACATTAAAAAAGGAAATACGGTTGTTAAGGGTTATTCCATCCTTCTAACAAATGATAGTAAGTACTGGGAACTCCCTGCAAAATCAAATAGTGTAGATGAAGACTTCTTAATTTACGAAGGAAAGATATTGTATGGAAAATTAGAATGGTCCCCTCTTGCCTCTGTAGGTACTAAATATAAAAGAGAAGATAAGTTAGAGTTATTATAACAATATGAATGCAGATGGGGGACATATTCAAAAATTGGTGAACAACAAAATAACGTATTTAAACATTTAGTTTTGGAAATATGACCGTTTATAAAACGAGGGGATAATTATGGAGGAATTGGTTACTTCATTACAAGAGGTTATTTATAATATTGAGCAATTTAACAAGGATTTATTGGAAGAAACAGATATACTTACACAACTAACACAGTTTAAGCATTGGTATTATATACCTGCAAATAATTCTTTTGGTCCTAGTAAATACATTGGTTATAAGGATATGAACACTACAAAATATGCTAGGGGAGAGAATAAAACCGGAGTAGATACAGAGAAGATACTAAAACAATGGTTTATTAAGTTGCCATCAGAATCAAAGAAGAGTCAAGTACTCATGGAGGAATTGTCAGAATTACTAGGTTTATATGGTAAGAGGATAAGAAGTAATGCTTTTATTCACGTATTAAAGAATGGGATTACTTGTCCTTAATATTTTTCGTTATAGGGAATATGAAATATTAGGAAAGGGGTGCATAAAAAGCACTCCTTTTATTATTGATTTAATTTTAACCTAGTCCTTAAAATATCACACAAAAATTGGGCTTTATTACCGCCTATAATCAAAGTAAATGTGAAGAGTATATCTAGTTATTAAATTAAAGCGAAATCACAATTCATGAAGGAAACCAGTTGTTAATTTCTTTTAAGCAAAAGGTCCTATAAATTGATTAAATTGTTTGATAGAATTTAATTGGTAGAATTAGGGACAATCAATGAACAAACTACAAGAGATGTATAGGAGGATAATGAAGTGCCGGATTATAGAGAAGAAAATACCCCGCTATCACTTTTTGAGGATGAGGAGGAAATTGAGGTTAGCGTACCAAGAGATTCACCTCATACTATACCTGATATAGATGATGTATTTGAGGATGATATAGAACAATTGCCTTTGTCTGATGATGAACTAGAAGAACTTGTGTTTTATAGTATTAAAACCGGCAATCCAACAACTGTAGAGGATATTTCTAATTTAGAAAATCCAATTGAAGTACTTCAGTTAAACAGATTTAGAGAAGAACTAGAAGTCAACCAAACAATCTTTATCGTGTTTGGAGGAGATAGAGGGAGACCAGAAGTAACATGGGAAACTGGATTAATTGGTATTGGTCATATAAATAGAGCACCATATGATATTGGTTATGAAGGAAGGAACTTTAAACTCGAAATTAATGTAGATCTTCTTTTAGAAGAGAATATTAAAAAAGACGATTTAGTGCCTTATATAACTACATACAATTTACCCGGAATTTCTCCAATGACTAAGGGAGAACCGAATCAAGCGTTAAGTGCTATATATGGAGAACAGGCAGTAGGGTTAGTTAGAGCAATATTGGATAATTATCCTGATGCGGAGGAAGACCTTACAGATATTTTTGGAGAAAGATTTATGCTTAATGTTAAAGATGAAATACGTTATCTTGTTGAGCAAACAATGTCATTTGAGGATAGACAGCACCAATTCGAAGGTGACGAAGACGAGAACGCCGAAGATGGTGAGCAACCTCCTGCTCCAAGAACGTACAGCAATATTTATAATCCAGATATAAATATTATTAAAGGTTCTCTAGAAATGGATACCCAGCCTATTGAGTATTTCAAAAATTACATTAACATTAACAAGAACATTATTTTAACTGGACCTCCGGGTACTGGGAAAACAACTATTGCTGAGAGAGCAGCAGAAGAAGGAGTAAGAACAAATTTTATTGATGGATTTATTTTAAGTACAGCAACTGATGATTGGAGCACATTTGATACTATTGGCGGTTATATGCCTGATCCAAATGAATCAGGAAAACTTAGATTTAACGAAGGAATCGTATTAAAAAGTATCAAGGAAAATAAATGGCTCATCATTGATGAAATTAACAGAGCAGATATAGATAAGGCATTTGGTCAGTTATTCACTGTTTTATCTGGAAAAGATGTTGAATTGCCCTTCGAATCTAATGGCCAAACAATCAAAATTAAACACCATGCAAGAAGTGATTCATTTTTTGATTCTTTAACCTGTACCTATTTTATAGGGATGAATTGGAGAATTATAGGTACTATGAATACATTTGATAAGAACAGTCTATTTGCATTTTCTTATGCATTTATGCGTAGATTTGCATTTATCGAAATTCCAATTCCTAATTTAACATTCTACTCTAGGTTAATAAATGCAACGAATCTCTCACAGGTGAATAAAGACTTTGTATATAAATTAGTTGAAGTTACACCAAAGCCTTTAGGACCTGCAATAATAATCGAACTTATGGATTATATTAATATTGCAAATAATTCCGGTAGGATTGAAGCAATTTGTGGAACAGTTATACCTCAGTATGAAGGATTAGAACATAATGATATCCATGAACTGTATGAACAAATTGGTTCATACTTATCAATACTGGAAAGAGAAACATTTAAAAGGTTTGTAGGTGACTTTTTTGATCTGCCAAGTAATTTCTTTAGAAATATTGATAGACGGCTAACATCTTTGGAGAGTGACGAAAGTGACGAAGAAGATGAAACTGATTTACAAGATGAACTGCATGTAGAGAGAGAAATTGAAGATGAATCAATTGAATAGGAAACTATTTAAAGCAGGTAGTGTAAATGATTACTAATAAAAACGATTGTTGGTCGTCAAAAAATCATACTCAAATATTAGAGCAAACTAATAAGCATTTATGGAGATTTATCCAAAATAATTCTGCAATCGCTTCAGCAGAAGATGTATTTTTAAGCCTGACAAATGTATCAAAAAGTAATTTGCAGAAGTTGAGTAATATATATTTTATTCTTGATGAAGAAGTTGAAGAGTTTATAGAAATAACTGCTCCTTCCATTTTAAAACGCCTTTCAAAGACATCCCAAACAGAACACAAAGTCTTGAGAGGGAATGTTAAAGGAAAAATAAACTGGAGTAAAACAATATCAGAACGAAATGCTTCAGGGGGAGATCCATCTATATTTGTATGCAGTCAACGGTCTTCAGTATTTGATTTGCCGGAAAATAGACTATTACTTTATTTATTGCGAAGGATTATGTTTATCTGTAATTCTTTATCAAATTCTGATTTTGAGAAAGACGAAACAAATCTTGAGGAACTTGAGAACAAAGAGAAATGGATTAATACAGTGTTACGAATTGGACATAAGACAAAAAAATTACTTAAAAATCCATTTATAAGAAAAATCGGGGATATGCATGATATAAATCAAAAAACAATAATCCAAGCAGAAAAAGCCAGAGGACAAATGTATTCCCATTTGGCAAAAGTTGCTCAAGTTTATTATTTTATGAATATTAACCCGGTTAGATATCTTGATACAGTATTAAAGGGGAAGACTTTAGAGCCTCTAAATAAGGATACTTTGTATGAAATTGCAGTTATGTTTAAACTACTTGAAGTTATAAGAGATAATGGCGGGGTTGAGAAACGAATTGGACTTATAGGCGGCGGCTCATCCCTTGTCAGCAGGTTTACGGCAGGCCTTAAGGAAATCAAAATATATTTCCAAGGTATTCCAAAGGAAATTGCTTTAAAAAGCATATATGGCCCTTTAATGAACTTATATGGTCTTAGCGATAAACTTAGAAGACCTGATATGGTTTTAGAAGTGTTTGAGGGCAATAAGAAGAGTTTTTATATCATCGAAGTAAAAAGGTCAGATAAAAGGACATATTTGGTCGATGGTGCATACAAATTATTTGGATATTTAAAAGACTTTGAGGCAGTTAAAAATCCAAATGTTAATTTGTATGGGGTCTTGGTCGGTTGGACAAATATAAAAGAACTTGGAACAGTTGAGGAAAGTGAAATATATTTATCGTCTTGGGGCAATTTAGAAGATATCTTAGATTTTATTTTAAAAAAAGAATTGGAGTAATACCCCGAAAAACTATTTAAGGCCCATTAGGGTCTTTTTTTATGGTCTTCTGAGATATTTACACTTATGTCATCCCATGCTTAATGTGTCTTTTTATTCGTGATATAAGTATTAATAGAGCACGAACAATTACCTAAAAAGTGCTAATGAGAATAACTTTAACCCAAAATATTAGTTATTTTCATTTACCTCTTACTGAAAAGTAGGTGGTAAAGGCAAGGTTGGAAAAATCGAGGATCTTGGTTCCCGGTATAAAGGAAGGAGGGTGCTTTATTAAATTTATTGTGATCGAATGTAACAAGGAGGAATGTAAAATCTAATTATATAGCACAAATATACAATCTGGGTTTTACTCCAATCCCTTGTTTTATTGGGAAAAGGAGGAGATTAAATGAAAAATGAAAATGAAAGTAAAAAAATAAAAGGACCTATCATTAATTATTCACTTACAAAAGAGTTAAATCAAAAAGAAGAGCAGTTAGAAAATGGGGTTTTACAAGAAATTCCTGATAAAGAAATTGCTAATATGCCAGTATGGAAGGAAGTTATAACGGATGATAAAGGAAATCAGTATATTGCTCCTAAGGGTTATGAACTATCCTCAAACAATGACGGAGAAGTGGATTTTATTGCTCCATTCCTTAAAGAAGGAAAGTTTGGTAAGTATGTACACAGGGGATACCTAGCAGAATATCTAATTAAAAATGTACCCTCAGCATACTCAACTGGAGTCTTATTTCTATACGACAATGGCGTATACAGACCCATTAAGGAAAATGAAGATAAGGGGATTGTAAAGGCATTGCTTACCCCGCAATACTCTTCAATGGATGCAATAAATGACGGAACTAAACAATGGAGAATTGACGAGCGAATTAACAAGTTCCCTGAAGAATTTAATAATAATCCATATCTACTGAACTTAAAAAATGGAATATTAAATATTGAAGATAATGACAACTGGGTTTTCACTGAAGGACATTCGCCAGAGTATTTATCTACAATACAAATCCAAGCAAATTATAACAAAGATGCTAAAGGAGAGAACTTTAAGAAGTTTCTATCTACCTCTGTTCCTAACCCGGAAGTCCAAATGCTTTTACAGGAAATGGTGGGTTACTGTTTAACCTCTTTTACAAAGTCTAAGCAAATGATTTTTATATTAACGGGAAAAGGCGATAGTGGTAAATCGACTTTTATTAATGCCACCCTTGAAGGTCTTTTAAATGATAATGCTAAAAGCCATGTTCCCTTACAGGATTTAGACGGGAATGAGTACAATCAAGCAAAATTGTATGGAAAGATAGTAAATATTTTTGCGGATTTACCGGATAAATCTGTAAAAGAAATTGGTTACTTGAAGGCTGCTACTGGTAATGATCCTATTCCTGCGAGAAGAATTTATGAAGCACCTTTTGAATTTAAAAATAAGGCGAAGTTTGTTTTTTCCAGCAATAGTCTCCCTGCAAATTTTTCTAAAGATTCAACAGATGCTTTTTATAATCGTTTGACACTTATTCCATTCAATGAAACGATTACGAAAAAGAATCCTGATTTAAGTAAAGCGTTAGAAAAAGAATTGGACTTTATCCTTCTGTGGGCGTTAGAGGGTTTACATCGTGTCATAAAGAATAAATGGAAGTTTACAACTAATGAAATGAGCGAGGGACTGAAAGCAGAGTACAAGAAATACAGTAACCCAGTAATGGCTTTTGTAGAAGATTATTGTGAACTGGGCGAGGAGAATGAAACCGCTCGTGCTATTCTTTTTGCTGAATGGGAGAAATTCTGTAAACAAAATGGACATATTTCGGGTAGTCAAACTAAGTTCAACAAAAATATTGAGAACCTTTACGGTGATAAAGTAAAAAAGAGTCAAATGAACAACCCTAAAAGAACTAAATCGTGGAAAGGTATTCGTATAGTAACCTAAATACATCTAAATATTTTCAGAAAAACTTTGAGACGGGAAAAAACCGTCTCTTTTATATTCCTTAAAGGGTTTGAACCATTAAGAACTGCTTTTGAACCATTTATGAACCGATTCTTCCCAATGAATACTAGGCATGAGCCATTTGAACCAGTTATGTTTCAGAATAAAAAGTAGTTTTAACTAGAGCATTTTATAGAGTATTTAGAAAGGTTTTATTTTGTTTAGAAACAAAAATATCTTTAAAGTAGCGAAAAATAGGTTCAATTGGCTCAATCCAATAATATCAAGGGGTGACTGGTTCAACGCCGGTTCTACTTTGGTTCGTTTTCGGCTCAATGCTGGTTCAATTTTCATTTTGAGAAAAAAGGATGAAACGTACGTTTGTTTAATTGAATATATGTAAATATTTTACTAAGGAATAGGGAGGGAAAAACAAATGATAAAGGGAAAAGACAAAAAGAATAGCCCGGATTATGTAAAAGCCTTTCATAATGATTATGTTATTACTATAGGCAGGCATCCCCGCTTCAACTGGGTTACTCATACGGATAAAGATTATATGTATTTCTTATATATCACCCGTACAGAGAAGAACTTTGTCAGTAAAAATTCAGCACATGTTGGGAATTTCAATATTTTATGTCACCAACAAACATTCTACGATTATCACCATTTAATGTTAGTCATTGAACCGATATTAAGTGAATATATCTTGGAAAGCGAGAAAATCTTTAAGATTTGTATGCTCGTGCAAGAATTAGAATACCAAAGTGAACCAGCACAATAAAGAAGCCAGTGGAGAATAACAGTAGGGAATATCCTACTGTCTTTTTTTTATAAAATAAAGGTTTTGTCTTCTAGAAAAAGAAATGACAAATATAAACTATTAAAATACACAAGGGAAAGAGATCAATCTGGCAGAACCTAAAAAATGAAAGGGGGAGAAAATATGAAGGATTATAGTATTAAAGATTTAATCTACATAAATGAACTATTTGAAAGTTCAGTATGTGTTCGTTTTATTACACTAAATAGATTTGTTCAACTGGAATTTACTGACGAAGAAGGTATTGTGCATCCATATACAGTAACTAAAAGAGAGTTTGTTCAGATAAAAAGAAACTTCTATATTGAGGAATTAAACGAAATCATTGAGTACGGATTGGAAGAGGGTGTATCAATGTACACAAAGATAGATTCTTCAAATGAAGGTTTTCCAATAGAGGTAATCTTTATGGAGGGAGATGTAGTTTGTAAACAGTTTCGTTGTAACTTTGAGGAATTAGGTTTTGTTTATAAAGCATTAAAAAAGCAAAGGGGAGTGAGTAAGGACTAGTGTAAATGAAAGGGGGGGATTTAATGCATACAATCATGGGTATAGATGCTTCTCTATCCTCTACAGGTGTTGCAATTACATCATACAATAAAGAAATACTTTTCCTGCAAACAATTAAGACCACGGTTAACTCCTCAATTAAAGAGAGAATTCTCATAGTTCATAAGGAAATCGAAAGCCTAATTGATAGATTCAAAGTTCACTTAATTCTTATTGAAAATAACTACAGTGGAGGTAGTAAAGAGGTTAATTGGATTATCGGAATAATATATCTTATAGCAGCAAAAAATTGGATAGATATTAAAACATATGCCCCCGCTTCAATAAAAAAGGCAGTTACAGGAAACGGAAAGGCTAGCAAAAAAGAGATGAAACCTGCTATTCATAGAATCTTTGGAGAAATAAAATCAAATGAACATGTAAGAGATGCTTTAGGAATAATACATTGTTATTTCGAAAAGGAAAGAGAGGAGAGATTAATAGGTAAAGCCACCGAAGCAAACAGTTAAACATTGTGTTTGCTTCTTTTTCTTTGGAAAAAACTCTAAAGAATATGTCCAGCCTACATCAAAGATTCCCTGCCAAAGGGTACATTTGTGTGTAATAAGTAAGTTAGGAAGTTGTTTTCCAGAATAATTTGTTTTTAATATGTCTAATGTACTAAAAAATATGTCGGAATAGGAGTAAAATTGGAAAAGGTCAAATTTATTTGTCAAATGATGTGATAAAATTACTAGTATAAGATAATGAGGAATCTGGTTATGAAAGTGGTGAATGGAATGACCATTAAGAATTTAAAAGTTCTTAGCAGAAAGGGTCCCATAGATATACCTGATTGGATCAATTTTGCATTCGAATTAGGCGCTTATATAAATGACCATGGAATTAAGTATAAAAAATCTATTAACATTATACTATCTCTTCCCAGCGAACAATTCTTTTCATTATTTATTGCAATGGGAATAGCAGATAAAACATTTTCTAAGAATAAACAAATGCGGTCTATAAGAAAAACAGTTATTAATTTAGAAAAAGGTAGCCGAATTATTTATCAGGATGAACAATCTGCGAGAAAAGCATCAGTTATCTCGGTAGAACCTAGCCCTGTTTTTGAAAACGAAATGATACTGAAGATAAAAGACGGAAAGATTGAAAGAGGAATTCCTGAAAGGTATTGGATTGATAGAGTTATTCTTTTAGACGAAGAATTTGATGAAATTAAGAGAACACGAAAGGTAAGTAAGAAGCAACAAGTTGGTTTAGATAATAGCAGATTGTTGAGGGCTTTGTATACATCTGGCCAATTAAATAAAGTTGAGTTTTATCCGGGAGACTCATTTTACTTGGTCGGAAATGCTGGTCAAATTAATGATTTTATGGGTAATGAAATTTTTATTTATGAGGGTGTAAAGGGAACGATAAAAGACTTCCTTTATTTTGATAACAGTAATAGTTACACAAACGGGAAATTTTTTTCATCTCAAATGAAGCGAAATGATGTAGAAATTAACGATGAAGTTCCAGTTATTTATTCAGACCTATTTAGTTTTATTAAACAAGACAAGCAATTCACTAATAACCCTAAAATGATTTTATCAAGCAGAACTGACAACGAAAATCGGCTGCATGAGGTGAAGGAAGAATTACGAAGAGAATTATTGCAGAGTGACCACAAAATAGTTACTGAGGAAATTGTTGAATATTTAAAGTCTACTGGAGTTCAAATACCACTTGGAATTGAATTCCTTGCTTGGAGGTGATGACTATGAACTTTAATAATTTAATAGACTTATATAGTTTGGGTCATAAGACTGTTTTATTTAAGCATGTGGAAAGCAATGAATTATTGCCTTTTGCCAATAGCATTGAAAAGTTCAGATTAGAGATTCAAAATAGATATGAGAATGACGATCATCTGGTAGAAGTTCTGAACCTTCTTAAGAAAGTGTTTTTTAAGTTGGCAAGCAGTTTACTTCCGTATAATAAGGTGATCAATAAGGATACTGAAGATCAGATCATCTCAAAGTTTATTCAGATTAAAAAAAGTTATCCCGAACTATTCACAAAAGTTGTAATTCAAATAGCAAAGTCATTTAAGGAAGTGCTAGAAAGTACAAATAATAGTTTGTATGATTACCTATGCAATTATATTAACAGCAGGGCGGAAACAGGCTTAAAAGTAGCAATTGTTACAAAAAGGGCAATAACAATTGAGGAAAGATTTTTAATCATAGATGGGTTGAAATCATTCTTAAAGGAAAGTTTTTTTACAGAGAACAGTTTTAGAAAAGATATTGAAACCTTTGATGAAGTTGTTTTTGTAGGTAATCCCGCTTATTTTGGAGAGTATGTTAAAAATACTTTTAAAGGTAAGACCGTTGCTTTTATATCTTATGATATTTTTACCAATTCCATAAGTCCCAACAAGATCTTTGAGGATATAGACAAGAAAGGTGTATATAGCACAATATTTCAAAATGTTTCTTTTGGGGAGCCGATACAAAAGAAAAGTAATATTACCTTAGAACAAGCAGAGTTGTTAAATACAGCAGTAAGCAAGTTCCTAGAGGAACAGAAAAATACATTAGAGGTAAACTCTCAAGATGCTGTTGAAGCAAGCATAGTTTATCTGGAGAATGACCGCTTCTTGTTTGCACCAAAAGATTCAAAAATCCGTGTTTTTTCCCCTAATGAAAAAAGTAATTTTATCAAGCAACTTAATTTTAAGGATATAGAAGAAGATGACTTTATTGTAATTAGAAATGATAGAGATACCAGATTAATTGCGGAAGTTGCTGATCATGATGTTCTTAAGAAAAACGCTGAAAAATATCGCCTTCTTCAAAATGAATGGAAGGATAAATTACGCTTTAACGTAAAGAAAAAAGGAATTAGAAAAGTAAGTGAAATTTTGATTAACAAATACAATATTAACACTGCTTCTATGGCATCTTTAAGGTCATGGTGTAATGAGGATTCAATTTGCCCGACTGAACTTCCGAAAATACTGAAGGCATTAAAGTATGATGAAGAAATGATAAAAGAAACATACAATACTATGAAGATTATTCAACTTGCCCATAGAAAAGCAGGAAGAATTATTTCTAATAAATTAATGAGTGAACTTTCAAATGATATCTTAAAGGAGTTACAAGAAAAAGGCTACTACACGTTTATGTCAAAAGAATTTAATGGGGCTTCTTTTAATATTGAAAGAATTGTATCAATAGATCGCTCAAGACATTTAATAGCACCATACAACCTTATGAAGCCAATGAATATAGATTAGTAGGGAAGGGGTAATGGCTATGGCTATCTCATTAGATAAATCATTAAATAATCGGCAAAAAGTAATGGATAATGTCAAAGAAGAAATAATTGGACCCGGTCAAATTAGAGATCACTATATAAAATTTAATCATATCGGCACTTCGATATTTGAATCAAGGGATGAATTGTACAAACCTTATTATTGGGAAGTTGGCGGAATTAAAGAGGAGATTCTCCAAAGAGAAACACCTACTCAAAGATATGTAAGCGGCCATTTGTTTCCATTAGGTACAAGTGAAAGTGACGAAGTTGCCCTTGAAACCCCAATTGGTGAAGAACCTAATGAAATTCAAGAAGACGATAAAATAGATAAATTGTTTGAGCGTAAAGAAGGTATAGAAACAACTGAAGACGATGGAGAAGTAGAATTATTTCCACAAAAAAATGACTTTATGCCTTCAACTATGGGGTTAACATTTTGTGTTAATAAAGATCTCCCTCAATTAAAAGTTAGAATAGAAGGTGGAACATATACACCTCACAATGTAAAAGTTAAGGGTGAAAGTAATAGTTTTCAATGGTGGCTGAGGGAAACTGTAGAAGGAATATGGGAGTTACCTTTAAACGAACTTATTAACCATAAACAAATGGAAAAACAAACTGAAATGAAAAATAAAAAAGGGGAGAAAATCTCCCATTATCATATTCAATTTCAGGCTCGACTTCGTGAAGTTAAGGATAAATATATAATCACCATTAGTGTTACAAACCGTTCATCAGTTCCGAAGTTTAATAGACAACAATTAATATTGTTTCAAGCAACAATGAGTATAAGTGCGCCAGATGAGCACTGTTTTTCTGTTTATCCAAAACAGTATGAGATGAAAAAGTTGTTGAGTGATGAAGAGGCTTCTACCGAACTTCTATATCGAAACGAAGGAGTATATGCTTTCGGTCATGGGTGTGCTGCAGACTGGGAGCAAAATTCTAAGAACGTCCAACAATTGTCGACCACTTTTATGCCAGAATATGAAGCACTAAGTATGACTCCAAACGTTTTTGTAAATCAAGATGGGAAAAAGGTTGAACTAGAAATTAAAATGAGTGATCTTGCTGGTCTTTCTAGTAATGAATCCCCTGAAAAAATATTAAAGCCTTTAATAGATGGTTATAGGGAATGGATAGAGAATAAAACAACAGAGGTTGAGGATGTCCCAGAACTATTACAATCGATTGCTGAAAAGCATTTAGAAC
This sequence comes from Cytobacillus horneckiae, assembly GCF_002835735.1. Classification (GTDB taxonomy): domain Bacteria; phylum Bacillota; class Bacilli; order Bacillales; family Cytobacillaceae; genus Cytobacillus; species Cytobacillus horneckiae. The sequence continues at coordinate 24,710 of NZ_PISD01000076.1, read as the reverse complement.
TATGTAAAGAAAGTCTGGATAGAATGGAAAAGGGTCTTAAATTGCTAAAGGATCCACAATTATTAGAAGCATTTCGTTTAGCGAATACGGCAATACTTCTTCAACAGGTAAATGGTAAAGATAGACGTTTTGGACGTGTAGAAGATAAACAAATTATTTTTAATAAACCTTTTAAAGAAAGTATTAATGATGAAAATAAACTTAAGAACGCTAGTAATACTTGGAGGGCATTCCAGATTGCTTTTATATTAATGTCAATTGAGTCATTAGTTGATGAAAAGTGCGATTCAAGAGAAATTGTTGATTTAATTTGGTTCCCTACTGGTGGAGGTAAAACGGAAGCGTACTTAGGTGTTGCAGCCTTTCAAATGATTCTGAGGCGCTTGAAAAATAATATGGATGCTGGTGTAGATGTTATGATGCGATACACATTGAGACTTCTAACTGCTGACCAGTTCCAACGATCATCAAGACTAATGTGTGCCTTAGAGTACTTAAGAAGAAAAAATACTTTAAAACTTGGAGAAATTCCTTTTTCTATTGGTATTTGGGTTGGATCAGATACGACTCCAAATACTAACGTGAAGGCAAAAACGCAACTAAGTAAACTTCAAAAAAATGATAAAGATGCTAACCAATTTGTTGTAAATAGTTGTCCTTGGTGCGGAGCAAATTTAGGTTACTACGATCAAAAAGGAAGCAAGACAAAGTACTACTTCGGATACAAAATAAACAATGATAAATTGGTTGTTCATTGCCCGGATAAGAATTGCGACTTCCATGAAGAATTACCAATTTATATTGTAGATGATACGATATATGAGAAACGTCCAACTTTCTTAATTGGAACAGTTGATAAGTTTGTTCAATTAGTATGGAAGCCAAAGGCTAGAGCGTTGTTTGGATTAGACTCAAACGGAGATAGGTTTATTAGTCCGCCATCGTTAATAGTGCAAGATGAGTTACATTTAATATCTGGGCCACTTGGAACATTAACAGGTCTTTTTGAGACATTAATAGAAGAATTATGTTTGAAAAATGTAGACGGAAAAGTAGTAAAACCAAAAATAATAGCAGCAACGGCAACAATTAAACAATTTGAGGAACAAGCCCTTGCTTTATTTGGAAGAAAAAATTCAAGATTGTTTCCTAGTCCGGGACTTGAAAATGAAGATTCCTTTTTTGCAACTCCAGCAATAAATAAGGAAACAGGCAAGCCAATGCCGGGAAGGAAATATGTGGGGGTTTATACTACAACCGTTCGTATTATGATGTCACAGGTAATGGCATTTTCATCTATTCTTCAATCAACAGCCGAAATTAATGAGCAGGAAAGGGATCCTTACTGGACCTTGCTTTCATTCTATAATACTTTACGGGAATTAGGCGGCGGTCTGACATTAACTCAAACAGATATACCACAATATTCAAATTCAATGGCAATGAGAAAGGGACTTCAAAAGGATATAAGGTATATAAATAATGTTCTTGAGTTAACATCTAGAAAGCAAAGCCATGAAATCTCAAAAACTATTGATGATTTGAAACTAGAATATAAACCTAATAAAGAGCAAAAAGACATGAATTCTACTATTGATTTATGTCTTGCATCTAACATTATTGAGGTTGGAGTAGATATCGATCGTTTATCGGTAATGGCCATAGTAGGACAGCCAAAAATGACAGCACAATATATTCAGGTTAGTGGTCGTGTTGGACGTCGCTGGTGGGAGAGACCGGGATTAATATTTACTTTATATTCTAATACAAAATCGAGAGATAAATCTCATTTTGAACATTTTAGGGAATACCATCAAAAACTATATGCACAAGTAGAACCTACAAGTGTTACTCCTTTTTCAGATTCATGTTTAGATAGAGGTTTGCATGCAGTTGTTGTAGGGTTTTTGAGACAAGCATTAAATGATGATATTGCCAGAACTCCTGATTGGAAAGAAATTCAGAAGAACCTAAATAAAAAGATAGTCCCGTTTTACAATCGTTTACTAGAAAGAGCAGAACTTGTTGATCCAGAACAAATTGAAGAATTAAAAAGCAGGTTTAGGGTGATATTGAAACGACTTGAAAAAGGAAATTATACAGCATGGCAAGTTGATCCAAAGGTAAATGGTTATATGTATTCCGCAGGAACTACGATTCCTCATGCATTAAAAGTAAATGCCGAATCGATGATTAATTCAATGAGAAATGTAGATTCAGAATGCAGGGGGCTTATTGCAACAATATATAACTCTAGTGATGAGAATAGCGAAAGTGAAAGTGGTTGGGAGGCTTTATTTTCATGAAAGATTTACCTTTAAGAAGAGGACAACTTGTTACAACATTTGGACCGGGTGCTCTTGTTATTAGTCCCGAAGGGGAATCAGCAATGATTGGCGCCCTTGATAAATGGTATCATAACAAAAATGAATATCGTATTGAAGCATTTGATGAATATGAAATACAAGAACCTAGATTAAGATCTTTATTAAAGGTAAAACAATTACTGATGCCTCCAGATTTTAGACCAAGTTATCAATATAAAAATGCAGGAGGCGCGATAACTCAAACAAATACGGATTTGTATATTCCATTGTTACGATTCCCTACTTGGCACTATTGCCCCAAATGCAAAACATTACATCAAACTTCTATGTCATCAAGAACAAGTTGGCTAGATTGTAAAGAATGTAAAAAACAAATGAAGATGATTCAAGTACCATTTGTAATGGTATGTAATCATGGTCACATATCTGATTTTCCATGGAGAGAATGGGTTCACGGAGATGAGAATACCTCTTGTGATGGGCAAATGAAACTTCTTTCAACAGGAGGGGCAACTCTCGATTCTCTCAAGGTTAAGTGCACTTGTAATAAAGAAAGACCACTTAAAGGAATAATGTCTAGAAAAACTACTTCTGATTTGGATGAGGATCGAGTAAGTGAGTTAAGTAAAATGCTAAATAAAAATGAAAAAAAGTTATATCAATGTCCCGGTCATAAACCATGGTATGGTTCTGAAAATGATAAAGATAGTTGCACTTCTTATCCAATAGCAGTATTAAAAAATTCTATAAATGTGTATTATCCTAATACTATAAGTGCAATTCATTTACCGGGGGAAAATCCTGAAGTAGAAAAACTTATAGATATGTTTGAAAAAAATGGAGTTACCTCATCTTGGCTGGATACGGCTGATAATATGGATGGGAAAATTAAGACGGTGAAAAAATTATGTCCTCCAGAAATCCAAGAATATAAGCATTCGGATATTGAACTTGCTATCTTATACGTTGAGGGTGGAATAGAGGAAGAGCAAACTCCTGAAAGAGTAAGTACTAGGAATGCAGAAAAGGAATTAAGGAAAAGGGAATTTCAAACCTTAACAAAAGAAATTGATACAAAAAATCTCAAGGTAAAAAAAGAATGGATTTGCGATGATGTTACTGAAGAAGATACCACTACTTTCTTTAGTATGATAAATAGAGTGACAAAATTAAAAGAAACAATTGCTTTAACGGGATTTAAAAGACTAACAACCAATGATGAAGAGGTTGCACAGAACCAAATAACAAAGGGGAAACATTTGTTATTTAAAGACCCAAATCTACCGGAAAATAATTGGCTGCCGGCTTATAAGGTTTATGGAGAAGGCATTTTCTTTACTATCAATTTCGAAAAATTGCAGTCATGGGAACAAAGAAGCGATGTCCAACATTATTTCAATAAGTTGCTTACTCGTGCTGAGAAAAGAGGGACACATGTTGATGAGGATATTCTAAAGCCAAGAAATGTTCTTCTTCATACACTGTCACACATTATTATTGATGAGTTGGCTTTAACATGTGGCTATAATTCGGCTTCTATTCGTGAACGGCTATATCTAAATGAAGAGCAATGCGGGATATTAATCTATACATCTTCAGGTGATATAGATGGCACATTTGGAGGTCTTGTAAGAATGGGGAGACAAAAGAATTTCTTCCCAGTGGTCAATAAAGCAATTGATAAAGCACGATGGTGCAGTTCTGACCCTGTATGTTCGGAAATTGGAAAATCCTCAGGTCAAGGTGTTAATAATCTAAATGGGGCTGCATGCCATAGTTGTTCTTATCTGCCTGAAACTTCATGTGAATTAGGAAATCTCTTTTTAGATAGAACTTTACTAATTGATCCAAAATTAGGTTTCTTTAATAATTAACTAATGTAGTTAACTAAGAGCCAGAAATAAATTCTGGCTCTTAGTTTATTGAAAAGAGGAATGGATTATGAGAGAAGAAGAGTGTGCTAAATTTCTAATCAATGACAATCAAATAAACAGCAAGGATAAGGCAGTTAGATCTAGAATTAGTAAGGCAAGACTTGTTGAAGATAGGTTTAATGTTAATCTGGACCAGATTGTAAAAGATGATAAAGAAGTTTATGGTTTGCTGAAGCGAATTAAAGACGAACTTAATGATAGTAATGGGGCTATTCAAAATTCAGTAAGAAAGTATTATATGTTTGTAAATAAGACTGCATTTCCAACATTATCAAAATATGAAAAAACAATCTAATATCTAGATAGTTTTATAGAACGCTAAGATCAAATGATTTTAGCGTTTTTTGTTTGTCTGGTCCTGACTAGAATAAAATAGCGCGTTATACTTATTATCAAAATAGAATCATTGAGGTAATGAAATCATGGAAAAATTATTTTGTTCGAAAACGGAAAGAGTATATATATATATTTATCAATTTGCATTAATGACTCTTTTAATTTTAATATCAGCAAAGTTGTCTTTAGATTATTTTGATTTTGGATTTATCCTATATGCGATCATTTCGTACCTAATAATGTTTACGGGTGCAATTATATATCAAAAGATGTATATATCTATTTATAGGGCTGTTACCAGAACCAAAGGAGTGCCTATTGTATTAAAATATCTATTGATGACTTTAATATTAATAGTTTCTATTGTAACGGGATTCATAATGTTTTTTTACGAAAGAAGTCTATATGCTAGTATGTATGTTCCAGCATTCCTTTTTACCGGAGCATTAATTTGGGACACATGTGTAAATCAAATGATTGAAATCATAGAAGAAAGAGACAAAAGGGATATTAAATTCATAATAAATCATAAAAATTAAATCCCTTCTTTATTGGGGGGGCAAGTATATAAATAAAAATATAATTATAACTAATACATTTAATAAACCTATTAAACTTTTTAAAGGAGGCTGATCGTTGCCTCCTTTTATTTATGAATATATATTGGTGAAACTAAATGAATATTAATCATTAGAATTAATATTTTCGCTTTTATTAGAATAATTTCCAACGAAAAAAATCAGAAAAAGGGATGAAAAAAATCCCCGAAAAAAATCCATACAATAGGAAATGAATAAAATATATTTATCAATAAAAAAGGAGAAAATTATAGAGAGTACGTGGTGGCTAAAATATATTTATTTTAAGCGAAAATGGCTTAAAACTCCTATAATTAGGCTGATTCAGGGTAATTTAAAATTGAAAAAATAATATAAATTTTCGGATCGGAAATGGCCAGAATTTTAAAGGTTTACTTCTAGAAAAGTTTAATAGATAAATAATTGAATTAAAACTGAAAGGAGAGTACTCATGATTGCTTGGATACATTTTACAGAAGGGATAAATCTTATAGGGACAGGACCGTTACTTGCACTGTATTTAATTATTTTTGGGGGGATTTTTCTAATTAGTGTAAATGCTTTGGCTGAATATGCATTTAAAGAAAATATCAAAAGTTTGATTATATCAAAGTATATCTTTAACTATTGTGTGCTTTTTCTTCTCGTAGGAAGTATTATTTTGAGTTTTTGTATTTAGAAGAAAGGGGCAATTAAAATTGTCAAACAATAAAGAGAAAAAGGATAGAGATGGTTTGAAATTATTAATTAGTTTTGGATTTTTATTTTTATCATATTGGTTGTATGATTTGGCAAAATCAGCCTTGTGAAATAATTGGAGGGGGTTATAATGAACTTTAGATATCCAAAACAAAGAAATTATTTAATTTTAGTTGCAGACAATTACTATTCACTTAGTTTAGATGTAAATAGCATTTTTGATGAAATATTATTATTAAAGGAAAGGAAGATGGTTATTAATTGGCTGCATTCCTTAAATAACGAAAATGCTGTTCGTCTTGTCCAAAAGCCTAGAATAACTCTTAAATGCAAATTAGTTCCTCTGATTGTTAAATGACAGGATAAAATTCCTGTTATTTTTTTTGTGAGAAATATTTACCTTTTACCTTGAAGATGATTAGATGCGCGGTATAATCTTCATCATCAAATACTTGAGGTGATTACTTGAAGGGATATCTTGGATTTATTACGGATAAAAATGATCATGAGAGTTATACAGAGAGTATGAACAACTATGCCAAAAGAGTTAATAAAAATATAGATGTTGTATTCGTAAAGGACAATAAATTTATCGAACAACTTATTATAGAAAACCATGAAAAATATTGTAGAGTGCTCTTTTATAACTATGATGAATTTAGTAACATCAAACAGTTGCAATACATTTTTATGCTCTGCCAATCCTATAATTTAGAACTCTCAATTATTAAACAAGATATCCACTCTGATGTTGCTGTAGAGTTGTCTTATCTATTGCAAATAATATAATAGAAATAAAGGATTTTTAATGATATGTAAATAGAAATAATGATTGGAGAGAAAATATGATCTGTGAATGTGGTGGAGTTTTAAATGTAATAAGAGTAGAAGAATATCCGTTAGATGTAAAGGATAAAATTAACTATGCTCGTCTTTGTGATGTTGAATGTCTAAAGTGCGGAAATATTAAATACAGTCAACCTTTTGATTGGGGCAAAACTTTAAACCCAGTTAGGAAACTTGAAGTATCGAATAAAAATGAAATTGATTAATCGTTAAGTTGAATTAAGTTTGAAGATTAACTTTTGAGTCATTTAATCCGATGAAGTAATTAAAGGAATATTGTTCAAGTTTGCAACCTATAGAACAAAAAAGGAAAAATAAAATTTATTTCACATTAACCCATTTAAAATAAAGGAAATAACTCTTTCAGGTGGAACTAAAATGATATTAGGATTCCCCTTAATTCCTAATGTTTTTTGGTGTGTAGTAAGATAGTCTTTTTATGTTTACTTCCTTTTTAATGAAGTTACTTACTGAAAGACCAGACATAAACTTTGTCTGGTCTTTTCTTGTGGTTTTTTTATTTCGCGTAATGTTCAGAATAGATTCGTCACAATTATGTTCTAACATACTTACCTCGTCTTTTTCTTAATATGCTATAACATTTGTAAGCCTAGTAAATAGGCAAAATGAAAGGAGAGGATGAGGAATGAAATCACTATTAAAAGAAGATATGGATAATTTATTTAATGTAGGTGTAGGAAGTCAATTCGATTTCGTTGGTTGTTATATGGGTGAAAAGGGAAGTTATCTCATTGATCGAACTGATGGCCAAACTTACACTGATGATTTTCAGGCAGAGAGTATGGATGAAGCAATTAAACTACTTTTTGAAAAGGTTGAAGAGATGATCGATGAAGTTCAGATTAGATTATCTAATTATTATTCTGAAATGAATGAAGGTTATCCTGATGAAAGTTTTGAAGAAGAATTAAAAGAAAAATTGGATAATGCAGCCCTAACAGCACTTTATAAAATTCAAAGATATGATTTGAAATCTTTTTTTAGTGAGAATGAGTTGCAACTAGCAGAATTAATGCACAGGAAGTTAGTAGAAAGATACGAACTAAAAGAAGTGAAAGATATAGATTTTAATTACTATAAATAAGATTTTTTAATGTCTAAACAGTGGAGGTGATTAAATTGAATATGTTATCAAATGCAGACATTGAAGCATTAAAGAGCATGTATCAGCAAGCGCATTATAAAAGTGCAAGTCTCAATAGTGATGGTACATATAATTTATATTTGAATTTCGGTTATGGGTGTGACGAATACAGAGTAACTGAGGAACAATTAAATTATATTCAACATTAAACGGTGTAATAAAACAGGAGAAAATCGAGGAATCCATGGAAATGTGCTGGCAAAGGGTTCCAGACGCGCTATAATACGACCAACAACAAGTTTGTCAGATAATATGTCTTATGCGACGAAACCTATAGCATAGCCTATATTTTTTCGTCGCATAACATAAATATTATTTATTCAATATTTGTCGTATAACATTGCGCAGGAGGGTACCCATAATGGAAATTGTTTCAGTTACCTTTTCTCAATCAATTAATGAGTTTAGAAACTATTTGATTGAATCGAACAGAAGTAAGAATACTATTAAAAGTTATGTTCAAGATTTACTCATTTTAGAGAATTGGTTGTTTTCCAGACATGCTGATCCAATTATGGTGGAGGCAATTACGAAAACTGATATAAAAGATTTCGAGCGTGAAATAAAAACAACTTCCACATTATCTCCAGCGACTGTTAACCGAAAACTAGTATCCGTAAAAAAATGGGCTACTTATTTATTTGAATCGAAATTTTCTCCGGTTAACTTGGGTCAAGAGATTTCAATTATGAAGGTTCAAAAACAGAATACCATTCGTTGGTTAACGAGACAAGAAGTAGGCCGTTTATTACATGCAGTACAATTAACAAAACATAAAAATTTTCAAAAAGGGTTATTACATGAAACACTTATCATTCTTCTAGTGAATCTTGGGTTACGAATTGAGGAAGCATGCTCCTTAACAAAGAATTCAATTTCGTTTCGTAATAATTTAGTAAATGTGTTGGGTAAGGGATCAAAGCATAGAGTCGTACCCCTAACCGAAAAAACAAAGGCACACATACTTCTTTGGTTGGAAAATAGGGAGAAAGATTCCGATTATATTTTAGTTAGCAGCAAAAGCAGTCAATTAAGTACCAGAGCCGCTCAGCATATATTAAAAAAGTATAGCACTCAAATTGGTATAGAGATTACTCCACATTCTTTAAGACACACCTACTGCAAGCAGTTAGCAGATAGTGGAGTTGGGCTCCAATCCATAGCAGATTTAGCAGGTCATAGTTCGATGGATACTACTCGAATTTATGTTACTCCATCTATTAAAGAACTGCAGAACGCCCTTAAGAAAACAGAATTTTAATTGACCTAAACTATTGAGAATGAGAAATATGTAAAAGATGTTTATTCCTCTACTTATACGCGTTATAATGAGGGTGTAATATACTAATATATGAATATACGCAAAGGAGAGGCTACCTAGGAGCCTCTCCTTTTTTTCGTTTGCGGAAATAATTATCAATACGCGCTAAAATATTCTTAAAAGAAAAACACTACGTTCGTAACATTGGATTGGAGAGGATTGAATGTATTATTTAGATTACGTATCCAGTTATTTCTGTATTGCAGGTTTTCTATGGTTATTGATGATCCTGGGAATTAAGTTTCTACCGAACGTTTTAAAACAGGGAAAAGAAAATGCTGCCAAATGCCAAGAAAAACTGCTGTTAATTAGTATTCCTTTATCCTTGATAATAGGGTATTCAGTTTTTCACTTCTTTAATTTATACGAATATATGATGGTTGTTTAAGATTCTAATATATTTTATATAGTAGAATTTATTGTTAGGGTTGTACCCTTTTAGAAAAAATTAGATAAAAACCCAACTTGGCCCTTTACATCCAATAATTATTGTGATAACATTTAATCAAGTTATTATTATACATGATTTAGTTTAGTGTAGTTTAATTTTAAATTTTAGATTTTAATATATTATAAATAAATCTCTTTCTTTTTATCACTTTAGAGGGAAGAGAACAAAAGATATACTAATATACTTAATTTAATATGATGATGAGTTTGTGATTCACTATGGATTCTTACTCATAATCGTTGTGCATGAGTATGCCTTTGTTGGCTTATGCTTTAATTTTCCATGCATACTTTGAGTCTATTAGTTATATATCTTTGTTCTTTTCAATTTGTGATAAAGAGGAGGAGATTTTTTTGTGCGGATTTTTCTAATGTCTTCAAGTTTAAGACTAAACAATTGAATAAGATAATTAAATTCTATGGGGGTTGGGTGCTAAAGGTATTAATCTAATGATTAAAGACGGAATATTCCGAATATTAGAGGGTCCGAAGGCAAGTTTTCAATTAGAGTGAAGGGTTTTCTATGTTATTCGAATTAAATTACTTGATATCTAAGGAGGAAATTTTTATGAAAAATAATGGAGTTTATAAGATTGGTTATATGGTTCACTTAAGTATTGAAAGGGATGACAGCATAGACCTAGATTTGAAACACCGTGTATTAGAAGACTTGTTAGAAAGTGTTAAAGGGTTAAGTGTTGCCAATTACCATTCTTATAAGAGTAATCCACTAGTTGCTCAGTATTTTATCAGTATATTAAGAAAGCAAGGCATCGACACGATTGCTGTGCAGGATCGTTCAATCTTTAAGAAGGATATCATCAATCTGTTTATCGAAGAGGGGTTTGATTTCATTTTGATTGAAGTTAACAGCAGCAAAACAAAATACCGAATTGAGGAGATTACTAACAAACAATTAAGGTCTGATCTTCACAATGTAGTCAGAACCAGTAAAGTTAAATGGGAAAATCTCGGATTTAAATATAGAAAGGCACTAAACAGTTATGAAAAATTGGCAAAAATTTCTAATGAATTAATAGATGAATACGAATCTACTACTGGTATTAACGTATCCGCCTATTAGGGTTCGTTATTGAAGGAAACCGTTTCTGATTTAGTGGAAAGTGACTATAAAACTATACAAGGAGATGATTGTTTATGAAAAACGTAACATTTTTTACATTATTACCAGAGACAATTTTAGGGAGAACAAGGAATTCTGCTGAGGAATTTTTTGAGTACTGTATGATGGCGGATATATTTGCTCAGAGCAACAACCTCAATATTGTTAATGGTTGTGGAATTTCAAACCTTGGAGATGTTAATATGCGAAAAAAATATTTTTCGAGACTTAAAAGAAGATCAACTGTATTAATAATATCTCCTGTACATGTTGCAAACCCTGTAATTCTAAATTTATTCATCGGTAAGGAGGTAACCTTCAGGGTGATTGAAGGTGATTATCTTATAAAACCAAAAAATTTAAAAGAATTTTTTTTAGAAGAATTAAAATCATCGCCAGAAGAGAGTGCAGTTAATTCGAACTGAAAAATTGCTATGTTTGAAAAATAGAGGTAAGTGGACAATCAGCAAGCAAAAATATGAATAGGGGTGTTATGAAATGATGCAACTTGAAAAATTGATATCAGAAGGAAATGCACAAATAGTGGAGGAGACAGAAGAAACAAAAGGACCAAAAAAATTTATTTTAATTGACTGCGATCCACTGGCTCCTAGACCAAATCGGGTTCTTGAAGAGGTCTTAAAAGGTACAGGTATAACTAGTGAAAAAGAGCCGATGTTTAAGGTTTTTGGAGCATGGAAATGGGATTATAGTGACGTTGATGATGAAACTTGGGATAAGGTTATTGAAACAATTGAAGAAAGGTTAGATTTAGCCTATGAAAATGGGTGGGCAAGAAGGGTAAGTTGGATGCCTACGAGTAAAAAATACCGACAAAGCATCAAATAAGGATATAGTCCACTAGGGGGCAGATAGTAACGGGCATTTGCCTAAATTAAATATGGAGTTTAACTATCGTGCCCCAACACTAAATCCTAATTATAATTCGGCTTAAGTTTTATTACTATAAGCAAAATGAACAAGATAAGGAGGAGATAAAATGGTAAAGGTAATTGATTATGATGAACAAGGTAATGTAAGAGTAACTAGAGTTTTTAACGGTGAGATAAAAGAAGAAAAAATCTATCGTAAAGAAGATATTGAAGTTATAAGCGAAGAGGATTTTGAAATTCCTATCAAGAGGATTAGTCTCAAAAACTCTACTAAAAGTGAAACCAAGGATCTATTTGATTCACTTATCGAAGAGGATTTATAACGGAGGTTTGGCCAGAACCTTCGTTATATTTAAAAGTGGCAGGGAATGAATAATTCAAGGCGTGAAAGATTACAAGACTTAGAAAAGGAATTGAGTGTCATTCGTTCATTAATTGATAGATTTTGGCCTGAAAGTCAGAACAACAATATTATCTAGCAAACATTGAGCGCAAAATTGCTAAACAAATTCGTTTTTTGAGAATCATTAATGATCATTAAGATAATGAAATGTCAGGGGGAGAATTAGATGTTCACATTGGATGAAACGAAAGAATTAAGAGAGATGTTTCCTGATAGCAATGATGTACTTACTGATGAGGAATTTAAAGTAATGGGGTGGTATATTTATTCTCTTTGGAAAAAGAACGATTTCAAAAATAAAGAGATCATCTACCGTAAGGAAACAGGAGATATTTTCAACTACTTCTTTGAATATGATAATCAACTCTTCATGCTGTCGGATGAGTCAATTTACTGGGGGCAAGGTGAAATTAGTATAAGAAAAGTATGTGATACCACTTGTGAGATAAGCAAGAACTATCTTAAGAAGTTTATAAGGAATGTAGAATGGATCAACCAATATGACTACTTTGAAGGTAAAGAGGACGAATTTGACTTTGAGTTGCACGGAGATGGTCATGAACATCATGTTGAAATGGCTTATGGTCTCATTGAAATTTTAAGAAATAAGGGCTATAAAATTTCAGATTAGAATTATTTGAAATTAAAAGCAGCCATATGACTAGAGTCTTGCAGACACTTAGAAGGGATATTGTTTGATAATTAGAGTGGGGATAAAATCAGAGCCACATATGTGGCGCCCTTCAAAAAGGAGGTATTTTAGTGATAAATAATGAGGAAAACAAATTCCATATTGGAGAAATAACTGCAAGTTTTGGTGTGAATATTGCAGGGATAGATGTTTGGCATAATCAGGGCTGATTAGTCTACGTACTAGCAGAAGTTTTTGATGAAGATTCTAACTTTATATTGTGGTACGTCATAATGCAACCTGATAGCAAAGTAGTTCAGAGGGTAAATTCTGACTACGTCAATATTAAAAGCCGTGGAATCACTCCAAGATTTCCACATTTTATAGAAGAGTAGTATCGATAGGTGTTTACTTGTCAGAGCATTTCAATATGAAAATAAGGGAGAGATTTGTAATGAGTTGTAATATGGCTTTTATCGTTTCATCTTCTAAAGAAGGTGAAAAATCTGCTGTGAAGCATTGGCCTTGCTATTACGTTTCTCACTCTTTTAATTGTATCTTCACTAAACTCAAGTGTAGAACGTTGGACAAAAGCAAATGAAAAACGGGAGGTAAAAAAATGATAAAACCACGGTTCAAAAGTGAAAAAACTGCAAAGATAGCCTTGCTAATTGGAAAAATCGTCACAATGATGTTCATAACCGTTCTAACTTACCCACTCGTACTTTTTTTAGGCGAGTTTAAAATGACACAAGAAACTTGGCTTTTATACATCGGGGGCACGGCTGCGGGAGTTCTGTCAGGGAAATTAAAACTACATGGAGGGGTAAATAAAAGAATGACCCGATGGATTATATTCTTGTCATGTTTAACCATCATGCTTGTGGTTAATATTCTAATGAACATCGATGACAAAGCGCTTATCACAATTTTAGGATTACTTGTAGGAATTCCAACTTATGCAAGTCTTAAATACCATTTTAGTGATCTTGAAAAGGAAGTAAAGAATTATTTTAAAAAGAAAGATTATAGAAGGTATAGGATATTTCGAATCTGAACTAGAATCGGTGAAAGAATAATTTTTTAACTATGTCGAACTTCAAAAAAACTATTAGGAGCGTGTTAACATGAAAGAAGTTAGAGCACTATCTGTATTGATTAGAAAGAACAATAATGAACATGAGGTTCAAGAGGAGTTTAGTGAACATAAGCATGAACTGATTAAATTTTCGGAAGAGAAGGACCTTGCCATTAGTAAGTTTGATATTTTCTCTAAACCAATGCAAGAACTTATCTATTACTATAAGCCTCTGGATATGACGGAATATGTTACATCTTTAAGGTTTAATGAAACTATACTTACTTTCGGTCCAATTATCTTAAATGTGTTTAGTTTACAGGCACTTGAAAGAATGTCTATGAAAAATATTGACTTCATATTTGCTTTCTATGGCGAAAATAATTCAATGATAATGAAAGAGATGACAGCGAGAGAGTATGTGAAGTTAAGGAAAAGGAATAAAATCCCGAACCTTTGCTACTTCCCAATTAGTTTAGCAACTGATGAGGGGGTGGCAATTTGAAAACAAAATATGGTAGACCAATTATAAAAATCGATTGGTCAGGTCCAGAGGGAAATGTCTATCATGTAATGTGGAAAGCAGAAGCAATGCTTGAATATTTAGAGGAATTTGATAAGTGTGAGGAACTGAATTATCGGTTTAAACATGATGGTTTGAAAAGTTATGAGGAAGTTCTTGATTTAGTCAATGAGTACGTAACAATTGAAAATATGGACGCCTATTATTCTCTTAGAGCCCAACTTGATGGGGAGGAGAATTATGATGAGTAAATTGTATTTAAAATTGGTTCCAATGGAAGACAAGCGTATGGAGTTTAGTGTTAATTTTCATCGGGTTTCAGAATTATGTTGTGAATTGCAATTAGTTGATAGGAGGGTAACTGATATCATAAGGAAAATTACAAATGAACTATCTGGTATAAATATTAGAACTGACGAAGACGCAGACCGTGCTATGAAAGTATTGAGGAAATATGTGGTATTTGAATAGAGAAGAGGTAGGGAGATAAACTCCTTGCCTTTTTTGTTGTTTAGAAACAGCACATGCATTAAAAGGGGCGACTAGGCATAGATGGTTTTATATTTCTTATAATGTCTAAAGTTTGGGCTAGATTAAGAAGGAGAACGAATTATTAACAATGTGATTTTAAATATTTGGGTGTTTTTGCTTGTTATTTATACTACAGACTCTTCCTACTATTATTTTATAGAGGTTGTCTACTTATTTATGCTAATGTTAAATGGTGGATATTTTTAATGCTATTGGAGGATTATCAAAGTGTATATTTCTAATATCTCAATCAAAAATTATCGGAATTTTGGGAACGAACCCTTTAAGACTAAGTTAAAAAAGTTTACGACTATAATTGGTGAAAACAACATTGGTAAAACTAATTTACTAGAATCAATTGGTCTCATTTTAAGTCAGGATATTACAATGTTTAGAAAACGAATGTTGCAGTTGGACGATATAAACTATAAAACTAGAATCAAATTCAAGGAGGATGTATTAGATACAACGATAACTCCTGAAAATGTTAAATTTCCAGAGGTAGAAGTTCAACTCACATTTGAGGAGATGGATACTAAACAATTATCAGTTGTTGGTGATTGGTTTTCTGACAACTCTATGAATAAGGCTAAACTGACGTATTTGTTTAGACCTTCTAACGGCTTTAATTGTAAAGATTGGGTTGAACAACAAAGAGAATATATACAAAAGTTAAAAGAAGAAAATAAAGATTGGCAAGAAGAGAAACTTTTAAATTTTATTGAATTTCCAATAAAAAAATATCAATATCTCATTTACGGTGGAAATGACAGTACTAATCGTGCTGATCCTTATTTTCTTGGAATGTTGAAACTAGAACTACTGGATGCCCTTCGTGATGCAAAAAGGGAGTTAATTGCTAACGGTGATTACAAATTGTTATTTAGGGTTCTACACCAAAATGACGCAACAGCCTATGAAGACATAAAGGGAGTTCTGAGCAATCTTGATGAAAAAATTAAAGATAACGAACAACTGAAAAATATAAGAAAGACCTTGATAGAACAATTAGAAAAGATATCATTGCAAGAAACAACAGGCAGTAATAATGTTGATTTTCACTTTTCATCATTAGAAACAGGAGAAATTCTAAAAAAGTTAAGCCTAATCTATGGTCAAGAGCCAATCAGCATTGAAAGAAATGGATTGGGAAGAAATAACCTTTTATATATATCCTTAATCCTTTCCCGATTGGCACCAGATGATAATATTGATACTTGTTTCCGAATTGTAGGTATCGAAGAGCCTGAAGCACATTTGCACCCGCATTTACAAAGGCACCTTGCTGGCAATATACAATCAATAAACGAAAAAAGAGAAGATTTGCAGATTATATTAACTTCGCATTCTACCCATATAACAAGTGCTTTAAACATGGACAATATGGTAGTTTTATTTAATGAAAGTGGTAAAGTAAAAGAACATTTTTTACTTGATGGGTTTGGGAATGATAAAAAGGGGAAGGTTCACCGGCATTATCTTGAGAAGTATCTAGATGCTACAAAGTCTAGTATGTTCTATGCGCGAAAGATCATTTTGGTAGAAGGAATTGCGGAAGAAATTATTGTACCTGTGCTTTACCAATTGTTTTCTAAAAAATCAATAGAAAGTATAGGCTGCAACATAGTTAATGTAAACGGGGTTGCTTTTAAGCACTTCTTAGAGATTATAAAAAATGGTTATTTTATTAAATGTGCAGTGCTTACAGATGGAGATGTTGGAAAGAAGACGGAAAATCGTGCGGATAATCTAAAAAAAGAATATGAAACTACAAATAGCCCTATAAAAGTTGAAGTGAACAAAGAGACATTTGAAAAGGAATTAATAAGTGCTAACAAAAGTGGTAAAGGGAAAGAATTATTATTAAATGCACTGAAAGCAACTAGACCTATAAACGGGCCAAAATACATTGCGGAAATTGGGGACAAGGATATTGATACAAATACTTTCTTTGATTTAATAGAGGATTATAAATCAGAATTCGCTTTTAATCTTTGTGATGAACTCAAGAAAAAAGACGTAGAATTTGAGATTCCAACTTATATTAAAAACGCATTTGAGTTTATAAAGGGGTAAAGGATATGGCCAAAAAATTAAAACCTACACTAGTTATCGCAGGACCCGGTGCTGGAAAAACTCATTATATAATTGAAAAGGTGATTAATAAAGTACCATTACTGGAGCCCCATCGATTTCTTGCTGTAATTACGTACACTAACTCGGCAACTAATGAAATTAGGGAACGCTTGAATGAAAAAACGGTTATTCCTCCAAATGTCTTTATTGGAACTATTCATAGTTTTTTAGTTCGTTTTATACTTAAACCATTTGGGGTGGTTCAAGGTGTTTTACCAGAGCAAGTTGTTTATAAAGATGTGAGTATAAAGGCCAATGATAGAAAAGAAGAAAACATTATTAAGAGTAATATTGTTAAAAAGGGAATAGTACCTTATGAAAAGATTGTGTCATTATCTAGTAATTTATTAAAAGAAAACAAAAAGATTAGAGAACTTGTTTCTCAAAGGCTACAATTTTTATTTGTGGATGAATTTCAAGATGCAAACTCAGGACAATTCAATATATTTGAAGAGATAAGGAAAGCATCAGAGACAGAAATGTATTTTGTAGGCGATCCAGAGCAAAGTATCATGACTTTTCAAAATCAAGGTAATCAGATCCAGAGTTTAGATAAGCGGCCAATATATAAGGCCATTAACAGTGGAACTATTAATAAGGAATATCTAGATAGTAATAATAGGTCAAGTTCAACCATTATTAATTTTATCAATAACTTCCATACCTCAATCATTCAACAAAAAACTAATAAGGAGAATCATACAAATAATAAAGTGACTTTCATTGCTGACACTTATGATTTACGGGAGATTATTAATTCATTTAATTCTCTATGCAATGATAGAACCGTATGTGAAAATAACCCATTAACAAGATTCTTTTTGGGTTACCGACGCAGCACATTTAAGACAGTTGAAAATGAATATGGATTGATTCAAAAAGATGGTAGCGATTCTAATTCAATACAGTTATTGAAAGAATGTTCAACATTCATCTGTGAAATTTTAAATAGAAGCAGGACAAGTATTATGGAGGACTTGGAAATAGATGATCTAGCGTATAGACAACTCTGCTTTAAATTAGTAGAAAGCATTAAAACAAATCCATTTATAAATAGTAGTGAGTTAATCTCGTTGTTAAAAACAAACTTCAAATGCGATCCGTATAAGTCTGTTCATAAAAAAGTACAACATAATCCAGACCATATTGCAGAAGGATTTATTAACAAGATTAATCTCGAACTCCAATACTTTAGTAGTATTAAAGAAATTAAAGATTATCATCTTACCATTCACAAATCGAAGGGATTACAGGCTGATGCGGTTCTAGTAATTGCAAAGAGTAAAAATGAGTTAAAAAAATGGTTAGAAGTGGACAAGCAATTGAGGTTTGAGGATAAGCAAGATACTTGTAGAATTGGGTATGTAGCATTTAGTAGAGCAAAAGAATTTTTATGTATTGCTTGTTTAGAAGAAATTGATGATGAATTAAAAAAGAACTTAACCCTCTTAAATGTAGATATGATTCCAGCAATGGGGGAAAAGGAGAAGCAACCAATATGAGCCTTATACAAGAAGGTATAAATTTTCTAAATGAAAATAATGGAGCATTAACAGTATTGATAAATATTTTATTGGTCTCTATTACGGGGGTATATGTCTATTTAACGGCAAGTCTCTCCAAGGCATCAAATAAAACAATCGAGCATTCTTATAATGAATATAAAGATAGAAAATACAAGGAAGAGACTGTAAAAAAGAACCTTATTTACTTAGTTAATAGTGAAATATACATGAATTCATTTATATATGTTTTTTCCCAGTACTATCTGCAAAATGGAGAGCACATAAATTTAAAGGAAAAACTAAGACATTATTTCATTAGTGGTGGGTTTTCGATTGATAAGACTTCAAGGGGGCATATAGTAGTTCACACAAGAATGGATACTTGGAAAGAAATTAATGCGCAATGCGCACAATATTTTTCCAATTCCCTTATGCAGGAATTGACTGGATATTATACGGGAGTTGAACACTCTAAAATTTATTCTGTTAATGGAATGTCAAACCAGAATTTTATTGAATTCTGTAGAGGTCAACTTATCTCTACATATAAATGCTTGGAGTTACTAAAACAAGAAGACCCGGACTTGCGAATTGGTGAAGAATATAGCATTGATGGAAAGGTTCTTTCGGTAAATAAGGAAACAGGTACTCTTATTGAAATGAATAAGCATTTGGAACAAGCAGTTTCAAAATAAAATGTAGTAGAGTTGTAACGTTACTTTCGGTGGGTAAATATCCGAAATCAAAGCATTTAAATGGAAATTGAATACCAATATGTTTCTGGCATTTAAATGATGTAGGTTTTGGCAGTATGTTTATGTTTATAAATCATTTTGAATCATTTCTCAATACATTAACGTATAAACACTTATATTTATACATATTTGTAAGGCAGTGCTTTTTGTATTAACCGAGGATAATTTAACAAAGTTGGTATTAGAATTGGGACTTTTCCAATTCTTTTTTTATGTAAATTTTGTAATTTTATTCAAATGCATATTTGAATAATAAGATGAATTTGATATAATACATTCAAATGAATGTTTGAATAAAGGGGTGATTGTTATGGAATTAAATAAATCGAATTTCATTTGATGAATAATCCAATAAGGAAATGGCTTCAAAAGAACATTGAGTTTAAAACCTTTAAAGAGTTTTTAGATAAGAATAATCTTTCTTTGGAGGGAAAAGTAGTATTAGATGCTGGGTGTGGATCAGGATATAGTACAAAGTTAATTCAAGAATTTAGTCCTGCTGAATTGATAGGGTTCGATATTATGCCATCACAAATTGAAAAGGCAAAACAAGCATATCCCGAATTAAATTTCTTTGTTGGCAGCGTGTTAGAAACACATTTAGACTCCGATAAGTTTGATGCTGTTTTTGTTTTCGGAATACTGCATCATATTCCTCAATGGAAAGATGCTATTACAGAACTTTATCGAGTGTTAAAGTCTGGAGGGGTACTTTTAGTCGAAGATTTGAATAAAGATGCTTCTCATTTTTTTGCCACTTATTTTAAATTAGATCATCCGCCAGAAGCCTACTTTACTTGGGATGAATTTACAAATCATCTTGAGGAAACAGGGTTCGATATTTTAGAACAAAAAAGAATTATTTCAAAGGGAGTCGGGTCTTTCCTTTGTTTAAAAAATTAAAAATTGAAATTTTGGAGGTAAATAAATGATAACAACGATACTTACAGCCGCAACTATTTATGTAGCGACAGGGATTGATTATCTTGTTATTTTAATTCTATTGTTTTCGCAAATAAAAAAAGGACAGGAAATACATATTTGGATAGGAAAGTATGTTGGAACGATAATTGTTATAGGAGCAAGTCTTTTAGTTTCTTTAGGTGTTGCCAACTTGATCCCTCAACAATGGGTTATAGGACTTCTTGGACTTTTACCAATTTATTTAGGAATAAAAATATGGATTAAAGGAGAACAAGATGAAGATGAAAGCAACATTTTGTCCTTATTTTCCTCAGGTAGGTTTAATCAATTTTTTCTAACGGTCACTTTTATTGTATTGTCTTCCAGTGCGGATGACTTTTCCATTTATGTACCGTATTTCACAACATTAAATGGGACTGAAATCATTGTCTCTATTATTGTCTTTTTAATAATGATTGGGGTTTTACTCTACGTGGGCTATCGTTTAGCACACTTGGAATTCGTATCGGAAAAAATAGAAAAGTATGAACGTTGGATTGTTCCAATTGTCTTTATAGGATTAGGAATTTATATTATGTATGAAAATGGGACATTCAATGCCTTGTTCTCATTCCTATTTTAACAAACAGGTAATTGGGTTGAATCAGACGAAAGTAGTTAAGAAAAAGTGCTTGGATTTTTTATCCAAGCATTTTTGGTTTGATTTCATTCAAATAAATGTTTGAATAACGATAAAAAAGGGTTATAATATATTCAAATGAATATTTGAATGAAAAGGGAGTGAAACTAATGGGTAAGAAGGATACTTGTGAAATTTATTGTTATGACGAAGAAAAAGTTAATCGAATACAAGGCGAATTAGAAAAAGAGGATATGTCTAGTGTTGCCTTATTATTTAAAGCACTTGCAGATGAAAACAGAGCAAAAATATCCTTTGCTTTATGTCAAGATGACGAACTATGTGTGTGTGATGTCGCCAATATTATAGGTTCTACCGTTGCAACAGCATCTCATCACCTACGAACTCTTCATAAACAAGGGATTGTAAAATACCGAAAAGAAGGCAAATTAGCGTTTTACTCACTAGATGATGACCACATCAAGCAATTAATCACTATTGCATTAGCACATAAAAAAGAGGTGAAAGTCAATGTCTAATCAACAACCCAAATTAACTGAAGAAGAAATGAAAGCATATCGTGTTCAAGGATTTACTTGTGTAAATTGTGCAGCCATTTTTGAAAATAATGTAAAAGAATTGCCCGGTGTTGATGATGCGAAAGTAAATTTTGGAGCATCTAAAGTGTATGTGAAAGGTACTGCAACGATTGAAGAACTAGAAAAAGCAGGAGCATTTGAAAATTTAAAGATTCGGGATGAAAAAGAACAGAGAGTAGAACGTGAACCATTCTGGAAGCAAAAAGAAAATATTAAGGTCTATATTTCTGCGATATTACTGTTGATTAGTTGGTTTTTAGGGGCGCAATACGGAGAAGAGCATATTCTTCCAACTATTGGTTATGCAGCATCCATTTTAATTGGTGGATATTCGCTGTTTATTAAAGGTCTTAAAAATTTAAGCAGATTACAATTTGATATGAATACACTAATGACGATTGCCATTATAGGTGCTGCAATCATTGGTGAATGGGGTGAAGGTGCAACTGTTGTTATCCTATTTGCGATTAGTGAAGCATTAGAGCGCTATTCAATGGATAAGGCTCGTCAATCCATTGAATCATTGATGGATATTGCTCCAAAAGAAGCATTAGTCCGTCGTGGGAATGAAGAAATGATAATCCACGTTGATGATGTTCAAGTTGGAGACATTATGATTGTAAAACCGGGTCAAAAGTTAGCAATGGATGGAGTAGTTATCAAAGGAACTTCAACATTAAATCAGGCTGCGATTACTGGGGAAAGTGTTCCGGTAACAAAAACAATTGATGATGAAGTGTTTGCGGGAACATTAAATGAAGAAGGATTGCTCGAAGTTAAAGTAACCAAACGAGTGGAAGATACTACTCTTTCAAAAATTATTCATCTTGTAGAAGAAGCACAAGCAGAACGAGCACCTTCTCAAGCATTTGTCGATAAATTTGCGAAATACTATACACCATCTATTATGATTTTGGCCCTTTTAATCGCTGTTATACCTCCATTATTTGGTGGAGATTGGAGTGAATGGATTTATCAAGGGTTGGCAGTTTTAGTTGTTGGTTGTCCGTGTGCTTTAGTTGTTTCCACGCCGGTATCGATTGTTACTGCTATTGGAAATGCAGCGAAAAATGGTGTTTTAATTAAAGGTGGTATTCATTTAGAAGAAGCAGGAGCCCTTAAAGCCATTGCTTTTGATAAAACAGGAACATTAACAAAAGGAATTCCTACTGTAACAGACATCGTGACATATGGTGACGATAAAAACGAATTGCTTGCAGTTACAGCAGCCATTGAAAAAGGATCACAACATCCACTTGCTTCAGCCATTATAAGAAAAGCAGAAGAAAACGGCTTGAACTTTAATGGAATGTCGGTAGAAGACTTTCAATCAATTACGGGTAAAGGTGTAAAAGCAAGAGTAAATAATGAAATGTATTATGTCGGAAGTCCAAATTTGTTTGAAGAATTGCATCAAACAATTGAAAGTACCATTCTAGAGAAAATTACTCGTATGCAAATAGAAGGAAAAACGGTGATGGTTTTGGGAACGGATAAAGAAATCCTTTCGCTAATTGCCGTAGCAGATGAAATGAGAGAAACATCAAAAGAAGTCATCAACAAATTGAATCATATGGGAATTGAAACAGTAATGCTGACTGGTGACAATAAACGAACAGCAGAAGCCATTGGGAAACAGGTTGGTGTTTCAGATATTAAAGCCGATTTACTTCCAGAAGATAAATTAAACTTTATTAAAGAACTTCGTGGAAAGCATCAAAGTGTGGCAATGGTAGGAGATGGTGTAAATGATGCACCAGCACTTGCGGCTTCAACGGTCGGTGTAGCGATGGGTGGTGCTGGAACTGATACAGCACTAGAAACAGCCGATATTGCATTAATGTCTGATGATTTAAGCAAGTTGCCATATACCATTAAATTAAGTCGTAAGGCATTAACCATTATCAAGCAAAACATTACCTTCTCTTTAGCCATTAAATTAGTGGCATTACTATTAGTTATGCCCGGCTGGTTGACCCTATGGATTGCTATATTTGCCGATATGGGCGCAACATTGCTTGTTACATTAAACAGTTTAAGATTACTAAAGGTTAAAGAATAAAAATAAGGTTTCATAGCAAGGGAAAATTTTAGTTCCCTTGCTTTTTTGCCTAGTGTAATTCTTATTAAACTAAAGGGTGCGTTGATCCAACAATGATTTACGCTCTTTTTGTTGAAGTTATTACTATAGGGCGGTTTAGTTCAATAAAAATCCCTACATGAATGTCCTATTATTGAAACATTAATGAATCGTAAATAAAGGTGGGAGAACGATGGATTGTTGTAGTAGTAAGGTTAATGAAGTGGTAACGGAAAATAATGGTGCTTGCCCAACTTGTAATAAAAAAGCAAAAAACGTAAAGTTGATTACACTAAAATCATTACTTAAACCGACTGCATTAGAAACTTTAAATGCGAATGTAAATCACTATTTCTGTTTAAGTAAAGAGTGTGATGTAGTTTATTTTGATGCTGATAATAAGAAATATCTTACATCTGACATAAAGGTAGCAGTACATCAAAAAGATGACTATGTAATAACACCTATTTGCTATTGCTTTGACTGGACAAAAGAGAAAATTAAGAAATATGTAAAACAAGAACTTTCTCCTAATCCAATTGAACATATTCGAGAAAACATAAAGGAAAACCGATGTGGTTGTGAGGTAAACAATCCACAAGGAAGTTGCTGTTTGGGTAATGTTACAAAGTATATAAAAAGTATTAAAAGTTAATTTGGATCTTCAACTAACGTCCCTTATATATAGTATCCTTTTCAAAGCACTGATATGGTGCACCCTTTATACTACATGTAACCATAGAAAAGCGTTTAAGGACTTGACTTGGAGACTCTGTGGGTATGATTTGTCTTGAAAGGCTGAAGCACTTGTGTTTCAGTAGGCAAACCAGCCTATCATACCCACCCCTCCAAGTAAAGCCCTATCGTTGTTTACGTTGAAAACTATTATTATTTACTAAATATAATAAGTAAAAATAGTTAGTAAATAGGCTGTTTTTATATCTTTATTTACGTTGAAAAAGGTCAAATACCATACTACATATAAGGGTGCGTTACTTCAATAAGGAATAAAAATAAAGAGCCTAAATACACTACTTTCGTATTTTGGCTCTTTTTACATTCATAAAAGATAATGCCATTTATAGCATTTTTTAATTCCCAAATACATACCAAAGCGCTCCTTTCTTTTTTATATTGGTTTCAATAGAAAGAAGGGGGATTATGCTTACTCAATTAGTGATAGTCTATATTATTTCTGTCGTTTCTTTTTCTACAAATTGTACACATATAAATATGTTGAATCAGAATAAAGTT
>NZ_PISD01000075.1 GCF_002835735.1 Cytobacillus horneckiae | reverse complement strand
ATAATTTGAACGACGAACGGGTGATGACACACCTTCTATTCGACCTTCTGCTATACTTTGGACGGTTTAACGGGTGGTGAGACGGCTCCTATTCGACCTTCTGTCTTACTTTGCGCGACGAACGGACGATGTGACGCTTCCTCTTTTCTTTTTTACATAAAAAAAGACCTTGTCCAGGACAAAGTCTCTATCTTATCTTCTCAATACTTCAATTTCTTTAAAATCTTCAGCGATCACTGTACGGGGAAACAGTGTGCAGGCTTCTTCTTCAAGGGTAGGCCAGTGAGACGGCTCGTACCTTGAGCTTATATGTGTGAGGCAAAGCTGGTGCACATCGGCTTGATTTGCGACTTCTGCTGCTTGAGTGGTCGTTGAGTGAAAATATTCGTAAGCCATTTCTTCTTCTCCGCTTGCAAACGTCGCTTCATGAATAAGGAGGTCTGCTTGCTGAGCGAGATTGATTGCTGCCTGGCAAATTCTTGTATCGCCAAGGATGGTGACAATTCTCCCTTTCTGGTCTGGTCCCACGTAGCGTGCGGGATCAATGACCGTGCCATCATCTAAAGTTACTGCTTCGCCTGCTTTAATTCGTTTAAAAATAGGTCCTGGCTTGATACCGTCGGCTATGAGCTTATCAGCCATGAGCGTACCTGGGAGATTTTTTTCTACTACACGATAGCCATAAGAAGGAATGCCGTGTTCGAGAAGCTTTGCCTCTACTGTAAATTGGTCATCCTCAAAGATGATGCCTTCTTCAATTTCTACAATCTTTAGCGGGTATTTTAAGTAGGTTTGGCTAATCGTTAGCGATATATTAATATAGTCTTTTAACCCTTTTGGGCCGTAGACTGTCACTGGTGACGTTCCGCCTTGAAAGGAGCGGCTCGATAAAAAGCCAGGCAGCCCATATAGGTGGTCGCCGTGCAGATGAGTAATAAATACTTTTTCTATCCTCCTCGGCTTAATGCTCGTATGTAAAATCTGATGCTGAGTGGCTTCGCCGCAATCAAACAGCCAAATGGCTCCCCGTTCCTCGAGCAGCTTTAATGCGATGCTTGTTACATTGCGCAGCTTAGCAGGCACCCCTGCCCCCGTTCCTAAAAAAAATGCTTTCAATTTATTTTACTTCCCTTCTCTATCCTCGTTATCTCCATCATACTACATTACATTCATTCGGCTAAAGCCGCAAAGCGAATTTCCGATATAAAAAGGTTGCCGTTTTTGCATTTAAACGATAAAATTTAATATTTGAGTGGGTATATTTATTTTTTAAGAGATGAACCTAAAAATGGCGAACTTTTTACATAGAAAGGACTTTCATTGTGAATAATTCTGAGAAACCAACTGCATTAATTATGATTTTCGGGGCAACAGGCGACCTTGCCAAACGCAAGTTATTTCCGTCTCTTTACCGTTTATACAAAAGAGGAAAATTATCCGAGCGCTATGCTGTTATTGGAGTCGCTAGACGTGAACTGACAAACGATGCCTTTCAAGAGAGTGTAAGGTCCTCCGTTCAGGACGCCATAAAGGATCATGATGGTTTAGATGAGTTTATTTCTCATTTTTATTACCATTCTCATGATGTCACTGATTCCAGCTCATATCTAGCATTAAAAACAATGGCGAATCAATTGGATGAGAACTATCATCTTGAAGGCAACCGCATCTTTTATTTAGCGATGGCTCCGGAATTTTTCGGTACGATTGCTGAACACCTTAAATCAGATGGGCTGACAGATGTTGCCGGCTTTAAACGCTTAGTCATTGAAAAGCCGTTCGGACGGAGTTTAGCGTCTGCGAAAGTATTGAATGATCAATTGCGCCAAGCATTTTCTGAAGATGAGGTTTACCGGATTGACCACTATTTAGGAAAAGAAATGGTACAAAACATTGAGGTCATCCGTTTTGCCAATGCGATTTTTGAACCGTTATGGAACAATCGCTATATCTCTAATATTCAAGTCACATCAAGCGAGGTGCTTGGGGTAGAGGAACGCGGACGCTATTATGAAAAAAGCGGCGCACTTCGGGATATGGTGCAAAACCATATGCTGCAAATGGTCGCTCTCCTGGCAATGGAACCGCCCATACGTCTAAATACCGATGAAATCAGAGCGGAAAAAGTGAAAGTTTTCCGCGCGATGAAGCCTCTTGAAGGCGATGCTGTAAAAGAAAACTTCGTTCGCGGACAATATGGCCGCGGATTGGTGAACAATGAAGAAGTTAAAGGCTATCGCGAGGAACCAATGGTCGATGCGGAATCCAATACAGAAACTTATGTAGCTGGAAAATTAACGATTGATAATTTCCGTTGGGCGGGTGTGCCATTCTATATTCGCACCGGTAAGAAAATGGCAGCCAAATCAACGAAAATTGTTATTCAATTTAAAGATATTCCAATGAACCTTTATTATCAAACAGAAAAAACATTAAATCCGAATCTGCTCGTTATTCATATTCAGCCAGAAGAAGGAATTACTCTATACTTAAATGCGCAAAAGACCGGAGAGCATATGGATGCTACACCAGTGAAATTGAACTTCTCCAATAACTGCATAGACCATATGAATACGCCTGAAGCATATGAAAGATTATTATATGATTGCATGCGCGGCGATGCAACCAACTTTGCTCATTGGGATGAAGTTGCCCTTTCTTGGAGCTTTGTTGATAAAATCTCTGAGATTTGGGAAGGAACGAAAGCTGACAACTTCCCTAACTATGAGGCAAATACAATGGGGCCAAAAGAAGCGGATGAATTACTGGAAAGAGACGGCTTTTTCTGGTGGCCAGTCGATCATCCACAATATAAATAATGTGTAAGCCGAATGCATCCAACAGTTTCCTTTACTTTAACTGTTGGATGCTTTTTTGCTTTGCATTCTAAACAAAAACATAGCACTTCCGACATTCACCCATAACTAAGAAGATAGATTAGGAAATTCATCTATCGCCTGTGCTTGCTTTTGCATTCAAAGAAGCAGGCAAACTTTTTAAAACCGCATTGCGAACAGCAACTGCCAGCCCATTTTCGAGCTGGGATTTTTTACGAGCTGCCAGCATTGAAATTTGTTCTTTTAATTGTTTCTTTCGATCTGCATGAGCCACTTGAATCCGCTAGTAGAAAGTTAAGGTGACCATATATTTTTAAACCTCAGTTTTAACCCTTTTTGTTTAATAAATAACCATCACTCCTGATAAGAGTTAAATTCTGTCATAATAAAATGGTTTTTGGGAGATATTTAAATAAAAAGGAGGTTGAATATGAATAACAATCACCATGCTAAACTTGCGTCTTCTGAAATATTTGCTCTTTGGAATACATATGTTAACGAAACGATGGCACTATGCGTATTAAAATACTTTCTTGAAACGGTAGAAGATCCGGAAATAAGTGAAGTTTTAAAAAATGCAAAAAGCTTTTCAGAAGAAAACATTAAGATGGTCAAGGATATTTTCAAAGCAGAAAACTTTCCTGTGCCCCAAGGGTTCACTGATGAAGATGTAAATATCAATGCGCCTAAACTTTTTTCAGATGAATTTATGCTTTACTATGCTCATTTAGTTGGTAACGTTACTGCTAATGTCGATGTATCTATGACCTTTTGTTCTGTACGTAAAGATTTACGGGAATTCTTTACAACATGTATAAATTCATCTATAGGAATATATAACCAATCGATGGATGTACTGCTATCAAAGGGAATATACCCGCGCTCACCTGCTATCCCTATACCTGAACATATAGAAATGATTCAAAAGAAAAGCTTCCTCTCTGGTTGGTTTGGAGAGCAACGTCCATTAAGTGTAAATGAAATGACTATGCTGTATTACAATCATTGGCGGAATGCAGTGGGCTATGCATTATCAACTGGTTTTTCTCAAGTAACTTCTTCTAAACAAGCTAGAGATTATTTCGTACATGGAGCTGAAATTGCAAATCATGTAATGGATGTTACTAGAAAATTCATGGATGAAAGCAACCTGATTATTTCGGGTCTCACTAATATCATGCCGACCAATTCAACTACTTCTCCTTTTTCAGATAAGCTGTTAACCTATCATATCGCTGCATTAGGCGGGATTGGAATTGGCTATTATGGTATGAGTATAGGATTAAGCGCTAGAAGGGATATTGGAGTAGCTTATTCAAGACTTATGATTGAGACAATGGAATATTCGCAGCAAGGATACAGCATTATGATCGAAAACGAATGGATTGAGCAGCCTCCTCTTGCACCGGATCGAAAAAAACTGTCGGAAAAGTAAGGTTGTGTGGCTGAAATGGAAAAGCTATTTTGGAGCATTGCCTTACCTGGGTTCGGTCAATTATTAAATGGAAGATATGTAAAGGGATTTGTTTTCATAGCATTGGAGGTTTTAATTAATGTGCTATCAAATTTTAATGAAATCATCATGCTAAGTTTTCAAGGTGACATACAAGGAGCGATTTTAAAAGCAGACTATCAATGGCTTATGTTCTATCCGTGCTTATATTTTTTTGCAATGTGGGACGCCTTTAAAGACGATAAAAAGAGCATGTCCCGGTATGCTTTTTTGCCTTTTGCATTTTCTGCTGGTTCTGTGACAATTGGTTTAATGTATTCTTCTGATTTTAAATTGTTTGGTTTGCTGCTTGGTCCGGTTTTTTTACCGATGTTATTTGTTTTGCCGGGATTAATAGTTGGTTTTCTTATTTGGTATTTACTATCATATTTTAATACTAAGAGGTCTACTTAGCTAGGACTAAAAAATAGACCTCTTCAACCTTGGTAACTGGCACAATATTCCTAATTATCCCTTTTAACAAAGATTTTTCTTTTCCCTCAACTAGCAATTAGGTCTACAATTAACCATGAATTCCCTGTCTCTATTTCACTGGTTATTGGCGCTAATCCCTTGTATGTTCAATCAGCCAACAATCTCGATATTCACCTTCATGAAGTTCATGTTTAGGGAGGATTTTCACTTTTTTAAAGCCGCACTTCTCGTAGCACCTTAATGCTCTTAAATTACGTACTTGAGGGTCCATAATTACCTTATCCGCTTTCTCATGCTCATATAAGAACGAAACAACCGATGAGACTAGCAAGGTTCCAACTCCTCTATTCCAATATTCAGTTTCACCTATAAATTGATCGATTCCATATATATTACCAAAACTATAACCAAAATTTTCTTTTGTGATTTTATCTATCTTGTAATACTGCACATATCCAATAGGTTTACTTTCAAACTCTACGATGCATTTTACTTCATCCTCTTCACAATCAAAAAATACATTATTAACTTTATTTAAATCAAAGGCGTTGTCTCGACCTTCATAATATTCAAGAACTGATGAATCTGAGAGCCATTTTACCAATAGATGCTGATCATTATCATTCATCTTTCTAACCTTTAATCCCTTGTTTTCAATCAATTTGATTCCCCTAAAATTATTGTTTTAACTTATGATAAATAAAGTTGATACATCATCGTTTCTTCATCAATTGACCTTGCACTTTCAAACGCTTCCTGCTGGCTTTTATGATTATTTATCATTTCATACATAAAATTTATAAGAAAAATCAAATTAGAATTACCGTCAATATAATCATTCGGGCCCATATAGGAGTGACATCCGCATTTTAAAAATGCAGCTGCGGTGGATTCTATTCCTAATGTACAACCTGTTGATATGACTTTCATGCTTTTTAGTTTTGCAAAGCGAATGACGTCTCCTTCATCAAAAAACTCTCCTCTTGGCTCGTCAGGTTCATAAATCTCCTCGCCAAGCTCAGGCAAACAAAACCTTCCTTCATCTCCATGAAAGTTTAGAATTAGATAATCAACTTTAGCATCGCGATCTTCGCCTGACAGCACATCAATTAGATCATTTGGTCTTCCAATCCAATGGACTGTCACCCTTGCACCAAAATATTCAAGTGTTGACCTTAATGCATATGATTCGATTTCGCAATTCGGGCCAACAACTAAGCTAATATACATTTCTGGCTTGCTCATTCTATCATTCCTTTCCATTTTTAATGACTATATTTTGATCATAACACGTTGGCAAAAAATACTAAAAAAGATTGCTATTGAATCGGTCTTTTGTAATTTGAGAGCGTTTAATAAACAGAGACAAAATAAATGCGATTATGGCAAAACCAAAAACCTATCATAACGTTGTGTATACCTGACACCATTGCATCAGATATTTGTGCGGGATCAGTTGGATTAGTAGATTGCTCTAAGAAATTGCGTTGCCAAGATGCCATAATATTTATGAAGAACGCAACTAGTGGATAAAATGGCTCTTTCAATTTTAATTGACGTACGACAAATAAAAAAAGTGAGATAAACCCAATTATAATAAATCTGTAAACATGCAGGCTAACATAGAAAAAAAGCTTCCAATCAACAAGGATATGATGATTGGAAGCTTTTTTACATCTTTTCTACTATCATCCGAATGCGCTGAAAATGCCGAAGCTGGAGGATTCATAAATAACCTCCTTTCAAGTTATTTTATAGACTATTATTTAGTTTTTTCACTTCATTATTGGCATTCCGCTTGTCAAACTGATACCGATAAACTAAAAATACAAAAATAATAAGAAAGGACATAATAATAAAAATATTACTGTATATATGAGCAGCATGATTTGTAATGAAAGGGTTCAATTGTAGCGTAGTTGTGCCCTTATCTAGCAGCTTTCCTACCACACTCATTGCAAACGCACCAGAGATAAAATTGATCATCGATAGCATTCCCATGCCTACACCAGTTTCTTCTTTTGCTAATGTTCTCGAAATACTATTCGACATCGATATCTGCATAAAAGTCTGCCCAACATTGCCTAATATTAGGATGAAGGCAATAATATAGGCAGAGGCCCCAATAAAGGTCGACAGTAGAAAGAAGGAGAGGCAAATTAAAATAGAAGCAACAAAGACAAGTGTCGTATTTCCGCGCGTGTCAGCCAACCTTCCACCCTTTCTGCCCATGATAGCTGCCGCAACGGCAGCTGGTACTAACACAAAACCAATGCTCGCAGGGGATAAGGCATTCAGTGCGGCTAAAAATTGTGGAGTCATGAATGTCATGCTAAAGCTCATTGCTGTCGTCATAAATGCCAGCATTAATCCGATTGTGAATTTTTTATTTCCAAATAGACTTGGATTAATAAATGGTTCTTTCGCTTTGTTAATATGAATGATGAAAACAGCCAAAAATACAAGCGCTGCAAGGAATAGCCAAGCGTTCAATTGCACAATTGCAAGTAAAAACGATGAAACCGATACAGCTAATAGCAGCCCGCCAAGAATATCTATACGACCTGTTTTCCCTCTTGTGTTGTCTAAATACATCCGAAAGAAAGGTAAGGTCAAAAGCGGTAGCAAGGAAATAACAAACATCAGTCTCCAGCTGCCAAAGCTAGTGATTAATCCTGCTACTACAGGTCCTAAAGCATTGCCAAGGGCCAGTCCAATTGCAGAAGTTCCAAGTGCGCGTCCCCTCTGCTCAGGAGCAAAATAACGAACTGGTATGATCATTGCCGTTGCAGGCAGAACAGAAGCTCCTGCTGCTTGGATTACACGCCCTAAAATGATGAGCCAATATTCCGTAGCTAATAATCCAAGCAATGAACCAAGAGCAAAAACAATTAACCCATATGTCAGTAAATCTTTCAGCCGGTATTTATCCGCTAATTTCCCCATAACGATAGAACCGATTGCATAGACAACCATGTAACTGGTCATGATCCAACTGACCTGTGATGGAACTAAAGTGAACTCATTGCCTATTTCAGGGAGAGCGACATTAAACATTGTCCCGTTCATAACTGAGAAAATGAGCGTGACAACTAGAACTCTTAACAATTTATTTGCATTCTTCGATGATGTATCTGTCATAAACTTAACCCCTTTTCATTTCGCACTCATAAAGAGTATTCTCATAATGAGTATCCTCAGTATTTTATAATACTGAGGATACTCATTATTTTTCATATAGTCAAGTTACAAACTTCATTAAGTAACAAAAAAGATGGTTTTAAATAACTTTTTCATAGTTAAGTTAATTGTATGCCCGCAAGAATTAAAGCAAAAGCCATAAGAATCGCAGCTGGCATCATTTTATTAATCGGATCTTTAGAACGAATATGGAACATGATTGCTCCTAACATAATGCATGCAAGCCATAATGCTGACAGCGTAAGTATTCCTTTATTCCAGAAGCCAATGATTAATCCAGCTACTCCTATTAAGGCAATCCAGCCGGTTACTACTCGGAACCATTGAGGCAATCTTAAGTAAGCAAAGGTTTCTACTTGCATTTGCGCCCCCTTAATTTTACCTAAACCTGAAAAGAAAAATGCAAAAATTAATAAAAGCTGAAGTACTAATGATACAATATACATATGGTCTCCCCCGTAAATGATTATTTTTAACAACTATAAACAACTATTTTAATTTCATCCTGAACACCTCTCTCCAATTTTATATTCTACAATCCGTAGATTTAAAATATTTATTGTGAGTCAATAATATAATGAGGTTGCTCACAGAAATGAGAATATATAATTTATAGGTATATGTCAAGGAGGTATTTAAAATAATGGACTCAAACAACCCACTTGCGATAGACATTATTCATATTTTAATGAGATCCAGCAATTACATTCAAAGAGAATTTCAATCACAGTTGACAGCTTTTAATACACCCTTTCAAATAACGGGCCCTAGATTACGCGTTCTATCAGTTGTTGCTGAAAACGGTAAAATCAGGATGAATGAGCTGGCTGCTAAATTAGGTGTAAAAGCACGTACAGTTACCGATTTTGTAGATGCTCTTGAGCACGAAAAACTTCTTATTCGTATTCCTGATCCTACCGATCGAAGAGCTATACTGATTCAACTTACTGAGCTCGCTCAAGCCCATCTTGAGGAAATACTCTCTTATCAAAATAAAGTAGCAGACAACGTTTTAGAGAATCTCTCTGTAGAACAACGCAATCAGTTTTACGAGCTTCTTTTACAATTAATTAAAGATAAAAAAATCCCTGATTCATGTGATGAATCGGAAAGTTGAAAATTAAAGCCCTGACGGATGAACCTTACTATATTCCATTTGTAGTAAGGTTTTTCTTTCCTGAAACAGATCAATACTGCCTTCATTCTACGTTGGGCAATATCGGAATTTCATTGGTCAAGCATAGCTTTTATTTGAAAATCCAGATAAAAATAGAGTAAGCACATGACGGTTATCAAGCGCTTACTCTATTCCTTGTCGTTGTTTCTATTTATTTGCAGGAAGTCCTTGTTAAAGCTTGTGCTTGTGCCAATGTTTGCCTGTTTCTTTTGGATGTCGGAAAGCGCGGCCGCGTTTTCGATGATTTTACTGCCGTATTTTTCTCTTAATTTTTCCAGCGTATGATAAAGCGGCTCCTTCTTTGCTTCCTTTTCGAAATTGAATAGGTTTAACTGCTTTACAGCATGGCCCTGTTCAACTAAATCGGTTCCTGTTACACCGAGCAGCCGGACTGAATTTCCATTCCAATGCTTTTGGAACAACTGCTTGCTGACGGTGAAAATTTCCTCAGTGGCTTGTATCGGATTGTTTATTTTTTTGCTGCGTGTAATTGTTTTGCGATCTTTGTAACGAATGGTAATACTTACGCCTGTTGCGAGAACTTTTTTTCTTTTTAGCCGGATGGAGACCTTCTCTGCTAACTCTTTCAATACTTTATGAAGCTCTTTTTGGTTGCTAATATCCCGCGGCAATGTCGTAGAGTTGCCGACGCTTTTAAACTCTTCCGCTGCCTCCGGATCAACTGGACGGTTATCTTCGCCATTTGCTTTATCCTTCAAGCGCTTCCCGTTAATGCCAAGTGCCATTTTAAGTGTCATATCATTCGCTTTGGCGAGCTCGCCAATTGTTTTTATGTTTAAGCTTCTCAGCTTTTCACCTGTCTTTTTGCCTACTCCATGCATTTCTTCTACATCCAGCGGCCACAATATAGCTGGCACATCTCGCTTCCTCAATATGGTAATGCCCATTGGCTTTTTCATATCAGAGGCCATTTTCGCTAAAAATTTATTTGGTGCTACACCGATGCTGCATGGCAGGTCAAGCTGCTCGATTACTCTTCTTTGAATCATTTCTGCAATTTCTATCGGCGACCCATGAGCATAGCTATTCGTTATATCCATATAGCCCTCATCAATTGAGACAGGTTCAACAAGATCAGAATAATTCCCAAGAATTTCAAACATTCCTATTGATGCAGCCCTATATCGCTCAAAGTTTGGCCGCATAATGATTAGCTGGGGACAAAGCTTTTTTGCTTCCCATAATGGCATTGTGGTTTTTACCCCAAATTTTCTAGCTTCATAGCTGCAAGTAACGATGATTCCCCTTCTTTCCTCGGGATTGCCGGCGATAGCAAGCGGCTTTCCCCTTAATGAAGGATCATAAGCCATTTCTACAGAAGCATAGAAACTATTCATATCAACATGCAAAATCACTCTGCCATTTTTAGGATACATTTGCTTCATACAAAGCACACTTCCCTGTTTGTTGTTTACCGTTATTATACCAAATAAAAATAGTTTAAGTTGCCTGCTGCTCTTGTTTTAATTCATTTATGTATGAGTCTATTTCTTCCATCCCCTCAAGTGTGCGAATGAACGCAGCAGTATCAATGACTGTAATTAATCTCGCATTCAGATTTGCTACCCCAGCCATATACGATAATTCAAAGTGGGCTAATAGATCTATTTTCTCAATTTGATTAGAGGAAATTTCAATGATTTCCTTCGTATCCGCGACAAGCAAGCCGTATTCAAAGCCTTCTCCTTGTAAAACTAAAGTACGTACCTCATCTTCTATCGCAAGTGATTGATGATAAAAGATATCTTTAATATCAAGAACAGGTACAAGATGGCCGCGCGATAAGGTAATTCCTTTCACATAGCTTGGCAGATGCGGAACAGGTGAAATATTCTCAACTCTTTCAATCGCAATCACTCTGTCGATGTCTATCGCATACTCTTCATTATTAACACGAAAAACAATATATTTACCGCTTTCCTTCATGTAAAAATCCCCTTTCAAAACGTTCGCTTATAGTAGAAATATATCATAGTTTCACTTAATCAACTAGAATACTAAATAGGTATTTATACCTATACTTTTTATAGTGATAGGAGCGCCTCTCAAAACTTCCTTAAACCTGCAGAGATACTCATTTTAAATAAAAATGAACGGTTTGGGATTTCACGAGCTAACTAAACGGTTCGAGCGTCGAGCCGTTTTGTAGCTGAATCCAGTTCTAATTATTGGAAAATCAAATGATTGGAGTTTTCTATGAAAAGGACGAACATATTTATTCTATTATTGGGGACGGTTATATCGAAAGAATATTTTGGGGCTTGGCTGTACTTTATTTCGGTTCCAGTTTCTCTATCTATGACCATTATTGGCTTGGCTGTACTCTATTTCGGTTCCAGTTATGCAATCTATGACCGTTTTTGAATGACTGCACCCTATTTTGATTCCAGTTTCTCTATCATGACCATTTTTGGCTTGGCTGCACTCTATTTCGGTTCCAGTTATACAATCTATGACCGTTTTTGACTGGACTGCAACCTATTTTGGTTCCAGTTATGCAATCTATGACCGTTTTTGACTGGACTGCAACCTATTTCGGTTCCAGTTATGCAATCTATGACCGTTTTTGGCTGGACTGCACTCATTTCGGTTCCAGTTATACAAACTATGACCACTTTTTGCCTACCTCCGCCCCATGTCGGTTCCAGTTTCTCAATCTATGACCGTTTTTTAGTTCACTGTACTCAATTTGAGTCCATTTAAACTTAAAATCGCGGAATGAGTGTCACTAGAAAACTCTTTCAAAATGGCTATATTTAAGAGCATTTGAAAATGTAGAGTAGTTTGAAGAAAAGTTAAGCAACTATATCATAACAAATTAAAGAACGGAGTCCAGTACAAACCGGACCCAGTGCACAATTGCATCACGCTCTTGACCTTTAGTGCCTCACTATTACCGCAGGGAGTCCAGCTTATCTCAAAATTTTGAGGCAGCCTTTCAAGGCTGCCTCATAGTGTTATTAATTATTCAGCCACTTCTTCAATGATTGCAATAACCATTTCTGCAAGCTTATTCAGCTCTTCGATTGGCATGCGCTCATTTGTTGTGTGAATTTCTTCATATCCTACAGCTAAGTTTACTGTTGGGATATCAAATCCGGCGATGACGTTCGCATCGCTCCCGCCGCCGCTATGAAGCAACTCTGAAGGTCTGCCGATTTTTGCTGCAGCTTTCTTTGCAATTTCCACCACATGGTCACCTTCGCCAAATTTAAAGCCAGGATACATCACTTCAATCTCAACTTCTGCACGGCCGCCCATTTCTTCAGCAGCACTTTCAAAAGCGTCTTTCATTTTTGCCACTTGTGCTTCCATTTTTTCTGTAATAAGTGAACGAGCTTCCGCCAGCACATCAACATGATCGCAAACGATATTCGTTTGCTTACCGCCTTCGAAACGGCCAATATTCGCAGTCGTTTCTTCATCAATACGCCCTAATGGCATTCTGGAAATCGCTTTTGATGCCATCGTAATCGCAGAAATTCCTTTTTCAGGTGCAACACCAGCATGGGCAGTTTTTCCAATAATTGTCGCTCTCACTTTTGCTTGTGTAGGTGCAGCAACGATAATATTGCCAACTTTTCCATCACTATCAAGCGCATAGCCGAATTTAGCTTTCATTAATGAAGGATCCAATGCTTTTGCACCAAGTAAACCAGATTCTTCACCTACCGTTATCACAAACTGGATTGTGCCGTGAGCGATGTTTTGCTCTTTTAAAACCTTCACGATTTCAAGCATAACCGCCAGTCCAGTTTTATCATCTGCCCCTAATATCGTTGTGCCATCTGTAACAACATATCCATCTTTAATTGACGGTTTTACGCCGTTGCCTGGCACAACTGTATCCATATGTGAAGTGAAGTAGATCGGGTCGACACCTTCTTTTGTTGCTTGAAGGGTGCAAATTAAGTTGCCTGCACCATGTCCAGTCACTGCAGTTGTATCGTCCTCATACACTTCTACACCTAGATCACGAAATTTCTTCTTTAACACCTTTGCAATTTGTGTTTCAAATTTTGTTTCCGAATCAATTTGTACAAGCTCTAGAAATTCGTTTAATAATCTTTCCTCGTTAATCATTAATTATAAACCCCCAACTTTATGGAAAATCTTGAAACATATCAGTTACTAGATATCCGCTTATCAATATAAGTATACTCCTAAGCGTTTTTATCAGCAAATGAGATTTTCACGGCAGATTCACGGGAAAATCCCGTTGCCTTAAAACAGTTGTTGTAGCTGCCCCGTATATGCATAATCGATCAACTTTGAGTCAGCGCTCACTCTTACACTTTATAAAGGAATATTTCCATGTTTTTTATAAGGACGAGATTCCTTTTTATTTCTTAGCATTTCTAGTGCTTGGATGATTTTAATTCTTGTTTCGCGCGGATCAATCACATCATCCACCATTCCTCTGCTTGCGGCTACGTATGGATTAGCAAACTTTTCACGGTATTCCTCTATTTTTTGTGCTCTTGTTGCCTCTGGGTCTTCACTGCCAGCAATTTCTTTAGCAAAAATGATATTGGCAGCACCTTGTGGACCCATGACAGCGACTTCTGCATTCGGCCATGCAAACACTAAATCCGCTCCAATTGACTTACTGTTTAATGCCACATAAGCTCCACCAAATGCCTTTCGTAATATAACAGTCAGCTTAGGGACTGTTGCTTCTGAATAAGCGTAGAGAATCTTTGCGCCGTGGCGAATAATCCCGCCATGCTCTTGTTTAATTCCAGGGAAGAAACCAGTTACGTCCTCAAACGTGATTAAAGGGATATTAAATGAATCACAGAAGCGGATAAATCTGGCGGCTTTATCCGAAGAATCAATATCAAGGCCCCCCGCCATTACTTTAGGCTGGTTGCAAACGAGTCCGACTGATTCCCCTTTCACGCGCGCAAGACCGACGACGATATTTTTAGCAAAATCAGGCTGGACTTCCATAAATGAATCTTGATCGACTACTTGATCGATTACTTTGCGGACATCATAAGGCCGAATCGCATCAAATGGAATAATATCAGTTAAGTCTGGACGATAGTCATCGTTTTCGTCCACATCGGCTATCGGCGGCTTCTCTTCATTATTTTGCGGCAAATAGCTTAACAGATGACGCACTTGTGCAATGACTTCTTCTTCTGTTTCTCCTTTAAAATGGGCATTCCCGCTAATTGTATTATGTACTTTCGCTCCGCCTAAATCTTCAGCTGTAATCTTTTCGCCTGTTACCGTTTCGATAACCTTCGGCCCTGTAATAAACATTTGGCTCGTTTTTTCTACCATAAAAACAAAATCAGTGATTGCAGGAGAATATACGGCACCGCCGGCACAAGGGCCCATGATGACTGAGATTTGCGGAATAACACCTGAATAAATCGAGTTGCGATAAAAAATATGGCCATAGCCATCTAAAGAAACAACGCCTTCCTGGATTCTTGCTCCGCCAGAATCATTGAGCCCGATAAATGGCGCACCGTTTTCAGCCGCTAAATCCATAACATTCACTATTTTCTTCGCATGCATCTCACCGAGCGCTCCGCCGAATACTGTAAAATCCTGTGAAAACAAGAAAATTGGACGGCCATTTACTTTCCCGTATCCTGTTACGACTCCGTCACCAGGACCCTTTTGCTGTTCTAGACCAAAATCTGTGCTGCGGTGTTCGATAAAAGGGTTCAACTCTACAAAGCTGCCTGGATCAACTAGCAAATCAATCCGCTCTCTCGCAGTCAGCTTTCCCTTCTCATGCTGCTTTTCGATTCTTTCATCTCCTCCGCCAAGCTCGACTTCCCTGCGGCGGTCATAAAGTTCATTAATTTTCTCATAGATGTCTGCCATATTTACTTCATTCCTTTCTTTTCACAAAGTTCATATAAGACACTTCCAGTAGATTTTGGATGCATAAAGGCAACATGTGCCCCACCAGCTCCAATTTTGGGTTCATCTTGAATCATTCTAATGCCGTGCATTTTCATGTCATCAATGCGAGCTTGGATAGAATCGACACCTAGTGCTACATGATGAAGGCCTTCCCCGCGTTTCTCAATGAACTTTGCTACAGCGCTTTCATCATTTTGCGGCTCGAGCAGTTCAAGTTTTGTTTCGCCAGCCTTTAAAAAAGCGACCTTGATTCCTTCGCTTTTCACTTCTTCAATGCCTAGTAAAGGAAGCTGTAAGATGTCCGTGTAAAAGGGTAAGGCCTCATCCAAGGATTTTACCGCAATGCCAATATGATCAATTTTCTTTATCATGATTCTCCCCCTTTAAACTTGCAAAAAATCGCATATTTTCTGACTATATTTAATTATAATAATAATCTCTTAATCTGTCGAATGTCCTTAATCTAATTGCGAGCGGTTGTTCATTTTTATTTTTCCTAGTAAAATAGAGTGAAGAGTTTTTCATAGAAAGGGTGAAATCATTTGTCAAAAAAAGCAATTAAAATTGTTGTCTATTTAATGATTTTTGTCATGCTCGCATCTACTTTACTCATGGGATTAACGATGCTGTTCTAATATATTTGGCTCGTATGAAAAAAAGGACAGCTCAGCACTCTTCTCGATAGAGAATGCTGAGCTGTCCTTTTTATTTTATCTGTCACCATTTTTACTTTATTGCGCCGTAGTCCTTGCCCAATTGTTCAAAGCTCTTTTCGGTTGACGTGATTAATATTTTTGAGCCAATCGGCACCTTGTCAAACAGCGATTCAACCGCTGCATTTTGCAGCCTAATGCAGCCATTTGATACATATTTGCCAATTGATTCAGGGTTATTTGTGCCGTGAATCCCGTAGATTCTTCCATCTGTATTTAATGCATCAAATCCGAGCCAGCGAGTGCCTAACGGATTTGCAGGATCGCCGCCTTTTATTTCTTTTTTGCGATAATAAGGCTCCTTCGCTTTCACTGTGAAAGTAAACAGTCCCTCAGGCGTCAGTTTCTCTTCTTTTCCTGTCGCAGCCGGCAGAACCGTTTGCACTTGATTATCATCAATAAAGGCAACCTCATTACTTGTTTTATTGACGATAATAAACGGATCTCCAGGTAGAGGATTTTGTCCAAGCGGCCATAGCGGTGATAGGGTAAATGCAATGAAAAGTGAATAAACAAGTTGAAGCAAAAAATCACACCTCTCTTGTTTTTTACTTTTATTGTTCTCCAGCTGCCTTTGTTTGATTCATTTTGCGGCTGCCCTTAAGGCCAGCAAATTTGCTTTTTATAATTAAATATTCTTCCATTTCCTTTGTGAAATAAAGGAGGTCTGCACGCGCTTCAAACTCCTCACGAGTTTTTGGCAGCTCCATTTTAGCAAACTCAGCCCTCATATCATGTAATTTATTAATGAAAATACTGGCAGTATTTCCCGGGTGAATATTTTCTGACAGCTCTTCAATA
Source organism: Cytobacillus horneckiae (assembly GCF_002835735.1). Classification (GTDB taxonomy): domain Bacteria; phylum Bacillota; class Bacilli; order Bacillales; family Cytobacillaceae; genus Cytobacillus; species Cytobacillus horneckiae. Next base: position 53,248 of record NZ_PISD01000075.1, on the reverse strand, counting down.
AAGTCAGCAATTGTCTCAGCCTGCTCAACATATTGATCAATGGATGTCACAATAGGAAGAACGTGCTCAATGATTTCAAATTGTTTTTCTCTCATTTTGAAGTAGCTGTAATATAAGCTTTCATTTCGCAATACATGATTTTCCACTTCTCTAAAAGCCAATGCTTTCGCTTCTTCGATTAATGTATACGTTTCAGTAATTTCACGCCCATCCCAATTGCTTTCATTTGTGCGCAAATAAATAACGATTTCATCAAACATTCTTTTAAAGTTCTGTTCGATCTCCACTTGATATTCCTTCAGCTTTATATCCAGACTAGGCATGTAAAGATTGGCAAGTAATGCTACGCCCACCCCAATAAGAATGATGCCTAATTCATTGACAATCAGTTCTGCAGTTACTTGCTCCGCTGCATAAATATGAATGATGATAACAGCGCTCGTTACAATGCCATCGCTCGCTTTAAGCATAACTGCTGTTGGAATAAATAGCAGCAGCACTAGGCCAATAATTAGCGGGTGGTAGGCGAGCAACTCAAAAAGCAACGAAGCGATAATAAGCGCAAGGATACAGGCAAATATTCGGTCCCACGATGCTCTTAATGAATCTTTTTTCGTCACTTTCACACATAGAATCGTTAGTATTCCTGCTGAAACATAATTATCCAATCCAGCCATCTGTGCAATCATTATAGCGATCGAAGCACCTAATGCTGTTTTTACTGTACGGTAGCCAATTCTAAATTTCATGCATTTGCTCCTCATGAATGTCTATATTCGTGCATATTTGTATTCTGATTTTATATCGAAAAAAATTCAGTGCTTTCAAATCCTTCTCTTTTAACCTCCATAGAGTCTTATAAAGGTTTCGACAATATGATAAAAAATATGGGGATTGCTTTCATATTTTTTCAGGAAAAATAAAGAAAAGATGATCAATTGTATGATCATCTTTAATAGGATATCTCTTTTAGAGCATTTTTTGCAAGAAATCTTTCGCACGCATCGATTTTGGCTCGGTAAAAAATTGTTTTGGCGGTGCATCCTCGACAAGTACGCCTCCATCTAAAAACAGCACACGATCAGCTACTTCACGCGCAAATCCCATCTCATGCGTCACGATAGCCATTGTCATGCCTGTATGCGCCAAATTTTTCATTACATCCAGCACTTCCTTTACCATCTCAGGGTCGAGGGCGGAAGTTGGTTCATCAAACAGCATGACTTCCGGCTCCATTGCAAGTGCACGTGCGATTGCCACACGCTGTTTTTGGCCACCTGATAATTTATTCGGATACTCATTTGCTTTCACAGCCAGTCCAACCTTTTCCAACAGGTCCATGCCAACTTTTTCTGCTTCCTGCTTTGAAAGGCCTTTTACTTTCATAGGGGCGTAAGTCAAGTTTTCCATCACTGTCTTATGCGGAAATAAGTGGAAATGCTGAAACACCATTCCTACATTTTGCCTTACCTTCATAATATCTGTTTTTTTATTTGTAATATCGTGTTCATTAATGAGGATGTGACCGCTCGTTGGTTCTTCAAGCTTATTAATGCAGCGAAGGAAAGTGGACTTTCCTGAACCTGATGGACCGATGATGGCCACTACTTCTCCGTCATTAATTGTCGTTGTTATTCCCTTTAACACTTCATTGCTTCCAAATGATTTGTGGAGATTGCTAATTTTAATCACTTGTTCTCAACCTCCTTTCGATCACTTTACCTAATAATGTTAGTACCGTTACCATGATGTAATAAATAATACCGGCTAAAAGCAGCGGTTCAAAAAATTTAAATTGATCGGCTCCTACTTGGTAAGCTCTGCGCATCACATCCATTACACCGATTGTAGTCACTAATGCTGATTCCTTCGTCAATGTGATGAATTCATTCATTAATGCTGGCAAAATATTTTTCATCGCCTGAGGGAGGATAATATTTAACATAGTTGGACGATATGGAACACCGAGTGCCATTGCTGCTTCTTTTTGTCCCTTATCTACCGCTAATATCCCAGCGCGGATTATTTCTGAGATGTAGGCAGCAGAATTTAGCGCAAATGCTGCTACTGCAGCTACTATCGGTTCAATTTGATAGCCAAAAATCTGTGGCGAACCAAAATAAATAATCATTAATTGTAGTATTAAAGGTGTTCCACGGAAGATGGAAGTATAAGCATCTGCAAGCCAGTTTAGCACCTTTATCGAGCTAATCTTACATAAGGATAAAATGACACCAAGCAAAAACCCTAATATACCTGCCAGACATACAATTTGCAGCGTTACACCAATACCTTTTAATATGAAGGGCAGAGAAGGGAGGACCGAAGTAAAATCTAAGTTCATTGTCATGCAATTCCTCTCAAAATTATTTTTATCTCCCTTAACTCTTTGAATCGGGAATGCCCGTAATAGTTAATGAATTGATTAAGGGAAAAGACGTCCAGAAGAAAATTCTTCTGAACGCCTGTCATTATATTTACTCGCCGGAGAACCATTTAGTTATGATTTCGTCCAGCTCGCCGTTGTCAATCATTTCTTGAAGGGCCTTATTGAATTCCTCCGTTAACTCACTGTCCTTCGGCAATGCAATCGCATATCCGCCGTCAGCATCTTCAACTGTAAAGCCTTCAAGCTCTTTATCTTTTTCAAAGAAGCCTTGTGCGACAGTATCTTCAATGATGGCTGCATCAAAACGGCCAGCCTTAATTTCCTGGATTAGTTCAGGGATACGATTGCGGTTTTCTACTTTCATATCCACTTCTTCCGTTAAATCTTTCGCCTTTGTTTCCTGAATTGATCCAAGCTGAACACCGACAGTTTTTCCTTCAAGGTCCTCTAATGATGTAATGTCGCTGCCTTTTTTAGAAACAATCATATGTTTAGAAGTATAATAGATTTCACTGAAATCAACATTTTTCTTTCTATCTTCAGTTGCTGACATTGCTGATAAAACAAAGTCAACCTGTCCAGATTGAAGCGCTTGAATTAATCCGCCGAAATCCATATCTCTTACTTCAAATTCGTAGCCAAGCTTCTCAGTTACAGCTTTAGCAATATCAATATCAACGCCTATGATTTCATCGCTTTTTGCTGTATCAATATATTCAAACGGCGGATAGTCCGCTGAAGTACCCATAATTAATTTTTTCTTGCCTTCTTCCCCTTCACCTGAACCGTTTGCACTATCGCTTGTCCCACATGCAGCAAGAAAACCTGCAAGCAGAACAAATACTGCTGCTAAAGAGAACCACTTCTTTTTCATACCTTCTCCTCCTAAAAATCTTATATTATTAAAATTATTTTCTCTATTTCGTTGATTAATATTTATTCATCTAGTTGTATTTTAACACATTTCATTGATTATGCAATATTATATTTACATAATTTAAATCGACAAAAACGTTTGATTTTTCAAATAATACTAATTATATAGGAAACTTATGTAAATATCAAAAAAAAGTCTCCAAAAAAATTGGAGACTTCTTTAACATGACTTTCGGTCTAATCTATTAAATTTCTTCGCAATGCTCTTCAAATGATTGCTGAAGCTTTTGTACGACAGCCATCGGCTCATGACCTTCAATGTCATGGCGTTCAACCATTGTGATAATCTCTCCATCTTTTAGTAATGCAAAGGAAGGAGAGGATGGTGGATATCCTGTAAAGAAGGAACGAGCTTCTGCTGTTGCTTCCTTATCCTGACCTGCAAAAACTGTTACTAAATGATCAGGACGCTTATCATAATGCAGCGAATGAGCTGCCGCAGGACGGGCAATTCCTCCAGCACAGCCGCATACTGAGTTGACCATCACTAATGTTGTACCTTTTTTCGCTAATGCTTCTTTTACATCTTCCGCTGTTGTTAGTTCTGTATATCCTGCAGATACGATTTCTTTTCGTGCTTGCTGAACAACATCGTTCATAAACAGGTTAAAATCCATATTCATGTTTATTCCTCCTTTTATTTCATAGGAATTCATCCTATAACAGTTACGCCTTTGTTGTAAAATACGTATGCTTCTATCATACCAATTAGAAATCAATTTTTACAGTGAAGAAAACTTTTTTTTGAGCGTTTAAGTTATGAAGGTTTGGGTATTATTTAAATATAACCCTCTCCCCCTGGGTGTGCCTGCTTAGACAAACAGGCTATTATAATAGACAATAAGCTGCCCAATATTGGGCAGCTTATCTTTTTTATTGCTTCGAATAAATGCTAAAAAGTTGCTCTACAGCTGAAGTAACCGTTCGATTGCCGGCAATCACATCATTTTCTACTTTAGGCAGCAATTCTTTTATTTCAGGCTGCCCAAAAAAACTAAACTGCAATTGGTCGATAATCATTGAATATATCCATTCCTTCGTCTGTTCTCTTCTTCTATGTTCAAATACTCCTGATTTTTTAGTCACATCAGAGAATTCTTCAATGACGTTCCATATATGATCAATGCCCTCATTATTTACAGAGGAACAGGTGTAGGCTCTTGAAACCCATCCCTTTGTTGCCGGCTGCAGGAAGTGGAGGATTTTATCATACTCTGCCTTTGTCTTTAAAGCAGCCCGCTTATTTGCGCCATCTGCTTTATTCACAATCACAGTATCTGTTAATTCCATAATTCCTTTTTTCATCCCTTGCAGTTCATCTCCGGCTCCTGTTAATACGAGCAGCATAAAGAAATCAACCATATCTCGAACAATGACTTCGCTTTGTCCGACACCGACGGTTTCAACTAAAATAACATCAAAGCCAGCCGCTTCACAAAGCACCATTGTTTCTCTCGTTTTACGATGGACACCGCCAAGTTTTCCTGATGAAGGGGAGGGACGAATAAATGCTTTAGGATTTCTAGAAAGCTGTTCCATTCTTGTTTTATCGCCAAGAATGCTGCCTCCGCTCAAGCTTGAACTTGGATCGACAGCCAGTACAGCAACATTTAAGCCTAAATCGTCGCAAAGATACGTCCCAAACGCTTCGATAAAAGTGCTTTTTCCTGCACCAGGTACACCTGTAATTCCAATTCTTATCGAATTGCCGGAATAAGAGAGCAGATTTTGCAATAGCTCCTGTGCTGGCCTAAAATGATGCTCGGCATTGCTCTCTATTAATGTGATTGAGCGCGCTAATGCACTGCGATTCCCTTGGAGCAGCTCCTTTTCCAGTTCCTCAATATTTGGGCCTTGCCTCTCCTTCTTTTGAAAGCGTCCTTTATTGACTTTAGGAACATAAGGCTCTGAATGAACACCGCTCACAACAGAAGTAGTAAAATCATTACTATTTCGTTCATTTTGATGCCATTCAGGTTTTTTAAAGGAGGCCATTTATTTAGCCACTTCCTCATATCCTAATTTGCTATAAATTTCACGCACTACCTTTTGCGCTGCTACGGGGATAACTGTTCCTGGCCCAAAGATTGCAGCTGCCCCATTTTCTGTAAGGAAACTATAATCCTGCGCTGGGATGACTCCGCCGATGACAACAAGAATATCTTCTCTTCCCAGCTTTTTCAGCTCTTCGATTAGCTGCGGCAGAAGGGTTTTATGTCCCGCTGCCAGAGAACTGAAGCCTACTACATGGACATCGTTTTCCACTGCCTGTATCGCCGTTTCTTCCGGTGTTTGGAATAACGGTCCGATATCCACATCAAAGCCTAAATCAGCAAAAGCAGTAGAGATTACTTTTGCACCTCTGTCATGCCCATCCTGACCCATTTTAGCAATGAGAATACGAGGTCTTCTGCCTTCATTTTCTAAAAATTCATCTGTCATTGCTTTCACTTCATTAATTTCTTCTTCATTAGAAAACGCAGCGCTGTATACTCCACTAATTGAACGAATCATTGCTTTATGACGTTTAGCAACGATTTCAATCGCATCAGAAATCTCCCCAAGCGTTGCTCTGACACGTGCCGCTTGAACAGCAAGTTCAAGCAGATTGCCTTCTCCTTTTTCGGCTGCTGCTGTAATAGCTATTAATGCTGCTTTCACTTTATCTTCATCACGCGCAGCTCTTAATTGTTCCAGCTTTTTAATTTGTTTTATTCGGACGGCCGTATTATCGATATCCAATATTTCGATTGGTTCTTCCTGTTCCAAACGATATTTATTCACACCGATAATTGTTTCTTTACCTGAATCGATTTGCGCCTGTCTTCTTGCAGCTGCTTCTTCAATTCTCATTTTTGGCAAGCCTGTTTCAATTGCTTTTGCCATTCCGCCAAGCTCTTCTATTTCTTCAATATGAGTCCATGCTCTTTCAACTAGTTTATTTGTCAAAGATTCCACATAATAAGAACCGCCCCATGGATCGATTACATTTGTCACACCGGACTCCTCTTGTAAAAACAGCTGTGTATTCCTTGCGATTCTCGCTGAGAAATCTGTTGGAAGTGCAATCGCCTCATCTAGTGCATTTGTATGCAGCGATTGTGTATGTCCCATAGCAGCAGCGTGCGCTTCTATTAATGTTCTCGTTACATTATTGAAAGGATCCTGTTCAGTCAAGCTCCAGCCTGAGGTTTGCGAATGTGTCCGCAACGCCATTGTTTTCGGGTTTTTTGGATCGAATGTTTTCATCATTTTTGCCCATATCAATCTGGCAGCACGCATCTTCGCAACTTCCATGAAGTAATTCATGCCGATAGCCCAGAAAAATGACAAACGCGGCGCAAATGAATCAATGTCAATTCCCGCTTTTAAGCCTGTTCTTACATATTCCAAGCCGTCTGCTAACGTATAGGCAAGCTCGATATCGGCCGGTGCTCCAGCTTCCTGCATATGATAGCCAGAAATACTAATGCTGTTGAACTTTGGCATATATTTGGAAGTGTATTCAAATATATCCGCGATAATCTTCATTGACATTTCAGGCGGGTAAATATACGTATTACGCACCATATATTCTTTTAAAATATCGTTTTGAATGGTACCAGACAGCTTTTCCTGGGTGACGCCCTGCTCTTCTGCAGTAACGATATAAAAAGCCATAATCGGCAGCACCGCACCGTTCATCGTCATTGAAACAGACATTTGATCCAATGGAATGCCATCGAATAATGTTTTCATATCTAAGATTGAATCAATCGCTACTCCTGCTTTTCCAACATCGCCAACAACACGTGGATGATCGGAATCATAGCCTCTATGAGTGGCAAGATCAAACGCAACCGAAAGCCCTTTTTGCCCCATTGCCAGATTTCGTCTATAAAAAGCATTGCTCTCCTCTGCAGTTGAAAAACCAGCGTATTGCCGAACTGTCCAAGGACGATTCACATACATGGTAGGATACGGACCTCTCGTAAACGGAGCTAGACCTGGTTTATCATCTAAATGCTCCATTCCTTCCAAATCTTTATTTGTATACAGTGGCTTAACGTCTATTTGCTCATTGGTCTCAAACGAGAGCTGGCTCGCTTCCTCAGCCTGCACGTTTGAGCGGTCATCAAATAATACCACTTTTGAAAAATCAGGTTTGCTTGCCATTATTTTTCTACCTCCAAGTCAGCTAGTATGGAGAGAAGAGTCTCGTAACAATTGCTTCTCATATGAATAAAAGCAGAAATGCCTGCCTGTTCCCACTTCACTTGCTCTTCTTTTGCGGGAAGACCGGCAAGATACAGCTTTACTTCCGGATGATCCTGTTTGATGGACTTTACGAGTCCAATGGTTGTGTCGTCATACTGCTCATTTGATCCACAAATAAAATAATGTTTCACATTAGTTTCCTTAATAAAGCTAGTAGCTTCTTCGTATCCGCTAACTCCTTCGCTTTTAGCCGTGTTGATACCGCCTGGTGCAAGGAAGCCTGTAACAAAGTCCATTCTTGCCTTATGAGCTTTTAATTCACCGAGACAAAGCAGTCCGGCTTCAACTTTATGCCCTCTTTCCCGCAATGCTTCTGACTTGTGCCGCAAATTCTCAAATGCTTCTGATAAACGCAATTGCGGAATGACTTCAAACGCTGTGTTTGCCGCCTTCACATTTGATTGTGCCTTTTTCTCTAATGGTTTATCCTGCAAGTTCGCATAAATATTTGTACCGATTATGCTTTGTTTTCTTGAATAGCTGTCAATTTCGCGTTTTTGACGAGTATCTGCAATTTGGCCCTGTATCCAGCCAGACTTCAATACCTCGACCATTCCGCCTTTTTCATCAATCTGCAGGAATAAATTCCATGCTTTTTCTGCCAGTTGATTCGTAATGCTTTCTATATAATAAGATCCGCCAGCAGGATCGACTATTTTTTTCAAATGCGCTTCTTCTCTTAAAATCAGCTGTGTATTTCTTGCCACTCGATCTGAAAAATTGGATGCTTCTCCTTCAGGAGCGTTATATGGGGAGACATGCAAGTATTGGATACCGCCCAATACAGCAGCAAATGCTTCATTGCCTGCTCTTAGCATATTGACATATGGATCATACACCGTCTTAGTATATTGAGATGTCTCTGCTGCAATCGTCATTTTTCTATTGCTTTCTTCTATTCCATATGCTTCAGCTACTTTATTCCAAAGTAGTCTTGCCGCGCGGAGCTTAGCAATTTCGATAAAGAAATTAGCGCCGATTGAAAAATTAAAAACCATTTTATCAAGGATTGTTTCAATGTTCATGCCCTTGTCGTTGAGCAAGCGCTCAATATGATTGACCCCTGTAGCCACCGAAATAGCTAATTCCTGTACCGCATTTGCACCCCCATTATGATAAACGGATGCGTCTACTAAAATCGTTTTCAGTTTTGGAAATTTTTTATCCGCTTCAGTAATAGCTGCTAGCCATTCTTCATCTACAGCCACACCCGTTTTTGCTGATACTGCAATCGGGTCCTTTGCAATATAGCCTGTAAAGTTCGCATCCTCAATCACATCAAAAATTTCCTTTAATGATTGATCGGTATGCAGACTAAGTGGATAATCATGCAGGCCATCTACAATTTTTGCAAGCTCTGCCGGTCTAAGTTCATCTAAGTGAAAAGAAAGCGCTGTCTGTCCTTTTTCCAGAGATAAAAGAAGCTTCTCACGCAAAATTTTAGGATCTCCGCCAGTAAGCTTTTGCGCAACCTTCCAATCGTCTTCAACATAGCCAAGCTCATTAAACCCCCTTCTGAAATCGGCGCTGCCCGGGTTTTGTGAAATACTTGACTGCGGCAAATCCTCTTTCGTGTAAAGCGGTTTCAATTTAATGTTTTCATATGTATCTCTTGATAATATGTCAATCGACTTTCCCTTTAACGTTTCTTCGGCTTTATTCTTCCAATCATGTCCGCTTTGCTGCTTAAACGTTTCATTCATCATCTGATTTAACGTCATAAAGTCGCTGTCTACTAATAGACAGATTCCCTCCCCTCACCTAATCCGTAGTCCCTTTGTAAAATTAATAAAATTCAAAATTAAACTTATATTAATTGTATTATACATAGGGAAAACACGCAATATGTAAGGCGGGGCGAGTATTAATTGACTTCTGAATAGCACAGTTGATAGAAGGCACTTTTCTTGAAACCAACTAAAGGATATTCCATCTCCTTTAACAGCCGATGCACGACTGTTCTAGAATTCACCTGTAAAAATTGTCTAATTTGTCTATTCATCGCTCTTTCATTAATTAATAGATAATAATCATTGAGTGCAGATTGATGAAGATTTTCATTGCTGAAGGAGCAGCTTGGGCAATACCAAGTACCATATACTCTCTGAACCGGACAAAAACTGCAGCGGCAGCAAAATTATCCCTCTAATCAGCTCATTTTGGGAAATATGATATTTTTCAAGTATGGGATAGTTTAATTCCTTATGTTCAGCGAGGAGATTTTTTGATATCTTGTGCAATGAGGATTCTGGTAAGACGGGGTCCGTTCTTCGTATTTGCTCGATCTTTTCTAAAAGGTAGTTGGCATGGATGACTGCTTGATTAAGCGTTTCGTTATCCTTTGATGTTCGAACAATCGTTTGCGGATTGCTTATGACAAGGTAGGTATAAATCGGGGTATTTATATGGTGATTTAACCATCTTTGAAGCTGTATTTTATGCAGTTTCATTTGAAGAAGCGGATTAGGAAAACCAGTATCTATACCATCTTTATTTCGTATGAATTGCTTGAAAATAGGATCAAAATATAAAGTGCCTGCGATGTTTTTGATTTCTAGCAAAAGAATAAAATAGCTTGTAAGGATGATTATATCGATTTGGAAGTAATGATTTTGAAACGGGAGGCGTATATCGTGAAAAATATGATAGTCTTCAAAATCGAGAAAGCTTAAATAATAGTCAACCGATTTCTCGCCATTATAGCCTGGGGACAACTTTTTCAAATTGGAAGTAATTTGTGGAATTTTAGGATGGGAAGATGGGAGACGTGCTTCAAGCGATTCATGTTTAAGTAGCATGAGAGACTTTTTTCGAGGTTTGTGGATCATATTTTCCTCCTCATTTTATTTTTGCTATATTATAGCAATAAATCAGCTAATTACCAAGTGTTTTTTAGGTGAGCGCGCATTTTTTTTGGCGCCGTTTCTTTTTTGCGTCAGTTCGCATTCTTTTTGCGTCTCATTTCTCTTTTTTGCGTCAGTTCGCACTTCTTTTGCGTCGCTTTTCTCTTTTTTGCGTCAGTTCGCATTCTTTTTGCGCCTCGCTGTTTTTTTGCGTCAGTTCGCACTCTTTTTGCGTCGCTTTTCTCTTTTTTGCGTCAGTTCGTATTCTTTTTGCGCCTCGCTGTTTTTTTGCGTAAGTTCGCACTCTTTTTGCGCCGCTTCTCTCTTTTTTGCGTCAGTTGGCACCCTTTTTGCGTCAGCTCGCACTCTTTTTGCGCCTCGCTGATTTTGCGTCAGTTGACACTCATTTTACACCTCTGATTTATTCCACAAAAAAAAACACCGCGCATTATACGCGGTGCTTCGACAATTCTGTATTAGTATACAGAAGTATTTTCTTTAGAAGTGTTTTCTAGGATTTCCTTCACGCGTTGTAGGAATTGTCCGCAAACAAGTCCGTCTAGTACGCGGTGGTCTAGAGACATACAAAGGTTAACCATGTCACGAACAGCGATCATGCCGTTGTCCATAACTACTGGGCGTTTAACAATTGATTCAACTTGCAGGATAGCAGCTTGAGGGTGGTTGATGATACCCATAGACTGAACAGATCCGAATGAACCCGTATTGTTTACAGTGAATGTTCCACCAGACATTTCAGCGCCAGTTAATTTTCCTGCGCGTACTTTACCAGCTAGTTCACCGATTTCACGAGCGATACCTTTGATTGTTTTTTCGTCAGCGTTTTTGATTACTGGAGTGTAAAGCGCGTCATCAGTTGCAACAGCGATATTTAAGTTAATATCTTTCTTGCGAACGATTTTGTCTCCAGCCCACATAGAGTTGATTTGTGGATATTCTTTAAGCGCTTGAGCAACTGCTTTTACAAAGAAAGCGAAGAATGTAAGGTTGAAGCCTTCTTTCTTCTTGAACTCGCCTTTAATTGAATTACGGTATTCAACAAGGTTTGTTACGTCAATTTCCATCATTGTCCAAGCATGCGGCGCTTCATGCTTACTTTTAAGCATATTTGCTGCGATTGCTTTACGTACGCCTGTTACTGGGATTTCTTCGTCGCCAGGAACAACTGGTACATTTGTTGCTGCAGATTTAGCTGGCTTAGAAGGAGCGGCTGCTTTAGGCGCTTCTTGCTTAGGAGCTTCTGCTGCTTTTGGTGCTTCTGCTTTAGGAGCTGAAGCTGCAGTTGGGATGTTTCCTGATTCGATGATTTTGTTAAGGTCTTTACGAGTGATTCTTCCGCCAGCACCAGTACCAGTTACTTGGTTCAAGTCGATGCCGTGTTCTTGAGAAAGCTTAAGAACTGCTGGAGAATAACGGCCTCTTGGTGCATCAGCGTTTGGAGCTGGTGCAGCTGCTGCCGCTTGGTTGTCCGCTGCAGGTGCTTCTTCTTTAGCAGGCTCAGCAGATTCTGCTGGTGCACTGTCTGCGCTTCCGCCGCCTTCAGTTTCAATTGTTAAGATGACTTCGCCTACCTCGTAAGTTCCTTCTTCTTCAGCGATAAGTTCTTTAATTACGCCATCAAAAGATGATGGTACCTCAGCGTTTACTTTATCTGTCATTACTTCTGCAAGTGGATCATATTTATTAACTTTGTCACCTACAGATACTAACCATTTACTAATTGTACCTTCTGTTACACTTTCACCTAATTGAGGCATTTTAATTTGTTCAATAGCCAATGGGTAAACCTCCTTATTACGTTTGACTGCTTTATAGCAAGTCTTTCTGTTCTCTCTTTAATCATTGGCGGGGAGCCATATGATGGCTACACCCGCATATATGTTAATCAGTTTAATTAATATTCAGCAAGCTCTCTCATTGCTTTTTCAACTTTATCCGGATTGACCATGAAGAATTTCTCCATTGTTGGAGCATATGGCATTGCAGGTACATCAGGACCAGCAAGGCGCATGATTGGCGCATCAAGATCAAATAGGCAGTTTTCAGCGATGATAGAACCAACTTCACCCATGATGCTTCCTTCTTTATTATCTTCAGTTAAAAGAAGAACTTTACCAGTTTTTGAAGCAGCTTCAATGATTGCTTCTTTATCTAACGGATAAACAGTTCTCAAATCAAGGATATGAGCTGAGATTCCGTCTTTTGCTAATTTCTCTGCTGCTTGTAGAGCGAAGTGAACACATAGACCGTAAGTGATAACAGTGATATCTTCACCTTCACGTTTCACGTCCGCTTTTCCAATTGGAAGTACATAATCATCAGTAGGCACTTCGCCTTTGATTAAGCGATATGCACGTTTGTGCTCAAAGAACATTACAGGATCGTCATCACGAATCGCTGCTTTTAGTAAGCCTTTTGCATCGTATGGAGTCGAAGGCATTACGATTTTTAGTCCTGGCTGGTTAGCAAATACCGCTTCAACTGATTGAGAGTGGTATAATGCACCGTGAACGCCACCGCCGTAAGGAGCACGGATAACCATTGGTGCCGTCCAGTCGTTGTTAGAACGGTAGCGAATTTTCGCTGCCTCAGAGATGATTTGGTTTACTGCAGGCATGATGAAATCTGCAAATTGCATTTCTGCAATTGGACGCAAACCGTACATTGCCGCACCGATTCCTACACCTGCAATTGCAGATTCTGCAAGCGGTGTATCAAGAACACGGTCTTCTCCAAATTGTTCGTATAAGCCGTTAGTTGCTCTGAATACGCCACCTTTACGACCTACGTCTTCTCCTAGTACAAATACCTTTGGATCTCTTTCCATTTCTTCGCGCATCGCCATTGTGATTGCGTCAATATAAGAAATTACTGCCATGTTTGTTCCCCCTTACTTATTCTGCATATACATATTTCATTGCATGTTCTGGATCTGCATATGGTGCATTTTCAGCAAAATCAGTTGCTTCGTTAACGATTTTCATGATGCGATCGTTCATTTCTTTTTCTTTCTCATCAGTTAATAAACCAAGCTCTTTAAGATAAACAGCAAATGTGATGATTGAATCTTTTTCTTTTGCTGCTGCAACTTCTTCGCGATCACGGTAGCTGCGGTCATCATCATCTGAAGAGTGTGGAGTTAAACGGTAAGAAACTGTTTCAATTAGAGATGGGCCTTCACCTTTACGTCCGCGGTCAGCCGCTTCTTTAACTACTTTGTACACTTCAAGTGGATCATTACCATCAACAGTCACACCCGGCATACCGTAGCCAATCGCACGATCAGATACATTTTCACATGCTAATTGTTTTTCAATTGGTACAGAAATCGCATATTTGTTATTTTCACACATGAAGATAACTGGAAGTTTATGAACACCTGCGAAGTTTGCACCTTCGTGGAAGTCACCTTGGTTAGAAGAACCTTCACCGAATGTTACAAAAGTACATAAGTCTTTGCCTTCCATTTTACCCGCTAAAGCAATCCCTACTGCATGAGGCACTTGCGTTGTTACTGGTGATGAACCTGTAACGATGCGGTTTGATTTTTGACCAAAGTGTCCTGGCATTTGACGTCCGCCTGAGTTAGGGTCTTCAGCTTTTGCAAATGCAGAAAGCATTAATTCCTTCGCTGTCATTCCAAATGCTAAGACAACACCCATATCACGATAGTATGGCAGTGCATAGTCCTTTTCACGATCTAATGCAAATGCAGCACCTACTTGAGCTGCTTCTTGCCCTTGACAAGAAATAACAAAAGGAATTTTACCTGCACGGTTTAGAAGCCACATACGCTCATCAATACGGCGCGCTAAAAGCATTGTTTCATACATTTCCAATACTTTCTCATCACTTAAACCTAAAGCTTTATGACGATTTTTACCTTTACCCATTTCAAAACCTCCTAAAAATATATAGAAGAGCTTTATTACGCTCTTTTATTCTGTACACAAGGTTTTAACCAAATACTCTAAGCATTTATTAACAATACTTAGAGCATTCGATCAACGCTTGGCTAATTACCCGTGAATTGCATTGCCGTCAACTGCTAGAGCAGCTTCGCCAATAGCTTCTGACAATGTCGGGTGAGGGTGAATAGTGTGCGCCACTTCCCAAGGGGTAGCGTCAAGCACTTTTGCAAGACCTGCCTCAGAAATCATATCTGTTACGTGTGGTCCAATCATGTGAACACCAAGAATGTCATCCGTTTCCTCATCGGCAACAATTTTAACAAAACCATCAGATTCACCGAATACTAATGCTTTACCAATTGCACGGAATGAGAATTTACCAATCTTCACTTTATGTCCTTGCTCTTTTGCTTGGTCTTCAGTTAAACCAACGCTAGCTGCTTCTGGAGCAGAGTAGATGCATTTAGAAACAAGATCATAATCGATTGGAGATGGGTTTTGGTTAGCAATATGCTCAACTGCATGAATTCCTTCATGAGAAGCAACATGAGCTAGTTGAAGTCCGCCGATTACATCGCCAATTGCATAGATATGAGTTTCCTTTGTTTGTAGGTGCTCGTTTACGACGATATGTCCTTTTTCCACTTGAATATCAGTGTTTTCAAGGCCAATTCCTTCAGTGTTTGCTTGACGGCCTACAGATACAAGAAGTTTTTCAGCTTTGAATTCTTTTTGCTCGCCTTTCACTTCTGCAGAAATCGTTACGCCGCCATCTTGTTTAAGTGTTTCAGGAAGCACCTTTGCCTTGGTAACAATGTTTACGCCGCGTTTTTTCATTAGGCGCTGCATTTCTTTTGAAATATCCTTATCTTCAGTAGGAATGATGCGATCAGCAAATTCAAGTACTGTTACTTCTGCGCCAAAATCAGCAAGCATAGAAGCCCACTCGATACCGATTACACCGCCGCCTACGATAATGATTGATTTAGGGATTTCTTCCATTGACAATGCTTCATCAGAAGTCATTACATTTCCGCCGATCTCTAAACCAGGTAAAGTTCTTGGACGTGAACCAGTTGCAACAATAACGTTTTTAGGAACTAACATTTCATTCTCTTCACCATTGTTCATTTCAACAGAAATTGTGCCAGCAGTCGGAGAGAAGATTGATGGTCCTAGAATACGGCCCATTCCTTCGTATACATCGATTTTACCTTGTTTCATTAGATGTTGAACACCTTTATGAAGCTGGTCAACGATTTTACCTTTTCTTTCTTGAACTTTAGCAAAGTTTACTGAAACGTCGCTAGTGATAACTCCGAATTCTTCACTTTTCTTGGCAGTAGCATATACTTCTGCGCTTCTTAAAAGTGCTTTACTTGGGATACAACCTTTATGAAGGCATGTCCCACCAAGATTACCTTTTTCAACTAATGCTGTTTTCAATCCTGCTTGAGAAGCACGAATAGCAGCTACGTAACCGCCAGTACCTCCGCCAAGAATGACCAAATCATATTCTTGTGCCACGTGATTTCCTCCTATCAATTAACTGTTGCTGTTTTTTTTTCCTTGCCTGAATAAACTTTTTCAGCTTCTTCTCCACGAAGTACACGCAATGCGCCTTCAGCTAGTGCTTGAAGCTCATTTTCACCAGGTTGTACGATGACATCGGCAATCCAGTTAATATAGCTAGAAATATCATTAACGAAATCTTTACCGTATGCTAAACCACCTGTCAAAATGATTGCATCTACTTTGCCTTTTAATACTGCGCTAGCAGATCCAATTTCTTTGGCAATTTGGTAAGCCATAGCGTTATAGACTAAAGTTGCTTTTTCATCACCATCAGCAACCATTTGTTCAACTTTAACCGCATCGTTCGTACCAAGGTATCCAACTAGGCCGCCGCCGCCAACAAGCATTTTCATTACTTCTTCGCGATAGTAGTCACCAGAATAGCATAGTGAAATTAACTCACCAGCTGGAACTGTACCTGCACGCTCAGGGCTGAATGGGCCTTCACCATGCAATGCATTGTTTACATCGATGACTTTGCCTTTTTCATGTGCGCCAATTGAAACACCGCCACCCATATGAGTAACGATTAGATTAAGATCTTCATACTTCTTACCTAAATCTTTTGCGACTCTACGTGCCACTGCTTTTTGATTTAACGCATGGAAGATGCTAGTTCTTTCAATTTGCGGGAAGCCAGAGATGCGGGCAATCGGGGCCAATTCATCAACTACAACCGGATCTACAATAAAGGAAGGAATGTTTAAACCTGTAGCAATTTCATATGCTATAATTCCACCAAGATTTGAAGCATGCTGTCCGGCAAAACCGATTTTAAGATCTTCAAGCATTTCTTCGTTTACTCCGTATGTGCCGCCTTCGATTGGACGTAGAAGTCCACCGCGTCCACAAACTGCATTTAATTTAGAAATATTGATGCCTTCTGCATCCAAAGTTTCTAAAATAGCATTTTTACGGAATTCATATTGGTCGATAATATTTTCAAATTTATTAATAACGTCAGTATCATGTCTCAACGTTTTCTCAAAAACGGAGCTATCATTATCGAAAACGCCGATTTTCGTTGAAGTAGAACCAGGATTGATGACGAGAATTCGATTAATTTGTTCTTGCACGACGAAACCTCCATTTTAAAATGATTGCAATAATCATTAGCCTGTTTGTTTAAATAATAATGGATAGCAGGCGCCGAATAATCGGCGCTTGCTACTTTGTTAAGCTCGCCTTACTTGCGGCGGCTTAAAATATGATGGCCATTTTGAAGGAATTGGCTACGAGATTGTCTCATTTTTGCAATTCTTTCTTCAGCCATACGGTCAGCTGCGATGTATGTTGGAATACCTTCGTTTTTAGAGATTTCCATAATACGATCGATTGTTTCGTATAGACCTTCAACTTTTTTCATTGCGCGCTCTGCGTTGTAACCGTATAATTCGTCAGCAACGTTGATAACGCCACCAGCGTTGATTACATAGTCTGGAGCATAAACGATACCCATTTCATGGATTTGATCGCCGTGACGCTCTTCTTTTAATTGGTTATTAGCAGAACCAGCAATTACTTTTGCTTTTAATTGTGGAATTGTGTCGTCATTTACTGTTGCACCAAGGGCACATGGAGCATAGATGTCACACTCAACACCATAAATTTCATCTGGATCAACCGCTTTTGCACCGAAGTCTTCAACCGCACGTTGAACTGCTTCTTTGTTGATATCTGTAACGATTAATTGCGCGCCTTCTTCGTGTAAATGTTTGCAAAGGTGGTATGCAACGTTACCTACACCTTGAACTGCAACAACTTTACCTTCAAGTGAATCTGTACCGAATGCTGCTTTAGCTGCTGCTTTCATACCAACATAAACGCCGTAAGCAGTTACTGGAGATGGGTTACCTGAAGAACCGAATGCTGGAGAGATACCAGTTACATAATCAGTTTCTTCGTGGATTAAATCCATGTCAGCAACAGTTGTTCCTACATCTTCAGCAGTGATGTAACGTCCGTTTAATCCTTGAATATAACGGCCGAATGCACGGAACATTTCTTCGTTTTTATCTTTGCGTGGGTCGCCGATGATTACAGTTTTACCGCCGCCAAGGTTTAGGCCAGCTGCAGCATTTTTGTAAGTCATACCTTTCGCAAGACGTAGAGCATCTTCAATTGCAGCTTCTTCAGTTGCATAAGTCCACATGCGAGTTCCGCCTAGTGCAGGCCCTAAAGTTGTATCGTGAATCGCGATGATTGCTTTTAATCCTGATTCTTTATCTTGGCAAAGTACTACTTGTTCATAGTCATATTTTTCTAGGTATTTGAAAATTTCCATGTTGTGATTCCTCCCTGAGTTTAAAAAATTATTTAGCAGAGCATATTGCCAGTGCAAGTGAATATAATTTACTTTCAGCTGAATCTGCTCTGGATGTTAATACGATTGGCGCTTTAGCTCCAGCAATAACTGCTCCTACTTTCGCTTTAGCAAAATAGATTAAAGATTTATAAAGAGTATTCCCAACTTCGATTGTCGGTACTAATAAAATGTCAGCTTGTCCTGCTACCTCACTTTTAATGCCCTTATGTTCTGCAGCAAGTGCAGATACAGCATTATCAAGTGCCAATGGTCCATCGACAATACAGCCTTTAATTTGGCCGCGCTGATTCATTTGGGTAAGTGCAGCAGCATCAAGTGTAGCCTGCATCGCTGGGTTAACTACTTCAACTGCCGCGATTGCCGCTACTTTAGGCATAGCTACACCAATGCTCCTAGCAATACCTACAGCATTTTTTGTAATTTGAGCTTTTTGGTTTAAATCCGGCTCAATATTCATTGCTGCATCTGTAACAATGGTATATCTGTCAAATCCGGGAACTTCAAAGACAGCTACGTGAGATAAAACATTTCCTGTGCGCAAACCGTATTCTTTGTTCAATACAGCTTTTAAAATAACCGCAGTTGGAATATTGCCTTTCATTAACACGCTGGCTTTCTTTTCCTTCACTGATTTAACTGCCAGTTCAGCAGCAAGTGCAGGTGATTCTGCATGTATAATAGTTAGCTTATCGCTATTTGCGACATCTGCATGGTGCGCATCTAATATTTGAAGAATGTTTTCTTTATCTCCAAATAAAAGGAAGCTCGCCATCTTTCTTTTCACTGCTTCAGCAACAGCTTCTAATACTTCTTCGTCTTCAGCTGCAGCGACCGCTACTGTGTTTCCTTCGTATTGGGTTGCTTTCTGTATAAGCGAATCCAATTTCATCTGTCTCAACCCCTTTACTAAAAAGTGCTGTGCAAAATCGTATATTTTAATTTTGCTACACCCACTATTTATATATGCAAGTAGTGTGCCAACTTTAAAATTGATGAAAACGCTTTATTCCTCTGAACGGGGTGTGCAATTTATTTCAATATGTGAAAATTATTGCATGCTATCATTTTCAATTTTGTATTTATCGAGCTTATAATATAAATTTCTTACAGATAAACCGAGTTGTTTTGCAGCTTTTGTTTTATTTCCATTTACTCTCATCAGCGTCTCTTTAATAATTTTCTCCTCATACCTCTCCAATTGAGCTGCTAAAGGCTCATCACTTGAATTGACGCTATTGAAGGATTCTTGAACGGCAGCTTGTCCTTCTTCATTTACTAA
Organism: Cytobacillus horneckiae; assembly: GCF_002835735.1. GTDB lineage: Bacteria > Bacillota > Bacilli > Bacillales > Cytobacillaceae > Cytobacillus > Cytobacillus horneckiae. Next base: position 33,711 of record NZ_PISD01000075.1, on the reverse strand, counting down.
TGAAGGGAGATGCTCTTTATCAATTTCTGTCTGATAACCCATAAAAATCATTGCTCTACCAATAATATTATCGAGTTCACGGACATTTCCAGGCCAGTCATACTGCATCAAAATCCTTAAACCTTCCTCGCTTATCCCTTCCACATTGCGACCGTACTCTTGGTTTATCTTTTCGATGAGACGATCAGCCAGCAGAGGGATATCTTCCTTCCTTCTTCGTAATGGAGGTATATGAATCGGCATTCTATTCAGCCTGTAATATAAGTCTTCACGGAATGTCCCATTTGCAATGGCTTTTTCTAAGTTGACGTTTGTTGCTGCAATAATTCTTACACTGATTTGCAGCGGCTTTGTTCCGCCTACTCGTGTAATTTCCCCCTCCTGCAGCACCCTTAATAGTTTTGCCTGAGTGTTCGCAGTTAACTCGCCAATTTCATCCAAAAAAATGCTGCCTTTGTTTGCTTCTTCAAACAACCCTCTTTTTCCGCCGCGCTTCGCTCCTGAAAATGCTCCTTCTTCATACCCGAATAATTCGCTTTCCAACAATGATTCCGATAAAGCAGCACAATTCACCCGGATAAATTTGTTATATTTTCGATCACTAGCATTATGAATGGCATGTGCAAATAGCTCCTTGCCCGTGCCTGACTCACCTCTTAATAAAACGGTTGCCGGCGTTTTTGCTCCTAGCTTTGCTTGTTCAATTGCAATCGTCATTTCTTCTGATTGCCCGATTATGTCTTGGAATGAATATTTCGCTTCCAAGTTTCTAATAATCTGTCTTGCCCGATTTAGCTCTCTGCTCATATTTTGGAGGTCTGTGACGTCGTGGAGAACACCTACACTTCCTTTAAGCTTCCCATCAACAATGACAGGTGCTACATTCACAATTACCTCTTTTTTCTTTGGTCCTACCCGCATAGGAACGCCTCTTACTGCTCTTCTCGTTTTAAGCACCTTCATATGCACACTTTCGCCTTCTGAAATATCTGCTGTAGCCGGCATTCCAATCACTTCAGCTTCAGATAATCCTGTTATGCGGGAATAGGCGGGATTGATTATGATCCCTCTACCATGTTCGTCCACAACAGATATAGCCTCATCGCTTGAATGAATCACCGCCTGAAGCATTGTTTTTAATTCCTTTAAGTCGGTAATCTCTTCAGCTAAATTTACTACCTCAGTAATATCTTTGAATATCGATACTGCACCAATAATTTTATTATTCTCCCCAAGTACTGGGATTCTCGTTGTAATGATTTTCAAGCCGCTTTCAAAAACAAATTCCTGATTTACTTCGATGCGTCTTGTTTCCAGCACCCGCGGAAGAAGGCTACCGGTAATAACATCCCCGATTCTCCTGCCAATTGCATCGCCTTTTAAAACACCTGTCATCGCTTCAGCACTTTTATTGAATAATATTATTTCTTCCTCAGGGTTAATAACGATCATGCCATCATCCGTTGAGTTAAAAATAAGATCAAATTTATACGTTTGTGTTTTAAGTTTTGATATTAACTCTTCTTTTTGCTCTAGCATGATTGCCATTAAGTAAGCAACGCTGCCTGGGATAAAAACAATGCGCTCATTCAGCTGGGAACGAATTTCATTACAAACTTGTTCATTACCTGTTACTTCAATAATGATGTCTATCTCTTCATTTAATGAACTTTTCCAGTCTGTACCTGTTTTCACACCTTCCTGCCGAGCTAGGTGCAGGCCTTCAGCACTTTCATTTATATCAATGATTGCTTTCACTCGAAGCATTTCCGTTTCTTTAAGCAATTTATAAATTGCGGTGCCGCCCTTTCCAGCTCCAACAATTAATACGTTATGCATATTTTCACCCTACCCTGAATTTTCTTTCAATTGCCCACTGCAATTTATTTCATACCTTTATTAAACCGGAAATAAAGCCAGTTGACAAATATCTTCACTGTTTTATCCGTTTTCATATATAATAGAGGATATAAAATCATTACTTTTATATAAACGAAAGGATTATTATGATTAGAATAATCGCGTTATCCATCTTAGTCATTCCCGGCATTCTAGCGGTTTATGGGATTAAATTAATGAGAGATATGGTTTTTGGCATTTTGCAAAGCCCATTTCCTTTTCTATGGCTGCAATTTATATGCGGATTATTATTTGTTTTAATCGGGATTGGATTTATTGCAGGCTTCATCCTGCACCGTGATCGAAAGAGAAACAAAGTTCAGGACAAGTTTAAGCAAGTGGAAGGAAAGAAATAATTATTGTACCCCGCTAGATGCCGGGGTACTTTTTTATATATGAAATAAATAAACTGCCAAGTATTTATCCTGGCTGTTCTATCCGCAAAAATCTACACTTTTAAAGACTGCAGCTTGCACAATAGATTTGATCATTTTTAATCATGCATGGCTGATTATTCAACGGCAGCTTGCAGACGAAGCAATAGTACTCATTATTATGTGAACGGGAAGCAGTAGACATCAATGTTCTTTTCATTTCCGCAACAATTTGCAATGAAGGCCCATATTGCCATGTAAACCGTTGTTTTTTTTTCATATAATGTCCTCCAATCCAATATGCCATCTATATGCCGTCTCTACAAAAAAATCGCCAGCCTTTTTCTGCTGACGATTTTTGGATAATTTAACGATCATTTTAATTGTATTCGGTAATTTTACCGCCTAGCTCTTTCAAGAAGCTTTATGCTCTAGACGCAGCTTATCTGCAACCATGGCAATGAATTCAGAGTTCGTTGGCTTCGCTTTTGTCATGCTTACCGTATATCCAAACAAGGATGAAATGGAATCAATATTCCCTCTGCTCCATGCTACTTCAATCGCATGACGAATCGCCCTTTCAACTCGACTTGCTGTAGTATTGTACTTTTTTGCAATATCCGGGTATAGCACCTTTGTAATCGAGCCGAGTAGTTCAATATCATTATAAACCATTGAGATGGCTTCTCTTAAATACAAATAACCTTTAATATGTGCCGGAACGCCGATTTCATGGATAATGCTTGTAATGCTTGCATCCAGGTTTTTAGGTTTTGCTTCTACTTGCGAGCGGTAATTGTTTGCAGAAGGCTTGCGCATGATCGGACTTGATTTGCCGCTAACTTGACGAATATGGCTAGCTAAATTATCCATATCAAACGGTTTTAAAATAAAATAAGACGCGCCTAAATCAACGGCTTTCTTCGTTACATCTTCTTGACCGAAAGCCGTTAGCATAATTACGCTTGGCAGAGGCTTCTTCTCGAAATTCCTCATTTTTTCAAGCACAGCTAGACCATCCAAGTGCGGCATAATAATATCTAAAACTAAAACATCTGTTTCAACCTCTTCGATGATATTTAAGCAGTCTTGACCGTTATGTGCCACCCCTACAACTTCCATATCCTCTTGCGAAGAAATGTATTCCTCTAATAAAGCAACGAGTTCTCGATTGTCATCCACTACGCACACTTTTATTTTTTTCACTAATTCTTTCCTCCTCAATCCATAGTTGGTCTCTATATTTACTGCTATCTCTATTTTCTAAGTGACAAATTCGACAAAGGTATTAAAAATCCTCTTGTATTTTTTATATTTCTAAAAAAATCAGATTAATTCTTTAATTTCCTTTTGTTTTCTCCCTTATTCGACTATGTTCGATTATTTAAATAAGTTTTGTCGAAAAATCTTTATGATTATATATTACCACAAACAAGAAAAAAAAAGCGGGATATCCCCCGCTTTTTCCATTTATGATGCTTTTTCTTCTGATTCATAAATATCTATACCCGCCTCATTTAACATCCACTCTATATGAACGCCGTATCCGCTTGTAGGGTCATTGACAAATACATGTGTTACCGCACCAATCACTTTGCCGTCCTGAATGATTGGACTGCCGCTCATGCCTTGTACAATCCCTCCGGTTTTCTCAAGCAGCTTAGAATCCACCACTTTTATAACCATTCCTTTTGTGGCAGGAAACTTTTGCGGTATCGTACTTACAATTTCAATATCGAATAATTGAACTTCATCGTCTTCAACCACTGTTAAAATTTGAGCTGGACCTTCTTTTACCTGATGCGAAAGAGCAATTGGCATCGGTTTATCATAAAGTCCATTTTTAATGCTCTTATTTAATTCGCCAAATATCCCAAATGGACTATTTCTAACGATATTACCAATGATTTCTTTATCATTAGAGAATCTAGCTAGCTTTTCGCCAGGATTCCCGTTGCTTCCTTTTTCAATAGAGGTTACGGTAGATCTGAGGATTTGGCCATCATCGACGACAATTGGCCGCTTTGTATCCATATCAGAAATAACATGGCCTAATGCGCCATATTTTTTTGTTGGAGGATGATAAAATGTCATCGTCCCGATTCCCGCTGCTGAGTCACGAATATACAAGCCTAACTTATAAGTCGACTCGCCTTTGTCCTTTAAAGGCATTAATTCCGTTTCAAATTTTCCATCTTCTCGCGTTAGTGAAATCTTTAATGGCTTTCCATTATCGCCAGCCTCTTGCACAAAAGGTGCGACATCTGCCATCTTTTCAATTTTAGTTCCGTTAATTTCCGTTATGATATCGCCCACTTTAATTCCAGCTATATCTCCTGGTGAAGCTTTGCCATCCACCGTGTTTATTTGGTGGTGACCAACCACCAATACGCCAACAGTATTCAATTTTACACCTATAGATTGACCGCCTGGTATCACTTTAAAATCCTTTATTACATTTACATCGACTTTTTTAATTGGAAAGCCGGCAAGCTCTAAAAACATTTCACTATTTCCATTTTCTTTAGCTAATAATGAGATTGTATTCTTATCTTGTTTAATCGCCAATTCAGCTCCGTTCGAACTTAATGTGGCGACAACGGGCTCTGCCTTTGCAAACTCATGCTCCTGCCCTTCAAAAACAGTCATATGTTGAGGAATATTGATATACTCCTGAAAAGGTTTTGAGAATCCAATTACAATCAATGAAACAAGGAGAATTCCACCAATTATTTTACGTATTGTGTCTTTTTTCATCTTTTCACTCTCCTCGCTTCTTGTTCATGGCTACATATATAATTTTGCCTGCAATAGGTGCATTTATAACCTTCTTCTCAATAAAAAAAGCTATCCTTCTTTGGATAGCTTTTCAAGGTATTTTCACTTGTTTGGCCATAAGAAGGAGTTCTTTCGCATGTTCTCTAGTCAGATCAGTGATTTCAACTCCAGATATCATTCGGCCTATCTCTTTAATCTTCTCTTCGTCACCCAAGGATTTTACCGTTGTTTTCGTTCTTCCAGCCTTCGTATTCTTGGAAATAAATAAATGTGAATCTGCCATTGCTGCAACTTGCGGAAGATGGGAAATACAAAGAACTTGGGAATCCTTTGCCACCTGATGAATTTTTTCGGCTATTGCTTGTGCTACACGGCCGCTTACGCCCGTGTCTACCTCATCAAATATGATAGAGGTGACGCCTTGGTGCTTTGAGAAAATACTTTTTAATGCAAGCATAATTCTTGACAACTCTCCACCTGAAGCGATTTTTGAAAGCGGCTTTAACGGCTCACCAGGATTGGTCGACAAATAGAACTCAACTATATCTAAGCCATTTTTTGAAAAAGTTTCTTTGTCCATTGTGAAATTCACTTTAAATACAGTCTTTTCCATATATAACTCTTTTAATTCTTTATGAATTAATTTAGTTAAATTTACCGCCGTTTTTTGTCGCAGCCTGCTCAGTTCTTCGCCTTCCACTAATAAATCTTCCCTTAAGGAGGCAGCTGTTTTCTGCAGTTGTTCTATATGGGTTTCTTTATTTAAAATCGTTTCTATTTCCTCTTCTATTTTAGAAGCATACTCCAAGGTTGCTTCGATTGATTGCCCATACTTCCTCTTTAAACCATTGATTTCGTTCAAACGTTCTTCTATTTCATTCAATCTTCCTGGATTATACTCCATTAGATCCAATTCATTCCGCAATGTTCTCATACTGTCTTCCAACTGATAAAAACTGTTCGAAACAGATTCAGACAGCTCCTGAAAATTTGAGTCCAACTCCGAGGCTGTTTGCATCTGGCTCATGGCCAGACCAACCCAATCCATCCCTTTTTGCTCACCTTGAAGTGCATTAAAACTAATTTGCAGCGCTTCAAAGATCCTTTCAAAATTCGAAAGCTTTTGCTTCTCTTCAATTAATTCTTCATCCTCATTTAATTTCAAATCGGCATTTCTTATTTCTTCAAGCTGAAATTGAATTAAATCAAGACGGTGTGCCATCTGCTGTTCATTTTCAGTTAGATTATTTATTTTTTTCATCGTTTGGTCATACGATCGAAAAATATTTTCGTACTCATTGTGGCTTTTCGCTATTTTCTGACCACCAAATTGATCAAGAAGCGGCAAATGCCTGCTTTCATCCATAAGCTCTTGATGCTCGTGCTGGCCATGAATATCGACAAGTGTACTTCCTACTTCACGCAATGTAGAAATGGTCACTAGCTTACCGTTAATTCTGCACACACTTTTCCCATTCTTAGAAATGTCTCTTCTTAAAACAACCATTCCATCTTCAATCTCAATGCCGAATTCTTCGGCCTTCTTATAGCATGGGTGGTTCAAATCATCTAATAGAAATAACCCTTCTATTTCAGCTTTATCTTCTCCGTGCCTGACAAATTCAGCTGAGCCTCGTCCACCTACAAGGAGATGCACAGCATCAATAATGATTGATTTGCCTGCCCCCGTTTCTCCTGATAACACTGTTAAGCCCTTCTCAAATGGTATGGAAAGGGCTTCAATGATTGCAAAGTTTCTTATTGATATTTCATTTAGCACTTAAACTTCACCCCGGCTTATAGCATTTCTAAAAATCGTTCTGAAATTACTTCAGCTGCCTCAGGTGTTCTACAAATAATAAGGCAAGTATCATCTCCGCAAATTGTGCCTAATATTTCATCCCAATCAAGATTGTCCATGAGGACACCGATCGCCATTGCATTGCCGGGAAGCACTTTCATCACAAGTAAATGTCCCGCTGGGTCCAGTCTTACAAAAGCATCCATTAAGTTTCGCTTTAATTTTTGCAACGGGTTAAATCGCTGATCGGCTGGCAGGCTATATTTGTAGCGGCCATCAAGCAGCGGCACCTTGACGAGATGCAGCTCTTTAATATCGCGAGAAACCGTTGCTTGTGTAACATTAAATCCAGCATTTCTTAATTCTTCTACTAATTCATCCTGCGTTTCAATGTCATTATTCGTAATTAAGTCACGAATTTTTATATGGCGTTGACCTTTATTCATTACTCTCTCACCTCATATTTAAAAGCAAAAGCGCATAGTTATGACGCATCGCTATCCAATTGTTCTCTATCCATATGTTAGCTGATTTTTGCATTATTGTACAATTTATTCTTGTAAAAACGAGAAATTTTTACAATCTTCATCCCTCTTTTGCCGATTTTCACAAAACGATATGTGCTTCAGTCCATGCTATTAACTTTCACTCCAGAATTAAACTTATTCAATCACCAAGTAAAAAAAAGGAATAAGCATAGACGCTCATTCCCCTTCATTGGTACGATTGGCTTTTAATTCAGTATGAGCCTCCTGCACCACTTGTTCAATTGTTTTATTTAGGCTAAGCTTCCCTTGATCAGGGCTTCCGGACCAATATAAATGGGCAAGAAACTCAATATTTCCATCTCCCCCAGTAATTGGCGAGAAGGAAAGATCCTTCACTTCAAAACCTTGCGCAATTGAAAAAGAAAGGATTTTGTTAATGACTTGTATATGAACTTTGGAATCGCGCACAATCCCTTTCTTGCCAACCTGCTCTCTTCCCGCTTCAAATTGCGGCTTAATAAGAGCAATGACATCACTGTTTCCAACAAGCAAGGTTTTTAAGACAGGAAGAATAAGCTCAAGGGAAATAAATGATACATCAATAGATGCTATATTCGGAAGTTCCCCAACCAGGTCCGCACGTGTAACGTAGCGAAAATTGGTCCGTTCCATAACAACAACTCGTTCATCCTGCCTTAATTTCCACGCCAGCTGATTGTAGCCTACGTCTAAGGCATAAGACATCTTTGCACCATTTTGCAAGGCGCAGTCGGTAAAACCGCCTGTGGATGCACCGATGTCGAGGAGAACTTTGTCCTTTACGTTAAGATCAAAGTTCTTCAGGGCTTTCTCAAGCTTTAGTCCACCTCTGCTAACATAAGGCATCATTTTTCCTTTTACCGTTAAAGGAATATCCACACTCACCTTTTCGCCTGGTTTATCTAGCCTCATTTCATTGCTGAAAACAAGGCCGGCCATCACCGCTCTTTTCGCTTTTTCTCTTGTTTCTGCTAAACCTTTTTCTACGAGCAATACATCGACCCGCTCTTTTTTTATCTTCATCATCTATGCCCTTTTTTGTTTTTTCCCGGTGAGAATCGTCATTCTATTTACCACATCTTCAGTAGTCATGTTGATTTCTTTCAATAATTCATTTACACTGCCATGCTCAATGAATTCATCCGGTATGCCCATTCTATCGATTTTTGCATGGCTGTAGCCTTTGTCATGTGCAAATTCCAGCACTGCGCTTCCGAATCCACCCTGCAGGACAGCTTCTTCAATCGTTAAAATAGGAATATTAATCCGCAGCAATTCTGAAAGCATTGATTCATCAAGCGGCTTAATGAATCTCGCATTTACCACTTTGATTGAATAGCCTTTTTTCTCAAGCTGCACCGCCGCTTCCATTGCCATTGGGATGGTTGTTCCGAAGGTGAGAATTGCCCCATCTCTTCCTTCCTTTAGCACTTCCCAAGTACCAATCGGTATAGCTTTCATCGTTTCATCCATCGGTACACCTAAACCATTTCCTCGAGGAAACCTCATTGCAATCGGTCCATCTTCATATTTAACAGCCGTATAAACCATATGACGACCTTCATTTTCATCCTTAGGCATCATCACAACCATATTCGGCAAATGTCTTAAAAAGGCAATATCAAATACACCTTGATGTGTTTCACCATCCGCTCCAACTAATCCTGCACGATCAATACCAATAAATACATTCAAGTTCTGCCTGGCAATATCATGGACAACTTGATCATATGCTCTTTGCAGGAATGTCGAATAAATGGCTAAAAATGGTTTCATGTTTTGTGTTGCCAATCCAGCAGCTACAGTGGCAGCATGCTGTTCAGCTATTCCAACATCAAACATTCTGTCAGGAAATTCACTTGCAAAGCCTTCCAGTTTTGAACCAACAGGCATAGCAGGAGTGATCGCAACAATTCTTTCATCCTCGCGAGCAAGCTCACGAACCGTTTCACTCACCAATTTACTCCATGCCGGGGCAGTATTGACCGGCTTTAAAAAGTCTCCTGTTTCTGTTTTATACGGCCCAGTACCATGCCATGTTCCCACTGTATCGCTCTCAGCAGGGGCAAAGCCTTTCCCCTTTTTAGTGATGACATGTAAAAGAACCGGACCTTCTATCTTTTTCGCATAATTAATGTTCTCAAATAACTCGTCATAATTATGACCGTCAATCGGTCCTAAATAAGTAAAACCAAGTTCTTCAAAAAACATTCCAGATACAAAAAGATACTTCAAGCTGTCCTTTAAACGTTCTGCAGTTGATGCGATTTTCCCGCCTACCGCTGGGATTTTCTTTAAGAAGGCTTCTAATTCATCTTTTACCCATTGGTATTTTCCAGCTGTACGCAATCTTCCTAGAACGTTATGAAGTGCGCCGACATTCGGAGCAATTGACATTTCATTATCATTGAGTACGACAATCATATTTTTTTGCTCATGGCCGATATGGTTTAGCGCTTCCAAAGCCATTCCGCCCGTTAAAGCTCCGTCTCCAATGACCGGAATGACATGGCTGTTTTCTTTCTTTAAATCTCTTGCAATGGCCATTCCCATTGCCGCTGATAGAGAAGTCGAGCTATGACCGGTTTCCCACACGTCATGCGGACTTTCAATCATTTTTGGAAACCCGCAAAGACCTTTATATTGTCTTAACGTATCAAACTGATCTGCTCGTCCAGTTAAGATTTTATGAACATACGACTGATGCCCGACATCCCATAAAATCTTATCCTTCGGGCTATCGAAGGATTTATGCAATGCGATTGTCAGCTCAACCACCCCAAGGTTTGGACCGATATGTCCACCTGTAGCAGATAGGTTTTCGATTAGAAAATTTCTAATCTCCCCAGCAAGCTCTTCAAGCTGTTCATTAGAAAGCTGCTTCAGAAAGCTAGGGTCTTTAATTGATAATAGATCCATTTGGAGGACCACTCACTTTCGTTTCTTATTCATCCGATGCGGTTACTCTTTTACTACTTTTTATAACAAAAGTTCCTCAGACTTTTAGGTGATTATATCTAGATTACCTTAAAAGTGTAAAGAAGAGCAAATGTTATAATTTATCAATGATTCCTTACAGCTAACATGTCAGTGATTTCTTCCAAGAAAAACGTATTTAATCCTGTTTCTGCCAGCTTTGCTTTAGCTAATGTCGTATGTTCAACTAAAGCCTTCTTAGCGCCATCCATTGTTAGCAATGATGGATATGTGCTTTTATGATTTACCTCATCGCTGCCTACAGGCTTGCCAATCATTTCCACTGACCCTTCCAAGTCCAAAATATCATCCCTAATTTGGAAGGCTAAACCGAGATGCATGGCAAATTCTGTTAACAAATGAATTTTTTCTTCATCCGCTCCTGATAATATTGCCCCAGCAATGACTCCAAAAGCAAGCAGCTTGCCAGTCTTATGTACATGAATATATTCTAATTCCGGCAATGACAGCTGTTTTTCCTCTCCATCAATATCAGCCACTTGTCCGCCAACCATTCCTTCAGCACCTGCCGCTTTGGAAAACTCTTTTATGATGGCAAGCTTTGCGTCAGCGGTTGCATCTTCTGCTGATGTCTCGGCAATTAACTGAAAGCTATAAGTTAACAGTGCATCACCTGCAAGAACTGCATAGGCTTCTCCGAAAACTTTATGATTTGTAGGTTTTCCTCTTCTTAAATCATCATCATCCATGCTCGGGAGATCATCATGGATTAAAGAATACGTATGAACCATTTCAAGTGCCGCTGCGGTATTTAACCCTATCTTTGTGTCCTGATTAAATGCAGCAAGAGTTGCAAAAAGCAAAAGAGGGCGTATTCTTTTTCCACCCGCCTCTAATGAATAGAGCATCGATTCTTTTATAATCGAAGGCGCCTCTAACTGATTAACATACTCACGCATTTTATCTTCCAGCAATGTCTTATGGCTGTCGGTGAATGACTGTAATGATTCTTGCATGATGTTATTCCTCCTCATTGACATGAAATGATTCCTTTTCATTATCTTCTGTTATGATTTGTGTCAGTTGTTCCTCTACATTTTTCAGTTTATCGTGACAGAGCTTGGAAAGTTCCATTCCTTGCTTATAAATATTAATGGCTTCCTCCAGTGGAACATCGCCTTCTTCTAACCTATCAACAATTTGTTCCAGCTGTTCCATCGCTTCTTCAAATGTCATTTTCTGTTCTTTAGGCATATGAGCTCACCCCTTAATATCCGTTACCCGACAGTAAACTGTACCATCAGTAACATTTATTTTTATCTCGTCATCCTTCTTCACTTGCTTAACTGTTTTAATCATTTCGTTCTCTGCTGAATATACAAGGCTATAGCCGCGATCCATAATTTTTAAAGGACTTAAGGCTTCAAGCTTAGAGACGATATGTGCAAAATCCTTTTGCTTTCCGTCTGCGATGATGGCTATTGTTTTTTTCAGTTCCTTTTCCACCTTTGCATGCTGATTCTTTGCATCTAAAAGAACGGCCGCAGGATGGTTTCTTATCAGTCGTTTTCGCCTTTCTTCCGCTTCATCCAGCTTCAGCTTGACGAGCCTGTTTGCACCTTTTATTAACTGTTCCTTCATTTTATCCACCTGTTCAAGCTTTTGTTCATAAAGCTTGTGAGGATAACGAAAAGCATATGATCTCTCAATCCTAGAAAGCCTTTCTTTTTGAAATATCATTCTTTCCCTCATCGACCGAATAAGCCGTGATTGGCGGTTAAAGATTCTTTCACTTAAGTCATCAATGTGCGGAACAGCCATCTCTGCTGCACCAGTCGGAGTAGGAGCACGCAAATCAGCTGCAAAATCAGCGATTGTAAAATCTGTTTCATGACCAACAGCTGATATTAGCGGAATATTAGAGGAGAATATCGCCCTTGCAACAGCCTCTTCATTAAACGCCCAAAGCTCTTCAATCGAACCGCCGCCACGGCCGACTATAAGTACATCGACTTCATTGAGTGCATTCGCCTGCTGTATTTTACTTACGATGGATGGGGCGGCACCGTTTCCCTGAACGAGCGCAGGGAAAATTAGAATATTCGCGATAGGATATCGCCGCTTAATCGTTGTAATCATATCTCTTATAGCGGCCCCTGTTGGTGATGTAACTAATCCAATGGTTTTTGGAAATTTCGGTATTGGCTTTTTATATTTGGGTGAAAAGACGCCTTCTTTTTCAAGCTTCGCCTTTAACTGTTCATAAGCTAAGTAAAGGTCGCCTACGCCATCAGGCTTCATTTCTTTTACATAGATCTGATATTGTCCACTCGACTCGTATACAGATAAATCCCCTGAAATTAATACCTTCATTCCATTTTCAGGAATGAACTTCATTGCAGCGTTGTATCGTGAAAACATCACTGCCAAAATTCGTGATTTCTCATCCTTCAAGGTAAAGTACATATGGCCACTCGAATGCTGTTTAAAGTTGGATATTTCCCCTTTTACCATGACTTGTTGGAGATGAGGATCGACATCAAATTTTCGCTTTATGTATTTAGTTAGTGCATTCACAGTTAAATAGCGCTTTTCTTCCATCTTTACTCCTTCTTTGCCACCGTCATAGACGTTACTCTTATATAAAAACTACCTCTCCATGATAGAGTGAAACTTGAATCAGTGTGGTTTTTCCTTCATCCTCCACTGTGGTTAGGTAGGACATATAGGGTGCGGGGTCACTCAAAATGTTACTACAGGACGCGGCGGATTTAGTCTGCTTTTTGATCATCGGGCTTTAACGGACAGTTACCCTCCACCTAAGCTTCTTCGATTACTTTTAAGCTTTGAGGTTGCGGGTCTTACTGCCCATTTAGATGGCTTTGCCGTCACGTACAAAGGTATATAACGTCATGCTAAATATGGATAAGGCACTTCTTCATATGTATATAACCGAAAAGAATACTGGACAGTAAACAATCATTGTTTATTTATACAGTGATTCTCATCGGTCTGATCTATGTTCGATTATTATTGTTGTTTGACTTTTGATAATACAGCATTAATAAATTTTGGAGAGTGATCATCACCATATAATTTTGCTATTTCAATGGCTTCATCAATGACGACATTTGCCGGCACTTCCTCTGTACAATATTTCAATTCATAAATCGCGATACGCAATAAGTTTCTGTCCACTGCAGCCAATCTTTCAATTGTCCACTTTTCCAGATGTTTTTTTATAAGCGGATCAATGCTTTCTTTTTCTTGAACCACTCCATTTACTAGCTTTGTTAAATATTGATCGTTCGGCAAATCTTCCAAAACATGCTCAATGGCGGCATTTACTTCAGTTTGACTTAAATCAATTTGGAATAGAGCTTGTAAAGCTTTTTCTCTTGCTGTTCTTCTTTTCATCTTTTATATTGACTCCTTTTTCGAGAAAATCTCAATTATATAACAGATCATTGATTAATCATATAAGTTAATTAAAAAACACATAAGAAGATAATAGCATAACTCAAGATGATTCGCACTGTATAGTCATATTTTTTCCCATTTCGAGAGCGCTTTAAATAATTGAAAATCCATTAATGATATGAATCATAAAAAGGCCAAAGACGGTGATGTCTTTGGCCTTTTGTGTGTTCGTGCTTACATTTCTTGTTCATAGTCGGGTTCATTTTTTTGATTTTCAAATAAGACACCGACAACATGGATGTTAATTTCCTTCGTCTCCAATGCTGTCATATTCAATAAAGCTTGGCGAATATTATCTTGAATGCTTTGGGCTACAGCAGGTATGGATACACCAAACTTCATCAGGCAGTACACATCCACTTTAATGCCTTCCTCTGAAAGTTCTACTTTAACGCCTTTGCCATGATTTTTCTTGCCTAGCTTTTCGACTACACCAGTAGCAAAGTTACCGCGCATTTGCGCAACTCCTTCAACCTCTGATGCAGCAATTCCAGCAATAACTTCAATGACTTCAGGAGCAATTTCCACCTTACCTAAACCAGTTTCCTCCTGGTTCATTTCAAGAATGTTTTGATCGCTCATTTTGAAACCTCCCATTCTTATTCAGATTTCATAACGTCATTTAATTCCAGGAATTTTGTGTTAAACTGCCCTTCTACAAACTTCTCGTTTTCAAGAAGCTTCAAATGGAACGGAATCGTTGTATTTATTCCTTCAATGACAAATTCACTTAATGCTCTTTTCATTCGTGCAATCGTTTCTTCACGTGTATCTCCATACGTAATGACTTTCGCAATCATGGAATCATAATAAGGAGGAATCGAATAACCAGGGTAAGCCGCTGAGTCAACGCGAACACCTAAACCTCCTGGAGGAAGATACATTGTGATTTTCCCAGCGGATGGCATAAAGTTCTTCGCCGGGTTCTCAGCATTGATGCGGCATTCCATCGCCCAGCCGGAATATGTGACATCTTCTTGAGTAAAGCCTAATCGCTCACCAGATGCAACTTTAATCTGTTCCTTAATTAAGTCCACGCCTGTTACCATCTCTGTAACAGGATGCTCCACTTGAATACGAGTATTCATTTCCATGAAATAAAATTTGCGGTTATGATAATCATAAATAAATTCTATCGTGCCTGCACCAGTATAATCAACTGCTTTTGCTGCTTTTACAGCTGCATTACCCATTTCTTCTCTTGTTTCGCCATCAAGTGCTGGTGATGGTGTTTCTTCAAGAAGCTTCTGGAGCCTTCTCTGAATGGTACAATCCCTTTCACCGAGGTGAATGGTATTACCAAAGGTATCCGCCAGTATTTGAATTTCCACATGGCGGAAATCTTCTACAAACTTTTCAAGATATACACCAGCATTACCAAATGCAGTTAGTGCTTCCTGCTGTGTAATGTTAATTCCTTTTACAAGCTCCTCTTCATTACGTGCGACGCGAATGCCTTTGCCTCCGCCACCAGCAGTAGCTTTAATAATAACAGGATAGTCGATTTTTTTCACTAGTTCAAGCGCATCGTCAACATCCTTAATAATTCCGTTTGACCCAGGTACAATTGGTACCCCCGCTTCTTTCATCGTTTCACGAGCAATATCCTTTGTCCCCATTTTTGTAATCGCTTCCGGTGTCGGACCGATAAAAGTAATATGGCATTCTCTGCAAAGATCTGCAAAGTCTGCATTCTCGGCCAAAAAGCCATATCCAGGATGAATAGCATCGCAATCTGTCAGCTTTGCCACACTAATAATATTAGTGAAATTCAAATAACTATCTTTTGATGATACCGGACCGATACAATATGCTTCATCTGCAAGCTGCACATGCAAAGCTTCTTTATCGCCCTCGGAATAGACTGCAACAGATTCAATCCCCATTTCACGGCAAGCGCGAATAATCCGTACAGCAATTTCTCCTCTATTTGCAATTAATACTTTCTTTATCATAATTGAAAAAGCCCTCCTTATTCAGGCTTAACTAAAAATAATGGTTGCCCGTATTCGACTAATTGTCCGTCTTTAACTAAGATTTCTACGATTTCTCCATCAACTTCTGCTTCGATTTCATTAAATAGCTTCATTGCCTCAACAATGCACAGTACAGAATCCTTCGTTATTTTAGATCCTTGTTTCACATATGCATCCGCATCTGGAGAAGACGATTGATAGAATGTACCTACCATTGGAGAAACAACTTGATGCAAATCGGAAGTGTCAATTTGCTTTTCTGCCTCTGCCACAGCTGGTTCAGGCTTCACTTCAGTTTGAACGGCTGCTGTTTGTACTGGTTGAGGCGTTTGTAAGACCTCCTGCACAGCTGGTTGAACAACCGGAGTGACTGCAACTGGCGCAACAGCTCCCGCCTTCTTCTTCATTTCTACTTTCGATCCTTCATGCTCGAAAATAAATTCTTCGATATTTGACTGATCGACAAGTTTAATTAATTCGCGAATTTCTTGTACTTTCAACATAATTACACCCCTGTTCTTCTTTTCCACCTATTCACCAATGGAGGTGAGGCTAGTTAGTATCGGTAAGTTTTTATGACTAGCTACTATAATCATACGATAAGACCTAATAAAAATTCAATATAATCTTACTGGTTATGTATGGTCGCAGATCGCACGCGAACTGTTTTAACACTTTTTACAATTATTCGAAATATCATATTTATCATATCATTTTTCTTGTCCTCAAGGCAAAAAAAAAGGCAAACCTGATAGCGGGCTTGCCTTCAACTATTTACTTTTTCACTTGAAATTCTACAGCCACTGCCGCTTGTTGTCCAAGCTCATTTATGACTTCTTTAATGATTTTATTTGCCTCTGTTTTTGAAGCTTCTTCAGCTTTTACAATTACTTTTACACTCTCGCCATCCGCTTGTACTAGCACATCTTCATAATCCATTGATTTAATCATGCTTTCAAGCATTTCTTCTTTATTTGCCAGGTCTTTCAATTGATCTAATTGATCCATCGCTTTACTTTTTTCTTCCGCACTTACTTCTGCTTCTGCAACCTTATCTGTTAAATCTTCTTGCATTTTACTTCTTTCTACTTCTTTTTCAAGTCTAGCTTGAACAAACTCTTCTTCGCCAGAAACAGTCGAGATAATGGCATCATCTTTATTTTCCGCCTCTTCATTGCCTGTTGTTTCCTCTTGGTCTGTTGCAGCCAAATCAGATTTTCCATCTGGTGAAGTGACATAGTAAACTGATAATACGACAACTAAACTTAACATGGTTAATAGCCAAACTGTTTGCTTCTTTAATAACATCTATGAATCCCCCTTAGTTTTTTTAGGCATAACAGATACTCTATGAGCTGGTACATCTAGTACTCGTGATACCGCTTCAACAATCCATGCTTTAACTTGTACATTTTCAGCACCTTTTGCAACGATAAGCACGCCTCTAATTGTCGGCTTCTTCGTCTCTACTACTATCGGAACCTCTTTTTCCCCTTCGCGAATGATGACGAGCTGCTCATCCTTTGATTGGTCTTCAACTGTTCGTTTGCCGCCTTCGCGATCTGTTTCATCGGTTGTCTGTGATTGAGTTGTTTTATTTTTTTCAAGCACCTTTTTCTCAGTGGCGTCCACATTAACGACGACAGTTACATCCTCTACACCAACAATGGCATCCAGAGCCTCTTTAATTTGTGCCTCATATGATTTTTCATAGTCTGAGATTGTCCCATTCTTAACAGCATCGCCCTGGCCAAAAACCTCTTTTTCTTCTACATTGTTGTTTTCTCCCGAGTTAAAAACAGAGAGGTCATTTGGTTTATCATCCTTAAACATAAGATTGCTTATGAGCATAATGGCTGCACCAAAGAGAAGAACAATCACTAAATATTGAAATTTCCCGGGTTTTTTGTCCGATTGTTTGTCCTTTGTAAGCCAATCCTTAAGCATGGTGATCGGTCCCTTATCTTTATTCATCTTCCTTCGCCATCCCCCCTTCATCTAAAAACACTTCCATAATTTGCTCATCGATTTCCCAATTGCTAGACAGAAGAGAAGTTATTTCACTTGGTACCGACTTGGCTGTTTCACTTTTTAAAGGTTCACCTGTATTCACTTCTACTCTTTGAACCACTTCAATTGCCTGAGCTTCCTCCTCTTCTTGAATCGATTGCACTTGTACGTATAGCTTCTGCAGATTTTCAGGGAACTCAAGCTCAGAGCTATGATCAACATTAAATTGAATATTTGTTATCTCTAACCCGTACTTTTCCATCAACTCCTCATTCGCCGTTGTTTTCATGGCTTTTTCTACGTTTTCTAAAGCATATGCAGCAGTGGAGGCTTGTATTTCTTTTTTTTGCATTTCTATTGAATTTTCTATCTCACTTTTTGATGAAACCGCTTCTATTTTTGGCACAGATGAGAAGGCCTGTTCAAAATCACTAGATATAAGCCTTAAAATAGGTGTTAATATGATGGCGATCAACAATAGCCCCGTTACCATTTTTGTATATTTTTGCAATTTTGTGTTCGGCAGGATCATGTCGATAACTGTTGCCAGTAATATAAATAAAATGATGTTTGTAATCCATTCCTTTAAAAATTCCATCCATATAATCCTCCTTACCTAACCATCATCGTTAAATTGCCCGCTGCGATGACCACAGTAATACTAAGGAAAAACATCAGCGACACGATTGCCAAAGCTGCAAAAATATAGATGACACTTTTACTAATGATGTCCAGACATTTGATAATTGGGCCGCCGCCCAACGGCTGCAGGACGGCAGCAGCAAATTTATATATAAACGCAATCATTAAAATTTTGATTGCAGGAAATGCGACGATAATCATCAGTATCGCTACTCCGGCGATACCTACTGTATTTTTCAAAAGAACGGAAGCACTGACAACCGTATCCGTAGCATCTGTGAACATTCTGCCAATGACTGGTATGAAATTTCCAGTGATAAATTTTGCTGTTTTTAAAGTGACACCGTCTGTAATAGCCGTGGAAGCACCCTGAACAGATATAACAGCTAGAA
Organism: Cytobacillus horneckiae; assembly: GCF_002835735.1. Lineage (GTDB taxonomy): Bacteria > Bacillota > Bacilli > Bacillales > Cytobacillaceae > Cytobacillus > Cytobacillus horneckiae. The sequence goes on along the minus strand of NZ_PISD01000075.1, from coordinate 14,895 downwards.
AAACAGTTAAAAACAAACCTAGTAATCCGATGCTCCAGTTTCTTAACAAATTTCCAAGCTGTGTAACCTTATATTGATCAGATAAAGTACTGACAATATGAAGTAATGTTGAAAGGAACAATAGCGGCAAGACGACATATTGGATGAGTAATCCACTCGTATTCATCAAAAATAAAATGACCGGATGAAAAAAGGCAGCAGATATTATCCCGCCTGAGGAAGCAATCAAAGCTAACAGCAGCGGTATAAGCGCCATGATGAAGGAAATCATTTTGTGAATCGTATCCTGGGCGTACTCCATTGCAACATGGAAGCTATTCAGGGCAAGAATGACAAGCACCATAAAGACGATTGCATAAGCCACTTTACTGACTGTTGTTGATTCAAAAGAGTTTTGCAGCGATTGCAGGAACATACTGAATATTGTAAGTAAAATGAGTGTGCCTAATAGTTTTCCGTTAACGACGAATTCATGAAAGGCAAATTTTAAAGCGCCTGCAGCCCATTGTTTAAATGAGAACTCCTTCTCTCCCTTAATAAAATCGTAAATGCTTCCCTTTTGACTTTCTGGCAAAAAACCGCCATATTCATTGCTGATGTCCTCCCAGAATTGCTTTAATTCATCTAAGTGCAAAGTATCTATTTGCGAATCGACTACTTCCTGAGGACTAAATACCTCTTCCGTATTTTCTTGCTGGTCGTCTGGATCTTGTTCATTCTTCTCATCAGCAGCTTGTACATTTGAAACGAACAGAAAAAGTGACAGTAAATACAACGTTAATATTTTCAAAATATTATGCTTCATCATTACACCTCATTATAGAAATGCGTAGGCGGACAATATGCCACCCGGACTGGAATAATTAGGATTAATTAAGCAACAACATGAGGTTATACTCGGAAGCAATCCATGTTAATTAATTTGGAATCATTTGAATGATGGTTTCTATTAAGACAGTTAATATCGGGATCGCCATTGCGAGAATAAAGATCTTTCCGGCCATTTCAATTTTAGCCGCCATGGCACCCTGTCCGGCGTCTTTTGTTATTTGCGAGGCAAATTCTGCTATATAGGCGATGCCAATAATTTTTAATATAGTCTCTAAATAAACCATATTAACGTTTGCATTCACGGCCAGCTTCTCAATCATATGGATAATCATATAAATTTGATCGATTAAATATAGAAAAATCGTACAGCCAACAAAAACAACAAGTAAAAAGGCAAAATTTGGCTTTTGTTCTTTTACTACTAATGCAAGGAAGGTAGCGATAAGTGCGATTCCAACTATCTTAAGAATATCAATGGCGCACCCCTCCTTTAGCCTTGAAATAAAAATACGGATTTGATTTTCTGAAAGAGATTATCAACTACTGATGCAACCATAAATAAAATATAAATAAAGCCAAATAATGTGACCCACTGGGCATACTCTTTTTTGCCTACTTGGTCAAGAATGGTATGCAAGAATGCAACGACAATTCCTACTCCCGCAATTTTAAAAATAATATCTACGTCCAAGCCCATTTCTTTCTCCTCCTATGCCTCTCACATATCAAGACATCATTTTTCATGATTACATTAATAAAATGATGAGCAGAAGACCTGATAAAAATCCAAGGCTTTTTGCCATCCTTTCATATTTGGCCTGCTTCTCATGCGCATCCGCTTCTTCTCTCTCAAGATGGGCCAATGTCAGCCTAATTTGCTTTTGCTGTGAAATGCGATCATGGCGACCCAATGTCTCGCCAAATTGCTTCATAATTTCATATTCACCGCCTTTTAATGCGGTTGTTTTCCATACTTCCTTTAAGCTGCCTTCCCATGCTTCCATCACGGTTGTTTCCGTATGTGTGAGCCTCTTGGAGAAGTGGTCAAAAAAAGTAGATATCGGTTTTGAAAGCTGAGCAGCTAACCTCCTGGAGGCTTCATGCAATGGTGTATGGCCATACATTATTTCAGCCTCCAATGATTGCAGTGCTGACTTCAATAGCCTTAACTGTCGTGGTCTTTCACTTAAACGCTTAGATACTTCAAATCCAACTAGCGTGGTGGCAACAATGATCAATACCGCTCCAACAAGTTTAATCATTTTAGTTCACCCACATTTTATGGCGAATTTCTTTTCCATCGGCATCTCTAATCCCTTTAATATTTCCTGGACCCACTCGGCGATCCAGTTCTATAAACCGTTCAAAAATATCTAAATTTAACAGAGGGGCCATAATGGGTCTCCGTTTTATGTCTTCAAAAGAATAGCCGTGTGTAGTAGTGATTAGTTTAATTCCAGCGTTGACTGCTTCCATTACAGCCTCAACATCCTCTTTGCTTCCCAATTCATCAACAATCAATATTTCAGGACTCATCGATCGAATCATCATCATCATCCCCTCCGCTTTCGGGCATGAATCAAGGACATCGAGACGCGCTCCAAATGTCATCTGAGGAATTCCACCGACACTGCCGGCAATTTCTGATCTTTCATCTACAATCCCTACTTTTTTGGCAGTAAATAATCCATTTTTATCCCCTGTGGAAGCAATTCTTGCGATATCGCGCAGCAGTGTGGTTTTCCCTGTTTGTGGTGCTCCGATAATCATCGTATGGAGCCAATCATCCTTTTTTAAGTAGGAGACAAGTTTCTCTGCACTGCCAATCTTTTCTTTTGCAATTCGAATGTTAAAGGAAGATACATCACGAATTGCTTTGACCTTGCCTTCTTCGAGAATGACTTTTCCAGCTAAACCGACACGGTGACCGCCTTCAATGGTGATATAGCCTCTCCTTAGCTCTTCTTCAAGCGTATAAATGGAGAAATGACTAATTTTATTCAATAAATGAATCGCGTCATTCGCTTCAACCTTATATGGTAAAAGGTGATATTTTCCTTTTTCTGCAATTTCCAATGGCTTGTTAATACGAACGCGAATTTCTTCCATTCCACTTAACTGTCGAGAAGGCAATTGCATGATCTGTTCACTTATAGTTTTTGGTAAAAATGCTAGAATGGATTCCAACTCGAAAGTCCTCCTTTACAAAGTCTGATGCCGCTGTTTTTATAGGACTAGCCTCTTATTAATTAAAATGTATGCCTCGTTTGCGACATTATGACAGATGAATTGCATCATGAAATAATTCTTGCTGAAGAGAGGGATAATAAAAGGAAATTGTTAATGCGGAGTGTGAACAATGAAATGAAATTGATAAAATTTTTAACCTTCACCTTTTTCTTTATTTTTTGTCTAAATGTTGCCGACACAGCAAAAGCATTTACTTTAGGAAAGTCGGCTCAACCGAAAAACGTGATTGTGATGATTGGGGATGGCATGGGTGCAGGACAGATTGAAATTGCCAGACAGCTGGAATACGGCAAGAATGGACGGCTTTTTTTAGAATCTCTTCCTTATACAGCACTTGTCCATACATATTCAGCCAATCGGATGATTACAGATTCCGCTGCAGCAGGCACAGCGCTCGCCACCGGCAAAAAAACAAATAATGAAATGATTGGCGTTACACCTGATGGAAAAGAGATCGATAGCATCCTTGATGCTTTTAAAACAAACGGGAAACGCACTGGCATATTAACAACCAATTCAGTAACGGATGCTACTCCTGCTGCTTTTTCAGCAAGCATAGCCAATAGATGGACAAACCAAAGTGACATTGCACGCCAGCAAATTGATCATGGCATTGATGTTATTATGGGCGGCGGTAAAAAATACTTTCGAGGAAATTTAATTGCACAAGCCAAAAAAAAGGGATATACAGTCATTGAAGACCAAATTGGATTGTCAAAGACTAAAGGGGAAAAAATTCTTGGCTTATTTTCACCGCACCATATGAGCTTTAAAATCGATCGCAAGCATTATAAAAGCGACGAACCTTTTTTATGGGAAATGTCAAAAAAAGCAATAGACACTTTAAATAATAAGAATGGTTTTTTCTTAATGATAGAAGGTGCGAGAATTGACCATGCTGCCCATTCAGCTGATTTAACGAGCGTATGGCTTGAAACAAAAGAGTTCGATGAAACTGTGCGGCAAGTAAAAAGCTGGGCTGAAAAGGATAGCCAAACATTAGTGATTGTCGTTGCTGATCATGAAACAATGGGACTGTCCGGAACTGAACCGTTAAATATCCGCTCATTAAAATCGGCCAGTGCCTCACCAGAATACATCGTCTCGCAATTTAAGGAAGCTACAGACGGCGCAGGATATGATAAAAATTCAATATATCAGGCGCTAAAGCAATATGCAGGAATGGAGTTATCTGATAGAGAAATCAACAAATTAAATCAGAGAATGATGAACGCACGAGGAAAAGTTTACACGAAAAACAAAGAGATTTGGGAGGTTGGCAGTTATATTGCTGAAAGAAATTATGCAGGCATTATTAGCAGGAAAATCCGCTCAATAAGCAGCGCGGGAGGTCATACAGGAAACCCCGTTATCCTGTTTGCCTACGGAACAGGTGCTGAGGAATTTCACGGCGTGATGGATAATACTGAGGTTCCAAGGAAAATTGCTGAACTAATGGGCTATGATTTATAAGGTGATGAACACTGTTTTGATAGACGTATTTTTGTGGGATCAAAACGAGATACGAACCGCATGTGTCTTATGGTAGCATTTTTCGAAATGCTGCCATTTTTATATGTATTGCATAGGTTTATACTTTTTATAAAATAAAAAAACATGCTAACCAAAATGGTTATGACATGTTTTTAAACAATACAATAAGCCGCTGTTGCCGCCGATTAATATGGAGTTTCATAACCTGCTCCACCAGGTGGGTGTTCGCAATTGTTTTCCTAACGTCCTACATAATGTAGGCATGTTATTCCTTCAATAATTTTGAACTCCCGTTATTTAAGTAAAGGTTGAAACTTCATATACAAACGTACAACGCAGCCTTCATACTAATTATCTTACTATAACAATCACTCAATGACAAGGAAAATAGAATATCCATAAAAAAACCGAAGCCAAAGCCTCGGATTTTTCATTTTATGCACGAGATACGTATGAAGCATCTGTCGTATTGATAATTAGTACATCGCCTTGATTAATGAAGAAAGGCACTTGCACACTTAGTCCTGTTTCAAGGATAGCCGGCTTAGTACCGCCTGAAGCTGTATCTCCCTTAATACCTGGCTCAGTTTCTGTCACTTCAAGCTCAACAGAATTTGGAAGCTCAACGCCAAGTGTTTCCCCGTGGTATAGCATGATTGAAACTTCCATGTTTTCTTTTAAAAATTTCAATTCATATTCAATTGCCGTTGCAGCTAGCTCGATTTGATCGTATGATTCTGTATCCATAAATACATGCTGGTCGCCATTAGCATATAAATATTGCATCTTACGGTTATCTATTTGAGCCTTTCCTACTTTTTCTCCTGCACGGAAAGTTTTTTCTTGGATTGCACCAGTACGAAGATTACGCAATTTGGAACGGACAAACGCAGCTCCTTTACCTGGTTTCACGTGTTGAAAATCCATTACGCGCCAGATGCTGTTATCCACTTCAATTGTTAATCCTGTACGAAAATCATTTACTGAAATCATGCAAAAAATCCTCCTAATTATAAAGTGAAACTTTTATCAGTGCGGTTTACTACACCGTCCACTGATTTTTAGCTGGGACCCGCAGGATGCGGGTCACTCAGGCGTTGCCACAGGATGTGGCGTACTTTTAGTCTGAGTTCTGATCATCAGGCTTTTACGGGCAATTAACCTCTCACTATCCTCGCCACGGATTCACATCAAGAAAACTAAAGCCGTAAGAATGTGGCACAATTCTCGAAAGTTCCTGAAGTGCTGGTCTTATTGCCCGTTAATCCGCGATCAATCATTAAAGAATGATTAACTCTTTTTTAGAGCTGTTAAGGTTCTCATTACCATCTTTTGTAATAATTGTATCATCTTCGATTCTTACCCCGCCGAGCCCTGGAAGATAAATCCCCGGCTCACATGTAACAACCATCCCTGGCTCAAGTACAATATCTGACTTAGAAGATAGCCCTGGGCCTTCATGAACTTCCAGACCAATGCCGTGGCCTGTTGAATGGCCAAAGTTGTCTCCGTAACCTTTTTCAGTAATATAGTCTCTAGTCAGTGCATCGGCTTCTTTACCAGTAATACCTGGCTTAATTCCCTTCATACCTCGCAATTGAGCTTCTAAAACAATATGATAGATCTCTTGCATTTTGGCATCAGGTTGACCGACAGCAACCGTTCTAGTGATATCTGAAACATAGCCATTGTAATACGCACCAAAATCTAATGTGACAAGCTCACCTTTTTCAATGACTTTATCACTTGCTACACCATGAGGAAGAGCTCCACGGTGACCGGACGCAACAATCATATCAAAAGACGATGATGTTGCCCCTTCTTTTCTCATAAAAAACTCAAGTTCATTCGCAACTTCAATTTCCGTTTTTCCGGGTTGAATAAAGTTAAGAATATGTGTAAATGCAGCGTCAGCAATATTGGCTGCTCCCTTTAATATCTTAATCTCTGATTCATCCTTAATCAAGCGTAACTTTTCTATTTCTCCCGATATCGGCACTAATTCTGCATCAATTGCCTTGTCAAACGTCTGATACGAGGAATAGGTTACATGATCTTGTTCAAAACCGAGCTTCTTAATGCCTAATTGCTGTACTAATGACGCCAGTTTCTCTGGAATAGAACCTGTATGTTGAACAACTTCATAACCTTGGCATTGTTTCCCCGCTTGTTCAGTGTAACGAAAATCTGTAATAAATAAAGCTTTATCATTGCTGATTAAAACAACCCCTGCAGATCCAGTGAAATTAGACATATAGCGGCGATTGTATGAGCTAGTAACAAGAAATCCATCAATTCCAAGTTTTTCGAAAGTTGCACGTAGTTTTTGTATTTTTTCCAAAGTGATCCTCTCCCTTATAAATCTTTTAAAGCATGAAAAGCCAATTCATAACCCTTTAAACCTAAACCAACAATTTGTCCGCGTGTGACTGCGGATATAACTGAATGATGGCGAAACTCTTCACGAGCATGAACATTGGAAATATGTACCTCAATCACCGGCACATTTATTGCTGCTATTGCATCTCTAATTGCATAGCTATAATGTGTAAATGCACCCGGATTAAAAATAACACCTGAAATCTTTTGTGCACCTGCATCATGCAGCTTGTCAATTAAAGCTCCTTCATGATTAGATTGAAAGCAATCAATTTCAATTTCAGCAGAAGCACCTAAATGTTTCATATTATTCTCAAGCAGCTCAAGAGTTTCAGAACCGTAAATACCCGGCTCACGCTGACCCAATAGGTTCAGATTCGGACCATTTAAAAGCAAGAATTTTTTCATGATTTTCTCCTGTGAATAATATTCAATATGATTATTCTATCACAAAATAATTCTAACTCACTACGGAATGATTTAAGTTTGTGCTTCTTTCTCCATCTTTTTTTGCTTTTTCAATTCACTCGTTTCATAAGAAATGGAATAACCGACAAAAATACCATATAAAAGGTATAAACAAAAAGATGTAATGATTGTATTCCTGCTTAATTCAGTAAAAGGAGCAATACTAGGAAAAATCGGATTGAGTATAAAAAAAACAAGCAGATAGATACCGACACCATAGGCCGCTCCAAACCACATACTTGTAAATTTTCTTAATGCAACATAATAAATCAGCGCGGCTCCAATTGAAATAACCCCAATTAATACAATGGCAATAACAATGCCGAGCCAGCTATCCTTCCATTCGCCAATTGTCCACGGATCTAAGATCACCCTAGGTCCTATTTCAGTAAAATTAAGCACATAACAGAGGTAGCCTAAACTGCTCCATAAAATGCCTCCTATAAATCCTGTTAGCACCGTCATATTCATTAACGACATTGGTTTTTCGCGTTCATTTTGTTCAAGTTCTTGATGTTCTTCACCCATTATATCCACCTCCGCTTTTATTATGTCCAATGCGGAAAAAACCATTGCATAATTGTAGGAAAATAATAATCAACTTCCTTTGTTCATTCTTTTTTCACATAATCCTAAAGGTTTTACAGCAACTCGAGTAGAATTTAAAATATATATAAATGGTGCTTTGTATTATCACAATTTATTTTAAAATTAATATTGATAATACAAGGATTATTAGAATAATATTTTTCTTAAGCAAATATTGCTTTATTTTTAAAAAATTGGGTAAGATATCATTAAAAGCAGCGTTTTTTCAAGCAACTTTCTTTTAAAACTAAGTTTAAAAGTTTTAAAAAATGCTCATCATGCTCATAGGGAGGTGGCTTTCTTGAAAAATCGGATTTCTTTTTATGTAGTCTCAGGACTGATTATCCTTGCTATCCTTGGACTAGGCGTTAAACTTGTCAATAATCCGACTGGTCTATTCCAAAGCATAGCAGTCATTGCTATTGTCGTAGCAGTAATCTATTTTATTGTGCAGCGAGTGAACCGAGCTAATCCCGGCAAGCGTGAGCACAGAGCATTTGCACAAGCAGCAAAAAAATCAAAGAAACGATTTAAAAATAAAGAGCAAGGCTCAGCAATTCAGCGTAAAGCAAAAACGGGCACATTAACATCGATCAAAAAATCGAAAAGGAAGTCTTCTACTACTCATTTAACTGTGATAGAAGGAAAAAAAGGCAAAAAGAAAAATCGGGCATCTTTATAGAAGCCCGATTTTTTAATATGTCCATTTTGATAAAAATTCTCTTGCCCGCTCTCTCCCCAATTTCAAAAGGTCATACTTCCCTTGTTGAGTCAGTTCAAACTCTGTAGCAAGGACGCCTTCTGTAGGAATAAAAATAATATTTTGTTCATGACTTCTGGAAATATAGCGTGAATCATGAGCATCTTTCATCGTTTCAAACAGCGCCTCAAACATTTTTATCGCATTTTTTATCTTTTTAGGAGGAATTTCATTAGTATTATTGCTAAGTTTCACTCCAAGCACCGGCCTTGTTTTCTTGACATTGTCCTTATCAAATAACCACATTGGAAAATTGCTGAGCACTGCGCCATCAACTATAATATTTGTAGAATGACCGGGGCCGTATAGTTTAACCGGTTCGAAAAAATAAGGCAGACTGCAGCTCATTCTAACTGCTTTAGCTACTGGAAATTTTGCTGGGTCAATTTGATATTTGTGGAGATCATCAGGTAGGACAACTAAGCGGCCATTAGTTAAATCTGATGCAATAATTCTTAAAGACTGCTGTGGTATATCAGCAAATGTTCGAATTCCCCTTGCTGCCAGCTTTTCACTAATCCACTTTTCCAATTCATTCCCTTTATATAATCCTAAGCTCCAATATAATAAAAACCATTTTGTAGCTGCAAACGGGATAACGGTTTTCCGTGGATCTAGGAATTTGTTCAAGTCCAGTTCATCCATCATCCTGGCGATTTCTTCACTTGAATAGTTTGCAATAATTAATGCGGCAATTAGTGATCCAGCACTAGTGCCAGCAACTCGCTTAAAGTGCAGCCCCCGATTCTCAATCTCTTCATAGGCGCCGATTAGTGCAAACCCTTTAATTCCACCGCCAGAAAACACACCATCTATTTCCATGTAAGCCACCCCCATCAATAACGTGCATTGACGTCCTATAACCCTTCCTTTATTAAAGTATTTGAGTGTGACTTGTTTTGTGATTAATGGGGTGAATACATATCGAAAAATAAAAAAGACAGGAGGATTATCACCCTCCTGTCTTTATTCATTTACAATCCGCATTTTAACTGTGCATTACAATTTGTGCATGTATTACAGCCGCCGATTTCTTTTACTTTTCCTTTTCGGCAAACCGGACAAGTATTTCCAACTTCTGATCCAATCGTAACATCTGTTGAACGAAGATCACTAATTGTATCTACAAGGACAACATGCTGTTTCGTTTTTTCTTTCGTCTCTAGTTCATCCTCAAATGTGTTTTCTTCTGCTTTTAATGTGAGCACTTGCGAATCACGGGAACCATCCACATAGACTGTACCGCCCTTCGCACCGCCACGATACAAGCGTTCGTATACTTTTTGAACCTGCTCTACACTATAGCCTTTTGGCGCATTAACAGTTTTGCTGATAGAACTGTCTATCCAGCGCTGAATGACACATTGAACATCAGCATGCGCTTCAGGTGCTAAGTCCATCGCAGCAATAAACCAGTTTGGCAGATTTTCAGGATTTGCACCTGGGTTTCTGTCTAAGTATTCTTGTACAATATCAGCCTTTACTTCGATAAATTTACCAAGGCGTCCGCTTCTATAATATGAGAATGAGAAGTATGGCTCAAGACCTGTTGAAACACCTACCATCGTTCCTGTTGAACCGGTTGGCGCAACAGTTAACAAGTGTGAGTTTCGGATGCCATGCTCCAGAATTGATGCTTTAATATCTTCAGGCATTTTTTCCATAAAGCCTGTTTTAGTAAACGCCTCACGAAGGCGGTTTGTTTCTTCCGCTGTTTCGCCAGTCAAGAATGGGAAGCTGCCTTTTTCTTGTGCAATTTCAACGGACGCACGATATGCAGTTGTTGCAATCGTTTCAAACACCTTGTCAATAAGAACGTTGCCTTCTTCAGATCCATATTCTGTTTCACAATAGATTAATAAATCATGGAGACCCATAACCCCTAAGCCAACACGGCGTTCACCTAGAGCTTGCTTTTTATTTTCTGCTAGGAAATATGGTGTCGCATCGATTACATTATCTTGCATACGCACACCGATTTCTACTGTTTTCGCTAATTTTTCAAAATTAACAGTTTTGGTTTCTTTATCCGCCATTTCTGCTAGGTTTACAGCCGCTAAGTTACATACGCTGTATGGTGCTAATGGCTGCTCACCGCAAGGGTTAGTCGCAACAACCTTTTGGCCATAGCTTTTCGCATTTGTCATATCATTAGCATTGTCGATAAAGAAAATTCCTGGTTCTGCTGAGTATGTTGCACATATATTAATTAAGTTCCAAAGCTCTTTCGCTTTAATTTTTCGATAAACGCGAACTTTATGGCCCATTTTTTTCCACTCGCGAACATCGCCGACCTCATGCCACTGTTCATTATAAATTTTCATGCGATCAGCGTCATAGCCTTCAACATCAGGGAAACGAAGCTCATATTCTGCATCGTTTTCAACTGCTTCCATAAACTCCTTCGTCAAGCAAACGGAAATATTTGCACCTGTTAGGAATTCTGAGTTATGAACCGTATACGTACCGCCTGCTTGCAATTTTTCCTCCGCATCTTTAATAATTTTCTCATTAAATCCGCCAAGACCAGGAATGGTTTTATAATTTGTAATCCCTTGGTACATTGCAATTTCCTGCTCAGTAAAAGGGGTGAATTTTAATTTTTCTTTCGCATACCTTTTAATCGTCTCGTCTTTTGTATTTTCTAATAAAAAGCGAAGAATTCTTGGGTTTTGCATTTTAGAAATAATAAATTCAATAATATCTGGATGCCACGTTCCCTACCGTCCCTTTCGGGATATTTACACTGCTGCGCAGTCGGACTAGACTATATCATCACCCTATTCTGCAATAGGGGTCGGGCGCTTATGAGAGTTTATTGTTGGGACTCACTCTCTAGTCGTTGAACCTTCGCCATTACCTTTGCCCAATGACGCTTGGCTGCAGATTGTCCAATGCAAAGCGTTTTTTAAAGCGTTCACGCTCACCGTTTCCAGTCACGTTGTCGCAGCTTTGCCTCTAAAGGATTTTCCTGCAATTCACCCGATTTTCCAGCCATTCATTGTCTGAACGGCGCGGACTACAGCATCTATTTAATCCGCTAACATGATCATTTGTGCACCGCGTCTTGATCCGCCTTGTTCAACAAGGTGTGTCAGTTTAGCAATATCATCAAGCCAAGATACAGATCCCGATGATTTACCGTTAACGCCTTTTGCTAAAGTATTTCGTGGTCTAAGCGTCGAACCGTTCGTTCCGACTCCGCCTCCACGGGACATAATTTCCATCACCTGCTTGCGATGTTCTGAAATTCCTTCACGTGAATCCTGGACGAAAGGCATTACATAACAATTAAAGTATGTTACCTCAGTATCCGCCCCAGCTCCGTAAAGCACACGGCCTGCAGGAATGAAATTTAAGCTTGCTAATTCATGATAAAATTTTTCAAACCATTCCTTTTGCTTTTCCTCTGTTTTTTCAACAGATGCAAGCCCTGTCGCGTTTCTTTTCGCAATTTGCTCATAATAAATTTCCAGCGGCTTTTCGATAACATCTAAGGATTTTTTAATAATGCCTGTTTCAACTTCTTCAGGATGGTCAAGCACACCTCGATAATCCTCTTCCACCTGTACAGTAGCCATTTTATTTTCCCAGTCAATTTCCATAATAAATCCTAATCCACGAGCAGGGAATTTAGGATCTTCTTTTATAGTTAAAACAACGAAGTCACCTTCTGTTAATGTTACTTTTTCAGTATCTTTGAAAGTATACCTGTCCAGCATGACAAGACGGGAAACTCCTTTGTGGGTTAATTTCATCTCTGGGGTAATTGGATGGACTTGTGGGAATAAACGTATGTCCTCATTTAACCTCTCAACATTTAGCTTCATTTTTTGTCCAGTAGCAACAGACATTATGACAACTCCTTCAATAAATAAAATCTGATTCTCTTTAAAAATTTATATTTATAATTAAAATAGCTGGTTTAAAGAATACCCTTACGTTATCATATCCAAACATAAAAAATCAATATATAGTGTTCTGATTATTTTCGACACTACTATATATTGTGTTAGATTAAGATAATTTTAAATTTGTCAAACATAAAAAAGAGGATAAGCATGAGGAAATGGACGTTTTAATTGGATTTCTATGCTTATCCATTTAATTTCAAGCAATTTTGCGGTTTGCACTTTTTCTGCCTTTTACAAACATTCGTTCAAAGCTTCAACCCAAAGGATTTCGACGCAGGTTCCAAATAAAAATGGCCACTGCGCCGAAATTTTTTTCTATATCTATCTTCTAAAGTTCCATTCATCGCTTTCATAACGCTCACGAGCAAGCTTTTCAACATATTCGCGTTCTTCATTAGTCAGCTCATATGGTTCTAGCTCTATATTCAGTCCCTCTTCAAAGCCCTTTTTAAAAGCTGCTTTTGCTTGATCATAGCTGACTTTTTCAGCAGTTAAATTATTTATGGCAACAGCCTTATTTTTAAAAGCACGCTGCATTCTTTCCTTTACTCGATCATTAGAATACTTAAAGAGGCTGAATAGCTTATCTTCATCTAAGTCTAACAAAATCGCACCGTGCTGAAGTATAACACCCTTTTGCCTTGTCTGCGCACTGCCAGCTACCTTCCTGCCCTCTACAACGAGCTCATACCAGCTCGGAGCATCAAAACAAACGGACGACCTCGGGTTTTTTAATGACGCCTTTTCTTCTTCAGAGCGCGGAACCGAAAAGTAAGCCTCCATCCCTAAATGGTGAAAGCCTTTCAACACACCTTCAGAAATGACTCTGTAGGCTTCTGTGACTGTTTTCGGCATCTCAGGATGTTCTTCCGAAACAATGACGCTATATGTAAGCTCATGCTCATGCAATACCCCTCGGCCACCAGTTGGCCGACGCACAAAGCCAAGCCCATGGCGCTCTACTGCATCCATATCAATTTCTTTCTCTGCTTTTTGAAAATAGCCGATTGAAAGTGTAGCTGGATTCCAGCCATAAAATCGAATAACAGGCGGCATTTTTCCTTCGCTATTCCACTCTAGCAAAGCTTCATCCAATGCCATATTATAGGACGGTGATCCCATACCTGAATCAATAAATCGCCAAACTTCCTTCTCCATATTAACCCTCTTTTACAAATAGTCTTTTACGAAACCATAAGCGTATCCTAGTCTACCAAAATTCACTCTAAAAAAAAAGCAATAGATTTTGGGAAATTGAACCGTGTTCGTTATGAAAACTGGGTTCTTTTTTGATATCACTTTTTGCTCTATTCTCGGGATAGCTGAGTTCTTTTTATGTTTTGATACCACTTAGGCTCACCACACACCCGCTGCTTTACATTTCGTTCATAGCAGATGATCGGCTGCAAGATACCTTTCTTAGGATACTGCCTTAATAAATATTTCGGCCTGAACGATCGAAATTTTTATATAAAAGTTTTTCTGAGATAACACGAATTATCCAATTGAAAAAAAATATCATCAATTCCTAATAAAAATTCTTCGTTTTCCTTTACGAAACATAGTAAAAACTTATATAATATATCTTGGCTTAAGCAAAGTGTGAAAGGAGAAAGATCAATTGTCTACACTTTATTTCCTGCTAATTATTATTGGAGCAATTATTGTTTATTCAGTCATTACGTGGCTATATCAAAAAAGAATCGTTAAAACTTTAACTGAACAAGAATTCAGAGAGGGCTATAGAAAAGCTCAGCTTATTGATGTACGTGAACCAAACGAATATGAAGGCGGACATATTTTAGGTGCAAGAAACATCCCATTATCACAATTAAAAACCCGTCTAATCGAACTGCGACAGGACAAGCCTGTTTATTTATATTGCCAGAGTGGCATGAGAAGCGGACGAGCTGCACAATTATTGCGCCGCAAAGGTTACCGAGATCTTTCTCATCTACAAGGCGGATTTAAAAAGTGGAGCGGAAAAATTAAAACTAAAAAATAAATGATTGGAGGCCCTGATTTTGGGCCTCTATTTTTTATTACGAGTTTCTGAGCCGTTCTCTATTTGCGATGCTCAGCCGTTTCTCACTCTTCATGGTATAATACTGGTTCGTTACTTTGAAGCTTGCCGTCTTCTGACGCTTTAGAGGAATAAACCTCGTTTCTTCACCTGAAGCTTGACGACTTCTGACGCTTTAGAGGAATAAA
>NZ_PISD01000074.1 GCF_002835735.1 Cytobacillus horneckiae | reverse complement strand
CAAATATTTAAATGGTGACGCAAATGTCGCTAATGCTGAGGCAAAAAATAGCAATGAAAACTCTCGATTAGACGCTTGCAGACTAAAAAACAGCCTCTACCAAATCAATTGGTAAAGGCTGCAGTTTTATTTAATATTTTGTTCATGTTTTTGCTGTTTGTCTGCTTTTACATTTTCCACTTTCTTAGGCTTTGGCCCCTTGTTATCGAATTGAGCTCGCTCGTAGACAGCTGATCCAACAATCTCAGCTACATCTTGGAGCTTTTCCTTGCTGATTTTATCGATAGTGTCTTCCGGCGTATGATACCATGGCTCAGTAGGACTGTGAATAAATAGTGCAGCAGGAATTCCCACTTCTGCAAATGGAACGTGGTCACTGCGTCCTCCTTGTGCAATAGGAGACGGTTCTCCATTCAGCCTTGTACTGGCTGCTCTGGCGAGGTCTGTTACAAGATTTGGCTGACCATCCAATGTTGTAAGGACTAAATCACCGGCATCTCTGCTGCCAACCATGTCAAGGTTAAAGTTTGCCACTGTTCTACTAATCTCATCATCAGTCAGCGTGCCTACATAGTGTGTAGAACCGATTAAACCTAATTCCTCTGCGCCAAACGTAATAAATCGAATTTCTGTATCCGTTGGCAAGTTTTTAAATACTCGTGCAAGCTCCAAAGTCATCGCTGTACCTGATGCATCATCATTTGCTCCAGGTGCTCCGGCTACTGAATCATGATGCGCTCCCACTACGATGATTTCTTTTGTGTTTTTCTTTTTATTAGTTGGCTTTTTCGTAGCAATTACATTGTGAGATACATTTTCTCCTGTTCTTGCCCCTTCAATGTTTAAAGAAGCTGTTAGCGCTCCCGCTTCCAATGCTGCCAACAGCGCATCGCCTTCTGCTTTCGTAATGGCAACAGCAGGCACATAATCATCACTCGCCTCACCTAATGTACCATTCATTGCGCCTGGAGCATTATTAAAGATAATGACGCCCGCCGCGCCTTCTGCAGCTGCATTTAACACTTTTTCACCAAAGCTGATATCCCCGCGTTTAATTAATGCAATTTTTCCATTCAAATCTAATGATGACAATTCATCTGGTGTCCCTAATCCACCGTATACAAGCTCACCCGATACATTGCCGCTTACTGAATATGTAAATGAAGCCGGTTTGAACGTCCCATTATAGCCTTCCACGTCTAACTCAATGGTATGTGGTGCAGTATATCCGTAGAAAGTAAATGGCTGAACCTCTACTTGATATCCATAAGATTTAAATTGCTGCTTGATAAACTTCACTGCATTTTCTTCTGACTCCGTTCCCGCCACTCGCGGTGTTTGAGATAAATAGTCAATGTTATTATACATTTTTTCTACATTTAGCTTTTTAATCACTTTGTGATCAAAATTGTGCGTAATTTGGTTTTGTGCTCCTTCGGATGGCTTTGCGAATACAGCTTGTGTGCCTATTGCACCGAAGATCAGTGATGCAGCTAAAGCAACAGAAATAATTGTTTTTTTCATATTCGTCCCCCTACAACAATAACTTTTTTAAAGTTTAAAATATTTAGTTATTATACATAAGAGGACTATTCACTATATTTAATAGGGACTATTTTCTATTTATCTACCATTTATCCATTTATAGACCAAACATCACTAGCCGAAAGAACGAAAAAAAGCAGATAATCTCTATTAAAATTATCTGCTTTAGAATCTTTGCTATAAATCTATGATTTTAATACATCGTGGTCAACATAACGCTCGCCGTTCATTTCACTAATCACATTGATAGCCACTTTAGCGCCATCTCCAGCGGTAATGATTGTATGTACGCTTACACCTGCTGTTGTGCCGGCTGCCCAAATGCCTTCAACATTAGATTTTCCATTGGCATCAACATCGATGATTGTTTTCACGCGAGGTTCAGTGCCAGGCTTAGTTTTCACACCGATTTTTTCTGCTAAATCGGTCATAAAGCCAGTGGCCAGAATAATATGCTGACCTTCATATTCGCCTTGGTCCGCTACAATTTTAAAGCCTACATCTGTTTTTTCTAATCCTTCTACAGTCGCATTTACAATTTCAGCGCCAAATTTTGCTGCTTGCTTTTTGCCTGTTGCTACTAAATCTGGCCCGGCCACTTCCGTTACGCCATAATGATTTTCAACCCATGCTCTTTTTGTTACCCCTTTATCATTATCCAATACTAATACGTTTTTTCCGGCTTTTGCCGCAAAAATAGCTGCACTGGCACCTGATGGCCCTGCCCCAACAATAACGATATCGTACATAGCTTCTCCTCCTCATTGTTTCATCACTATAACAATAGCCAAAATTATTTTAATTGTAAAATAATTAGACTTTAGTCCTCATCTTTAATATCGCGATCTTCTGGAATCGGTTCGTTCAAAATTTCTTCAACTAGTGCTTTATATTTTTCCATTTGCTTTAAATGAGTATTAAATTGCTCTTTATTAATTAAATATTGTTCACCATCAAACAAAGCACGTATGCGCCTTTCTTGGATTAGTTTTTTAACTGCCTGCTCTGAGCTAGATAAAAGCTCTGCGGTTTCTTTTAATGTCATATACATATTTGATCATCCTTATTTATTAATTATTACAAATGCAATATGGCGCGATTGGACAGAATCATTTACTATTAAATAATAGTTGTAATAATTTTACACCCATCAATGGTTTCATTATACATCATTATTGATTGATTTATCCCGCATTAACGTAGTGAGCTCCCCGCTTCAAGACTTTCGGGGGATTATATTGCACCGTAAAAGCCCGATTGGTGAGATATACATTAGACTTACCTTTGCGCTCTTTCAAAGGTAAGTCCAACTCAATCTGGGTTCGTACTGGCGATTGATCGAAGCGTAGGCGAAATATTTAGCGACAATAGAACGGGACAAACCAACAGAGGGGAATGAAGGAACCCCTCCACTGTTGCAGTTTCACTTTATAGGACAGGGGTTTTCTGGATGAAGACAAAATTTTTATTGTTTTATTTTATCAGTAGTATCATTTGGATATATAGCACCAATTATTTAATAGAGGAATTCATCACATTCCCCTACGTTTCCCTCTTGCTGCGATTTAAAGAAATCATTTATATTGGTTTAACCACTCTTATTTTCTACTATTTTATAAGAAAAATAGAGATACTTAATTCTTCTCAAGAGGATAAGGAGCGTTTATCTACTTTAATTAATTCTATGGTTGATTTTATCAACTTTAAAGATGGAAAAGGCAGATGGATAGAAGCCAATGATGTTGCACTGTCATTATTTGACCTTAATAGAGATAATTTTCGGGGAAAAACAGATATTCAGCTTGGAGAGAATCGGGAGTTTTATAAAAGTGCTTTTGCATATTGCATGGCTTCTGACGAAGAAACCTGGAAAAGCGGCCAAATTTCTCGCGTGGAGGAGTTTATCCCAATAAAGGATGGGACGGTCAAAACGTTTGATACGATCAAAGTTCCTTTATTCTATGAAGACGGCGAACGCAAAGGCCTCGTCATTATCGGCAGAGACATTACAGAGAAGAAGGAGGTCGACCGGCTGCTGAAGGAAAGTCAACAGCAATATAAATCTCTTTTTTTATTTAGTCAGGATATGATTTTGATGATGGATTTAAACGGCGGTATTACAAATGTGAATCCACAGTTTAAGACCGTTACTGGATATGACGAAAAAGAAGTAATAAATAAAAACATTACTGATATTTTTCCTGAAGATTTTAAGGAAGAAATCATGAGCGATTTAGCTGAAATTCGTCAATATCAATCACATAAAAATTGTGAAATGGAATTGATCCATAAAGACGGTCACACGCTTATTGTAGAATGTACTGCTGTTCCTATGATCATTAATCATCAGCCCGCAGGCATTATTTGCTATGGAAAAGATGTGACAAAACTAAGGCTTGCTGAGGAGCAGCTTAGGAGAGCGGAAAAGCTTTCTGTAGTCGGTGAATTATCGGCAAGTGTCGCCCATGAAATTCGCAATCCGCTTACCTCGCTTAAGGGGTTTGTACAAGTGCTGGAATCGGATGATTCGAAGCATCAGTTTTATTATCAAATCATGGAGGAAGAGCTGGACCGAATTAATCATATTGTCAGCGAGCTTTTACTTTTAGCAAAGCCACAGGAAATTAAATTTATCGAATCAGACTTGCATAATATTTTATTTAATGTGATTTCCTTATTAAAAACGGAGGCCTCGTTGCATAATATTACAATTGACTTTACTGCCTCTCCAAAGAACCTTTCCATCCTTTGTGAGCCTAATCAATTAAAACAGCTGTTTATTAATCTCGTGAAAAATGCAATAGAAGCCTCAGCTGATGGAGATGGAGCCATTACTGTTAATTTGACAAAAGAAAATGAAGAAGCTGTCATTGTAGTAACTGACAATGGTTCTGGAATATCTGACGAATTGCTGGAACGGCTTGGTGAACCATTTTATTCATCCAAGGAAAAAGGCACTGGGCTCGGTTTAACGGTAAGTTATAAAATTGTACAGGCTCATGGCGGAACGATTCATTTTTCAAGTGAAGTGGAGAAAGGAACAGTGGTTACGGTAAAGCTGCCAATTAAGAAGGAAAAGTAACTTAAATGATTAAAACCTCTTAATGGGCTCATTTACTTTTGCTCATTAAGAGGTTTTTTATTTTCTGAAATGATTTTTCTGGGTTCTGGTGCAGTCGGTTTGGCGATGCCGCTCCGCTCATTAGGCTTACTCGGGATGACCGCCCTCTGACCGCAGAGCCAAAAGAAAAAGAGTGGCGATCGCCACTCTTCCTAATCGCGCCCGTTTATTAAAGATAAGTTATTCTTGTTGGGATTTTGATATGAAGTAATTGAGAGGCCCAGCAAAGATTAATCCTGCAGCAGCAATACCTAGGAAAACTGCTGAATATGAGAATAATTCAATGCCACGACCTAAAAAGGAATCTGTAATAATACGAAGAATGGTAATAATAGCGGGTATTACAAGTGACCAAAACAAAATGATTTTCAATCCTTTGGACATCACATTCTCCCCCTTTTTCAAGAAAAATCATTTAATTAAATGGCCCGTTTGTAGAACTACTCTTTGATAAAATAATTCTCACGCTCCTAGTTCCAATAGGCGACGATGCTGTAAGCGATTTCGGAAGCTTCTTTTTCCTCATCATTTACATGCACCAAATCCCCATCTTCGACATTATCCAAATTCACTTCCTTATGAATTTCATTCAACAGACCTCTATTAGAAATGAGCCGTTTTCGGTACAAGCCTACTTATCTTTTACTTCCAGAAGCTTCATTCGCAAATCATTTTCCATATTGGCCAGTTCATTTTCAGCTTGTCTTCGCTTGTTTCTTCCTTCTTCCTGAATGCGCAATGTTTCCTCAAGAGTAGAGATTAAGTTTTCCTGAGTTTTCTTTAATGTTTCAATATCAACTAGGCCGCGCTCATTTTCACGTGCAGTTTCTATTGTGTTCATTTTCAGCATTTCCGCATTTTTCAACAGCAAATCATTGGTCGTTTTCGATACTTGCTTCTGAGCCTCGACTGCATGTCTCTGTCTAATAAGTGTTAAAGCAATTGCTACTTGGTTTTTCCATAAAGGAATGGCCGTCATAATGGAAGATTGAATTTTTTCCACAAGTGCCTGATTCGTGTTTTGAATGAGACGAATTTGCGGTGCACTTTGAATCGTAATTTCACGACTGAGTTTTAAGTCATAAAGCCGTTTATCAAGGCGGTCGGCAAATTGAATCATATCATTGACTTCTTGAAACTTCATTTGGTCATTGGACGCTTTAGCTGATGCTTTAAGTTCAGGAATGGTTTGCTCCTGCAGCTGCTCCAGCTTTAACTCGCCCGCTGCAATATATACATTAAGGGCATGAAAGTATTCTTTATTGCTGTCGTAAAGCTTATCAAGCATCACAATATCAGTCAGCAGCAGGTTTTTGCTGCGTTCAAGCTTTACGCTGATCCGGTCGATTTGAGCGCCAACCTTCTGATATTGAGATAAAACTTCTTGAACTGAGCCTGAAATCCGACCGAATATTTTTGAGAAAAATCCTTGCTTTTCAGGCTTCAAATCATCCGGGTTCACTTCATTAAATTTATGCATGAGTTCACCAAGAATGCCGCCAATCTCACCTACATCTTTTTTCTGTACATGTTCAAGCATGGAGTGAGAAAAATTCAATAGTTTTGATTGTGCAGGCGTACCGTACGAAATCATCGCCTGGTGATTTTTCGGGTCAATTTGATCTGCTAATTGATAAGCCTTTGCGCGGTTTTCTTCTGGGATCACATCAATCAGTTTGACAGGTTTATCTGATGAAATGTCGTCTTTTTTCATCGTTTGTGCTTCTCCAAATGGTTCAGAGAGTAAATCATCGAGCAGATTGGCTTCGGTTGGCTGCTTAGACATAGAAAGATCCTTTTCTGTCATTTTAATCGCCTGCTTTCATCGTTGATTCTTGAATCTTTGATTTTTTTAATAGAATGCTTTGCAACATCCATTTCAAAATGCAGCTGATCAATATCATTGGCCAGAACATCATGCAAATCTTTTTCAACGTTGACTGTTAGCTCATGCAATGTTTTTCTTGTCTCATTTAATGAAATTTCCAATTCTTTTGTTTTTCTCGGCTGTGAAGAGAGAAAAACATATTTTTCAGCTAATTCTACTGCTGAATCAAGATGAGAATAATAAAACTGCTCCGCTTGGTAGAATCTTCTCGGCTCTTTTTTAGTCAGCTTGTAGATTCGCTTCGCGACTTTAATAAAATCCCTACGCTGCCTTGTCGATGGCAGATGGCGAATGGACATTAACGATCGCTGCAAGCGGTTCAGCTTCCCTTTTGCTTCATCTAGATTTTTCTTTATATAAAGATATTCCTTACGCTTCAACCCATGGCTCTTGATAAACCGATGCCGCATCACAGCTCCTGTTATCCAATAAGCAAGAACACCTGCTAAAGTACCATTTAAGCCTGACATCCAAAAATTCATGTCAAATGCAAAATAGTTTAATAACCAAACTGTAACAGACAATGGCACGGCAATAAGCGTACGTATAAAAAACATAAAAAACGGATTCAATGGTATCGACTCCTGACATAAACGCCTTTATCAATATACGAAAGAAAGCCAGTCAAAGTTTCATTAATAAGAAAAACTATGCCACTTGCCAATATTTTTCAGCAAACACCTTCGTTTTCCTTCTGCAATTTGGCCCCTGAACTCAAAATAAACTCAATCACTTTCCTTCCCTCTAAGAATACACCAAATCCCCACCAAATTTCCATGGACCACAATCGTAAATCCCCCTCAGCCTTAAGACCGATACGTTTGTTGGTACCTGTCACCTACACATTTCGACAAAAGCGGTACCTGTCACCCACAAGATTCGACATGGGGTGGTGGGCAAGTAAAAATGCACTTGTTGGGGGAACAGGTGCATTTTGTGTTATGTATTTTCTTTGTTAGGCGGGTTGGCAGTTTCATTAGTTGTAGCCTAGTTCTACGGATACTTTTGTTCCGATGCCGTATTTGCTGTCGATTTTCATGGATCCGTTATGTTCCTGGATGATTTTATTGCTTACAGTTAAGCCTAGACCGATTCCCTTATCCTTGGTTGTATAGAACGGAGTTCCGAGATAATGAAGCACTTCTGAGCTGATTCCAGTCCCTTCATCTTTAAACTGGATAAGAACCCTTTTATTTTCCAAAGTTTCCACTACAATTTGGACCCTTCCTCCGTTAGGCATTGACTCAATAGAGTTTTGAAGGAAGTTGACAAATACTTGCTTTAATTGATTTAAATTGCATAACAGCTCAATCGGCTCAATCGGCTTTGTTAATAAGATTTGCACATTGCTCATCACAGCTTGCGGGTGAAGAAAATTGATTGTGCTTTCCAAAATCGAGTTTAAATTATAATAATCATAATCAACTGCCTGCGGTTTAGCCAAGGACATAAACTCATTAACAATTCCGTCAATTCTTTCTAATTCATGAGAAATAATCGATAAATATTCTTTTTGCTTATCCTTTTCATCAATATGGTTAAGAAGTTTTGAAAAGCCTTTCAGAGAAGTAAGCGGATTTCTAATTTCATGAGCAACGCTTGCTGCCAGCTGCCCTATAATAGATAAGCGGTCCAGGTTTCGCAGCGCATCATCATTTTTCACACGGTCAGTCACATTTCTACCAACAGAGACATATGAATCTATCTCATTGTATTCATTAAATATAGGAGAGATATTTGATTCAATATAGACCGTTTCTCCTTCTTTATTTTTCATGCGTGATTGAACGATTTGCGGCTCACCTGTGTCCTCTATTTTCTTAAAAACTAACTCGCAATATTCTCTTTCTTCCTTATTCATATCGTGGAATAAACTTTGCCCTATTAAGCTTTCTACTGACTTGCCAAAAATTGCTTCATGGGCAGGGGAAGCGTAAATAATACGCTTATTTTTATCATACACTAAAATCATATCTGAGGTGTTTTCTGTGATTAACTGATATAATTCACGGGTTCTCTTCAATTCCCTTTCCATTTCCTTCCTTTCTGAAATATCTTTTAATATAAGTATTACACCAACAACTTCTTCAATAGGATTGCGTATGGGCAAACAGGAAACTTCGAGATCCAATACTTTCCCATCTTTATGACATCCTTTGCTGATTACATTAGAAATTGTATAGCCTGATTTAGATTTATCTATATGTTCCTTTAGACAATCTCCTTCCACAAAAATCGTGCATTTTTGTCCTATTATTTCTTCAATGTAATAACCAAATAATTCTGTATACTTTTTATTCACTTTCGTGTAGCAGTCATTCATATCTAATATAGCAAAACCATTTGTTGTGCTGTTCACAAATATATTCATCAATACATCTGGATATAAATTTTTTGATTCACTATGGTCATAAAAAATCGGGTAATTCTTTGACATAGAAACCTCCAAACATCTCAGCTTTTTAATTTTTTCTTGCATACCCTTAAAAAAACTTTAGACAAATTGAGTTTCTATTTCTTTTATGTTTTCATACAACCATGTATTTGTCGGTGGAATTGGGCATTTGTGCTTTTCACACAACCTAATGACTGTTCCGGAAAACATCTCCACTTCACTCCGTCTCCCCGCCTCTATATCCTGAGCCATGGATGGTTTGCCAAGCGGACTTAATCCAGCCAATACATTAAGCCAATAAGCTAAATCTTCTTCAGTTAACGTGACACCTTCATGCTTGGAAAGCTCAATAACCTCTCTCATTGCCGAGATCATCGTATCTCTCGCTTCACCTTCCTGTTGAATGCACCCGTAGCTTCCCTTATAAACTGCTACTGTCTGATTGACACCAACATTAAGCATAAATTTTCCCCACTGTCTCTTTTTCATATCGGTATCAATTTCAAAAGGAACACCCGTTTTTTCAAATAATTCCGCAACTGCCCTTACTTTTGATGAGATCATTCCTTGCTCACCATCGCCAAAACAGAGCTTTCCTCTATGATGATACGTTAATTGGTTTCCTACTTTCACTGCATCCATTCCTTGCGCCACAGTATAAAGCACTTTCTCCTGACCAAATGCTCTTCCAATCATTTCTTCACTCGAAATACCATTTAATAAAGACATAATTATCGTATTTTCACCAACATGATTCCTAGCAGCCACCATTGCTTCGGCTAGACCATCATATTTAACGGCAAAAATTAATAAATCTGCCGGCACCACCTTCTCTTCAGGTGCAAAGTAAGAGAAATGGCATCGCTCTCCATTTGAATATACCCCCTCTCTTTCATATTTAGTAATCCTTAATCTATCTGCAATAATACGTAATGAACTGACTGGCATCGTTTTTGATAATTGATTTCCGAACAACACTCCTAATGCACCAAGACCAATAATTGAAACTGACTGAATACCCATTCACCTAAGTCCTTTCTTACTTGTTAAACAAGATTTTATCACAAAATTCCAAAAAGTTTTAGAGGCAAAGGTGGGGGATTGCGGAAAGAAGTTTATTTTTTATCATCACCCTGTAGCAAGCTGAATGATCAATAACGAGCATCAACAGACAAAAATAAAAGCCTATTACTGGCAATCAACAGGCTTTCGAAGCAATATCAAGGTTCATTCTACACGTTCTCCATACATAATGTAGCGCTCGGGCGCATCGCCTATAAAGCTGAATGGATAGCAGGTTGTCACGATCAATTCCTCTTCTGAATCTTGTAAAGTGATAATACTCGTATCATCTTTATCAACTATTTTTGTATGCGTAATCTTGTATTGATACGTTCCATAGGGTACTTGAACCTCAAGAATATCTCCAATAGCTAATTCGCCAACCCCTCGAAAAACAGTATCACGATGTCCTGATAAAACAATTTGTCCATTTTCATCAGGATAAAAGCTGCCTCTATAGTGGCCGACACCCTTCTCTAATTCATCAGGGTCTGCTCCCTCAATAATTGGCAACTCTGCCTCTAGTTTAGGAATGGCAAGTACGCCGACAACCTCTCCTATCTCTGGTTGAAATAGCCCTTCCTTGCTCGTTTCTTCATTAACAATCGCTTTTGCAGTTTGAAGTGAATCCTTTTCTTTCAAGTTGCTGCCTATAATTGACCATAAACCATAGCCAATTACAGAGAAACCTACTACCATTAATAACAATGCAATCTTTTTCATTTTTCCCTCACATAATAAACGACATATATGTTAATTTACCATATTCAGGAGATTATGTCTGCGATTAATGCATGCTACAGTATAAAAAAAGCAAAGGAGACAATCCCCTCTGCTTTTTACTTTGTGTGCTGTAATGCTTGTCCAAGTGAAGTATAAATCTTCACCTCTCGGAAATTAATGCCAAGCTGGACGGCCGTTTGAGCAATTTCCGGACGGATTCCAGATAAACTTGCCACAGTACCAATTAACTTCAGCCCATCAATCACTTGGAAAATCTGAGCAGCGACCATCGTATCTATAATGGCTACACCTGATAAGTCTATTACTAGCTCTTCAATTTGAATGTCATTGCATTGCTGAAGCGTTTTATCAAAAATCACTTGTGCACGATGCGTATCAATATCTCCTACTAATGGTAGAATAGCTACATCATGCTTAATCTTAATTACAGGCGAACTTAATTCAGTAATCATTTCCTGCTGTGCTTTAAGCATTCTGTCTGATTCTTCAATATTTCTTCTGCTGAATTCACGAATCAACTTGTTAAATGATGTACTAATTTGACGATTTATTGTGTTTACTTCTTTATGGCTTAATTTATCACCAAGGTAAGCAATGTAGTCCTGTACAAGTTCATAATATTTCTCTTGTACACTTAGAAATTCGCCGATTATTTGGTCCAGTGGAGTATTTAAATGGGCTGGATCCTTTGCCGTAGCATCTAGCCACTGATCAAACTTTTCATCAACAGCTTCTGCTTGTTCATTAAACAGCTCGCAAAAAATCTCATGAAAGTAGTAATTTTGTTTTTTAAGATTTTCAATTTGCACCTGGTCAGTAGAACCGTAAACTCCGTCAAGGCTTTTGTCTAATGATGCATACCATTGCTCCGTCAAGTCCCAGGTTTTCTCTTTAAAAAACTCATAAAAAGTCTTCATCCTTGTTTTCTCCTAATCGATAATAGTCTATTTATATCATTCTATAAATTTATAAACATTGCAACATTTAGTATTAATCATACACGAAAAACATCCAAATCTTTAATACCCTTTTTATATCGATAGTAAACCTTTTATGAAAATTTTTTTACTGAGCTGGACGGGTTTGAAATGCATTTTTCAGCCAGTTTTTCCCTTCCACTAGCCTGCTGACTAGCATTGCACAAACTGTATTTCCAGTTGAATTAAGCAAAGTAGCTGGCGCATCAATAATCGTGCTAATGACTGCAATAATCGGCAATACTTCTGGAGGAAAACCAAAGACACTTAAAATGAGCATTTCTCCGATTAAACCGCCGCTTGGGATTGCACCCATAACAGCGCCAACGAGAAATGATACGGCAATAATGCTTAAAATCGTCGTAAAGCTCATCATTTCATGGCCAAACAAACTAAATAAAAAGACAATTTTAATGACTCCGCCGAATACAGAACCGTCTTTATGTGTATTCGCACCTAGCGGGATTACCGTTTCAGCGATATCTTTTGGCACACCCATCTTTCTTGTTGCATCCAAATTAACTGGAATGCTTGCAGCACTTGAACAAGTAGCAATTGCTGTGACAGATGGCGGAACTGCATTTTTCCAAAACACTTTAATTCCCTGCTTGCCGCCAGCAATATACGCGTACAACGTAAAGAAACCAAAGTAATACACAAGTGTAATTCCCAAATATAACAAAAACACACGAACATATCCGCCTAAAATTTGTGGACCAAGTTCTCCTATAATCGTTGCAAAATAACAACCAAGGCCAATAGGTGCATAATACATTACAATTTTAACAATCTTCATCATGACCTCAGTTCCTGAAAGCAGGAAATTCGCCATCGGTTTGCCTTTTTCTCCGACTAACGCAGTTGCCAAGCCAAATAATATTGCAAAAACAATTAATTGTAGCATATTACTTTTTGAAAATAACATTGAGAAATCCGTAACCGTTACAGTCTCTACAAGCTTTGCCAATAAAGAAATCTCTTCTGTTTTCGTCTCAACCTCTGCATTTGCCATCATATTCGTAATCGTTGTTGTATCTGTATTTTTCAACGGATCAACGGCTGTTGTACCTACAAATCCAAGCACGGCTGAAACGACAGCAGTTAAGAAAAAGACTAGAAAGGTACTGCCCATAATCTTTCCTAATCTGTTCATTCCGCTAATATTTGCAATGCTTGATGCAATACTAAAGAACACAAGAGGAACAATAATCATAAACATTAAATTTAAAAATAAATCGCCAAATGGCTTTACAACTGCTGTACTAGGACCAAATATAACGCCGGCAATACCGCCGATAATAATCGCTCCTAATAACAGAATCGTCGATTTATAGGTTGAGAATATTTTTCCCATATTCATAGCTCCTTCCAATTCTGTAGGTCTTCATAAGTAAAACGATGGATTGCGTCGAATCCGACAGTTTTGCTTATAAACCACTTATAAGGAATAATATAGTACATTAAAGCTAACAAAGCGGCCGAGATGGTCCTTGGCCGCCTTAAGTATTGTAGCTTATTTTATGAATTGAATCTACTGGCAAATTATTATTCATCAATAATATACTTGAGTGATAATAAAGCCTCATCTATTATCTGCTGATTTTGAATATCCATTCCGTAAAACACTAAATAAGACATTACATATAACCCTCTAAATCGAGCCAGGCAATATGTATCTCCATCCACGGTTCCATAAGTTTCAAAAAACAGCTTTCTTCCTTCAAGAGGAAAAAAACTAAAGGCTACTGCCAGATCGACAGCAGGATTTCCTATATGGAGGTCTCCCCAGTCAATAATACCTGCAAGGTCATTTCCTTTTTCAGCAACTAAAAAATTCCGAAAGTACAGATCACCATGGACAAAGGCCTCCTTTGTCTTTTCTGCCTTCTTGGCCTGTTCAATGATTTTTATATAAGATGCTTTTTCAGCAATAAGCTTTTTGTCCTCAAGGATTGCTAATTCTTTTTCTAGCTTAGGCGCTCGCACTGTTAAGTCCAATCTGCCTATCGTATCTGGTCCTACACCATTCAATCGTTCAAAAGGGATCTCATGCAGTTTTTTTAAAAATGTTGCCATCGGCTGTGCAATCGCGATTCGCTGCTTCTCTGTTATTGCCAGTTCAGCCGTTGTTTGTCCTACAATTGCTACATATCCAGAGAATGGATAAGGAAATACTTCAGATGGCATGCCTTTGTAAATCGGTAAAGAGATGGCAACCTCACCTTCAATATATGCAGAGATTTGCGGCAGAACATGGTTTTCTGCAACAATGAGCGGCACTGCAGCTTTCCTCCTTGGAAACCTGAACATATAGCAGTCATTGGCGAGAAAGATGGTATTGTCCCACCCAGAGCCGACTCGATGGACTGCAGCTGGTTTTAGGAAGGGAAACTGCTCTTCAATGACTTTCTTTGCAAGCTGAGCGGATATTTCAAATTCACTATCCCATAAATTTGCTATCTTGCTCCCCCCTCTCCAGATACTTTTAACTGTCATATAGTGTATCCCTTATGCCTTCTATCTTCAACCTCTTCAAAAAAATGACCCGCTATAAAAGCAGAGTCATTTCATTCTTTATTCTACTTTTTCTAAAAGCTGCCTATATTGGTCCAATACTTCTTGATAAGGTATGCCCTTATCATCATTATTGCTGATCCATGTTTTTATAAATTCTGCAGCCGCTTCATCCCACTGTTGCTCCTCTTCCTCTGACAATTCAATAATTTTCCCGCCCTCATCAGCAAATAGCTGATTAAATACCTCCGTCTCCTCATCATAGATCCTGCCCGAGTCTTCAATGATTTCGTCAGCGGCCTGAAGCATCGCTTCTTGAACATCTTCCGGGATGCGATTCCAGATTCTTTCGTTTACTACAAGCGCATGAATGGCTGTTCCAATGTGCGGGAAGGTGGCATGCCCTAATAAGTCCTTCGTACCTGATGCGTCCACCCCCACACTTGAATAATTAGCTGCATCAATAATTCCTTTTTCCAACGCTTCATAAGTTTCTGTGTGGGAAATTGTCACCGGCACAGCAGCAAAGTGACTGAAATATTCATTTGTAATTCCCCCGGCTGTCCTTATTTTTATCCCTTTCAAATCTGCTGGAACTCTTACTTCCTTTTCAATTGTCCAAATATCATATGTCGGTGATACATGCCCCATTATAGGAACAATTCGATTATTATTAAAATCCCTCTGAATCATCTCATTATCTATTTTCAACAGCTCATTATATGCTACCGTTCCTTGATAAGATGATGTGTTCAAGCTCGGAAATCCGGTCAGCGCACTCGTAATTGGCATATATTCAGGAAAGTAATTTGCCGGAAAAAGACCGATGTCAATCACTCCATCCCTCGTTAACTTCAGCATATCATGTGCTTTTCCTAATTGCTCTCCAGGATAAGTATTGAACTCTACCTTCCCATCCGTCAGCTCAACGACTCTTTCCATCCATGGCTCGGCCAAATGTTTATAGACGGGGGAAGTCACGGGAACATAGGTCGCAAATCGGACTCTCACTTCCTCTTCATTAATAACAGTGGAAGAAGAGCTGCATCCACTTATGATGATGAACGTCAGAAATAATGAAAGGAATAATCCTTTACGCTTTTTTCTTTTCATGGACTTTCACCTCTTCCTACATATTATTTGGCAAATATAACGCCAGATCTGGAAAAACAACGATTAATAAAACTAAGAATAATAGTATGAAAATAAACGGAACCGATCCATAAAAGACTTTTTCAACTGGTATTTTAGAATACTTGCTCGTAATGAATAAATTGATTCCTACTGGCGGTGTCACAAGGCCGATTTCCAATAATAAAACGACCAAAACCCCGAACCAAACCGGATCAAAGCCAAGGCTGACAATAATCGGGAATACGAGCGGCAATGTTAAAATCATCGATCCGATTAAATCCATAAATAAACCTAATATTAAATAGAATAATATAATTAAGAACAGTATGGTCCATTTTGAAAGACCGCTATCAGAAATAGCCGCAATCATACTTTGGCCTACACCTGATAAAGTAAAGAAATAAGCAAATATGTAGCCGCCAATGACAATCGTAAATATCATTGCCGTCTGTTGTAATGCGTCCTTAAAAGCATCTACAACTGACCCTACATTCAATCTCTTTAATAGCATGCCAATAATTAAAGCGCCAAGAGCACCAAAGGCGGCCGCTTCAGTCGATGTCGCAATCCCAAAATAGATGATGACTAAAACAACGATCACAAGAACAACCATCGGCCAAATGAACTTTAATGATTGGAAGCGCTCTGCCCATGTCGCCTTCTCAATCACTGTGTTTTTATTTAAAGAGCTAAAAACTATAAATACGACTAAAAGAATGGCAAGAACAACACCTGGAATGACTCCGGCAATTAAGAGCTGGCCTATCGATGTTTCAGTCTGTACAGCATATAGTATTAAAGGAACACTTGGCGGAATGAGCACTGCAAGTGTACCTGTTGATGAAGCAACCAGACCGGCTGAAAAGCTCGGTTTATAATTAGACCTTACCATCTCCGGAATACAGATTTTTGACATAATCGAGGTTGCTGCAATGCTTGAGCCGGATAATGTACCAAAGCCAGCGCTGGCGAATACTGTTGAAACCCCTACACCGCCGGGAATATGACCAATCCACTTTAAAATACAGTCATATAAATCCTTGGCGATATTACTTTTAGAAATGAAATTAGCCATTAAAATAAATAAAGGTATCGTTGTTAATGTGAAGCTATTGACGCTGCGGTAGGCTGTGGATGATAGAATCCCAAAAAAGGCATCAATGCCGCCAACAAGTAAAATACCTAGAGAGCCTACAAAAATTAAAGCAAAGCCAATCGGCATGCCAATAAACAACAATACGAGAAGTAATACAATGATAAATGCTGTAGTCATATTCTCCCCCCTTTTCTTTTATGCCTACATCGATTCCCCTTCAGATATCGAGGAATGAACCGGTGCTTTTTTTTCTGTAACAATGTCAATCATATTAATAATCAATCTAACTGAAAGTAACAGTGAACCTAAGCAAATAATCAGCAAGGCAGGTGCGAGCGGATAGCTTAATATTCCGACAGACCTTAAATCATATTGCAGATAAACAAAAAACTCATTAAAGTTTAATGCCGCGATAAAGAGTAAAGAAATGGTCGCGAGTAGATTAGTAATGAACGTTGTTCTCATTTTCCATTGATCATTAAACTTGTCATATAAGAAAACAACTTTGACATGACCATCATGCTTTAACGTATAACTAAGTCCTAAGTAAACAATTAAAACCATTAAATATTCCCCAGTTAGCTCAACTGTACCCGGAATCGGCTTATTCATTGTGAACCTGAATAATACATCAAGGAAAATCCAGATCATCATGATGCAAAGAACAACTGCTCCCGCATTAAAGATGATCTTTTCTACAAACTCAAATCCCGCTTTAAATTTTTTCAAATAGACTCCCTCCCTTTTAAGAATGTTTATTGACTACCCCACTAGGAACAGCAGCATAGTGAATTTCAGTTAAGAATAAGCACTAGTTTAATACGTTAATTGACTAATACATTAATCTCAGGAAGATCCATGTTATTCATGAAGCGCTTTCAATTTTGTATCTTACGAGGAAACATTTTTGGGGACATAAAGTTGATATCTCAGAGGTTATTATTTGATTTTACATAGAAAAAATATTTTCGTCAATGAAAAATCTAATAATTTTAAATATTTAATTAACATATAAAAAAGAGCCAAATCAGTCTTTTCTATGACTTGGTCCCTTTTCGAAATTGAATTCACTTAAATTGTTCTGGATAATCCGTCATGATCACTTCTACTCCTGCTGCCACTAAATCAGCCTTTGCCTCATATCGATTCACAGTATAAACCCGCAGCGGAAACCCTGCTTCCAGCGCTTTCTTGCCGTAATTAGAAAGCGCAAAGTCCTCCTGACAATGTATCGCATCTGCCCCTATATCCTCTGCCACAGCTAGGGCATCTGTGCGGATTCCTGCTATTAAGTATCCGATAGATATGGTTGGATGGAGTTCTCTTACCTTTTTCAAGCTTTGGGCATTAAACGAAGAAAGGATGATTCTCTCTTCCAGCTGATAGTCATCAATGAGATTAAGTACCTTTTCTTCCATTCCTTCATAATGGATAATATCGTTTTTCAATTCAATGTTGAGTGTTAATCGATTGCTCTCTTTTACAAGCCATTGGAACACGTTCTCAAGTGTCGGCAGGCTTTCACCTGTAAAGGAGGAAGCAAACCAGCCGCCCGCATCAAGCTCGTTCAATTCTTCATAAGTGAAATCCTTTACATACCCATTTCCATCCGTTGTCCGATCAATCCGCTCATCATGTATAATCACCAATTGACCGTCCTTCGTCATTTGCACATCAAGCTCAATTCCATCTGCACCGGAATCCATTGCCGCCTGAAAGGCAGCCATCGTATTTTCCGGATAATGACCGCTTAATCCGCGATGGGCAAAAATAGAGGCATGACTGACCATTTCTTGTTCCTCCTCTCCACCTGTCTCTAGATTAACTCCCAGATTTTTTATTCGCCGCCTCCAGTGACCTATCTATTTCTTCAGCCGCACGATCAAGGGCTTCCTTCGGGTCCGCTCCTTGATATAAGCTTTCCATCGCACTCACTACCTTTTGCCTTGCTTCTGGGAAAACGGAGATCAGTGCGCCTTGTGTAGCTTCGGAAGGAATCGTATTCTTCAACTGATCAACCGTCACTTTCAACTGCGGATATTTCTCCCATTCTTCTTGGACGACAGGCAAATCATAGGCTGCCGGATTAATAGAGAAATAGCCTGACTTTAAATGCCAATCTCCCTGTACTTCAGGTGTCGTTACATATTTCATAAATTCCCATGCCGCCTTTTGCTTTTCTTCATCAATATCACTAGCCATCCATAAAGAAGCACCGCCAATAATCACACCTTGTCTTTCCACACCATCAGGAATCGGCAAATAGCCTGTGCCTACCTCAAATGGTGCATTATCGACCGTTGCTCTTATCCCCGCTGATGAATCAAGATACATCGCAATTTTTCCAGATTGGAAGGCAGCGCGAATATCATCCCAGTTTTGCCCGGTATTATAAAATGTGCCGTCATTATACATTTCGCTGATCAGATTAAAGACATTTTGACCCTCTTCGCCATTGAATACAGCCTTTGCTGCGTCACCGGTACGCCCATTATCCTGGTCCACAAAAAGCCCGCCCTGCACAGCTACTAACTCCTCAAAAAACCAGCCATAATTCAAAATTGAAAATCCAACTTGGTCCCCTGTAGTCAGTTTTTTCGCTGCATCCTTCAGCTCGCTATACGTTTCAGGTGCCTTCTCTGGGTCCAGCCCCGCTTCTTTAAAAGCATCCTTATTGTAAATTAAAACAGGTGTGGACGAGTTAAACGGCATCGAATATTGCGTATCTTCAACAGAGTAATAGTTTGTAATATTCTTTTCCCACTGTGACATATCATAGCCTTCTTCATCTATGAATTTTTGCACAGGCTGAATTTTCCCAGAATCAATCATATATTTCGTACCCACTTCAAATGTTTGCATAATTGTTGGGGCATCCTTTGTTCCTGCCACTGTATTAAACTTTGTAATGGCTTCCTCATAAGTACCTTGGAAAATTGGCGTGACTTTAATTTCATCTTGAGAAGCATTAAAGCCGTCAACAACCTCTTTCACTACACCTTCCAGCTCACCGCTCATTGAATGCCAGAAAACAACTTCAACAGGACCTTCACTTTGATTACCTTCTGACTCAGATCCAGTCGTTTCATTATTTGAGCATGCTACAGCAAACAGCATAACCATCATTAAAAAAATGGCAAACAAGCTTTTCTTCTTCATTCAACTCTCCCCTTTTTTATTTGATTGCGCCCTTGGTCAGACCTTCCTGCAAACGTTTTTGTCCGAGGAAAATTAATAATAAAGTCGGCAGGATTACTAGCATGACCCCTGCCATCACCACCCCCCATTCCGATGCTATCTCTTGCGTTTGCATTTGCTTCAATCCAATTTGAACGGTTCTTACTTTTTCATCATTGGTCACAAGCAACGGCCATAAATACATATTCCAAGCTGTTAAAAAACAATAAATTCCAAGCGTGATTAGGCTTGTTTTTGACAAAGGCAAAACGACGGTTAAGAAAAACTTAAAACGACTGATGCCAGACACTTGCGAAGCTTCATATAACTCGATTGGTATCGTTTTGAACTGCTGTCTCAGTAGAAAGGTTCCAAAAGCCATTGCAAAAAACGGAATCGTCAATCCATAAAAGCTGTTCAGCCAGCCTAGCGATTGAATTGTTTGGAAATTTGGCACCATTGTCGCTTCCCACGGAATCATCATGGTTGAAATAAACAGCATGAATAGCAGGTTCTTTCCTTTAAATTGTGTAAAAACAAAGGCAAAAGCAGCCAGGCTACACAGGATTAATTGCCCTGCAGTAATCACCGTTGATACGATGATGCTATTCAGCAAATATTTGAGAAGCGGCACTTTTTCAAATGCATTTATATAATTTTCGAAAGAGAAGCTATCCGGCCAGAGTTTCCCTTGGAGTACTTCCCCGCCTTGCATAAAGCTGATCATGAAAGCGTAAACAACCGGGAAAAACATGATTATTCCAGCGATAGTCAGCAGCGTATAAAGAATGATTTTTCTTCCTATGCTCATTGATAATGTACCTTCCTCTCGCCGAGCTTAAATTGAATGATAGTTACAAGGAAGACACATAAGAAAAGAATGACAGCCTGTGCACTCGCCGACCCGATATTATAGTTAATAAATGCATCTTTATAAATCGAATAAACAATGACATTGGTCGAATCAATCGGCCCGCCCTTTGTTAAAATATCAATCTGTCCAAAAGTTTGAAATGAATTAATCATCGAAACCGTGATGACAAAAAATAATGTTGGCGACAGCATCGGCAGCGTTATTTTTCTTAACGAATAAATCGTGCTGACACCAGCAATTTTTGCACTTTCATATAGCTGTGAATCAATGTTTTGCAAGCCGCCCAAAAGGATAAGGAATGTAAAACCTGTATTCATCCAAATGGTCGCCACTGCTACCGCAATTAAGGCTGTGCTCGGATCTAAAAGAAATTGCATCTCAGGCAAACCAAACCAAGTCAACAGGCGATTAGCAAACCCGATTGACGGATTATAGATAAACATCCAAATAACTGAAGAAGCGGCCACACTCATTCCCATCGTTGATGAAAAAATGGTGCGAAAAAAGCCGATCCCTGCCAGCTTCTGATTTGCTAATAAGGCTAGACCAAGGGCCAATAGCACCCCAACTGGCACAGTATAGAGAACAAATAAAAAAGTCGATTTGACACTCAATAAAAAAGAGGAAGAACTGAGCAATGCCGTGAAGTTTTCCATTCCTGCAAATGCCATTGGCTTGCCTTGTGTATCCGTGTAGAACAGACTTAAATAAACAGTTCTGACCATCGGATAAAATAAAAAGGCGGTGAATAAAAAAAGTGATGGCAGCAAATATAGCCAGCCTTCTAAAAAGCTGAAGCGTCTTCTGTGCCTTTTATGTCCTTTCGTCTGTAGTTTCATCGATTGTTTTTCCACGTTGGGGATGTTCATTGGACTGCCCCCAAACTTTGATATTCGATGTTCACCTTTTCCTTTTCATCAAAAAACACCATTTGATTTTGGTCGATGAACAGAGAAACAATGTCACCGGGATTCAATTGGTGCTGCCCTTGCCATTTGGCTGTCCACTGCAGTCCGCTTTGAATCTCAAAGCTAATCAGCGTTTCTGTGCCAAGCATTTCAACATTAACAACCTCTGCTGTAAAGGAAGGGGTTCCGCTCTTCGCCTGCTGAATATGCTCCGGTCTAACACCCGCTATCACATCACCCTGCCAATCGATATCAACATCCATGCTCCAGTTTTCAGTTATATGTAGTACGCTATCGGCAACATTCGCTGGTATCATATTCATTGGTGGAGCGCCAATGAATGAGGCAACAAATGCATTTTGTGGATGATTATAAATATCTAGCGGCTTGCCTATCTGTTGTATGACTCCCTGATTTAATATCATCATCCTGTCAGCCATCGTCATCGCCTCAGTTTGATCATGGGTAACATAAATCATCGTGATTCCAAGCTTGCGCTGGAGCTGGCGAATTTCCGATCGCATCTTCGCTCTCAGCTTCGCATCTAAATTCGATAATGGTTCATCCATCAAACAAATAGGATCATGGCTCACGATTGCGCGCGCAAGCGCTACCCTTTGTCTTTGTCCGCCCGAAAGCTCCTTAGGCTTTCTTTTCAAATACGGGATAAGGCCAAGCATTTCTGCCGCTTCCTCACATCTTTTCCTCTGTTCTTCCTTGGCGATTTTTTTCACATGCAAACCAAACATAATATTCTGTTCCACAGTCATATGCGGGAACAATGCATAGTTTTGGAAAACCATCGAAAGCTCTCTCTCACTCGGCTTTAAACGATTCGCAAATTCATTTCCAATATAAATCTCACCCGAAGATACATCCTCAAGCCCTGCCAAAAGCCGAAGCAACGTGCTTTTACCACAGCCAGACGGACCAACAAGAACAAAGAACTCTCCAGGTTGAATCGCAACATCAATCCCCTTGAGGACTTCCGCTCCCTGCTGATAGGACTTTCTAATTTGATTCAGCTGCAAAGCCTTCAATTGCTGCACCCCTTTCACTTCCTATTTCAAAATTCCCTTCGCTTCAATAACGGTTCGCCATTAGCCTTACAAAATAGGGCCATATACCGATGAATGTAAATCACTCCATTTACTCGTCGTGTACATGGCCCCCTCTCATCAATAGCAAGTCTATCCACTTGTTATATATTCATCATACTTTTGGAATATGAAGGGAATATAAACGTTTGGTATTTTCATGTAAATCTTCGGTTAATTTTCTATAAAGTGGGTAATAAGGGAATTTCTCTATATGTAGAGTAATTTTTATTAGTGCTTTCTTACATAAAACGCTTTTATCTCTGTGAAAGCAGCTTTTTTCAGGGGCTTGACGGAGATATATCCCTCTTATCTCTGTAAATTTTTTTCCGTGCTTCATGTAGAAAAGCACCTTTTATTTCAGTGTAGACCTATTGTTTCCAAGGTTTAAGTTCAGTTTATTAATTGGAGGTATGGTATAGACGAGGTGAGGTATAAAAGGGGGATCAATTATTTTAACAAGCTATTAACTACTTTAGTTCTAGTTCCGATATAGTTATACTGCAGGAAAGTCAAAACAGCTGTTATATAAGCGAAAAGGGATTCCGTAAATTTCAGCTCTGCTGATTTTACGGAATCCCTTTTATTATTTTCGTAAATAAGATTGTATTACTTCTCCTAAAATTTCCACACCGCGCTCAATTTCACCAACATCTGCATAACTAAACGACAATCGCAAATATTCCGTGCCATCCTCTTGATTTAAGAAAAAATACTGGCCAGGCACATAAGCTACTCCAGCTTTTAAAGCTTGATTAAGCATTTCCGATGTATTCACACCAGGAACCTTCACCCACACAAAGTAGCCTCCAGCTGCATGATACCAGCTTGCCGAATCCGGAAAGTGCTTTGTCAGTGCATTTAATAAAGCAGTCGCTTTTTTCTCGTACTTTTCTGCCAGGACTGCTGTGCGCTGGTCAAAGTTGACAAGCTCCAAATAAGCAGACATGATTGACTGGCTGAATGGATGATCTAAATCCTTTTTGAACCAGTAAAGTGAAGTTATGAATTGGCAAGCTGCGGCAACCCAACCGATGCGCATGCCGGGAGCGACAACTTTAGATAGCGAGCCTACGTGAAGGACTCGACTTTCTGTATCTAACGACTTTAATGTCTGTGGGCTCTCTCTGAATGCTAATTCGCCGTATGCATCGTCTTCAAGAATTAAAAAATCATATTCTTTCGCAAGCTGCATGATATGCTCTCTTCGTTGCTGAGATAGCGTTGTACCAGTTGGGTTTTGGAAAGTCGGAATGGTGTATAGGAGACGGGGATTTGGCAATCCTTCGTTCTTTCTTTCCATTAACATCTTTTCTAACTCCGCTGTTTGCATTCCATCTTTATCTATTGGAATAGTTATAATTTGGTTAGTATAATTTTGAAATACTTCTAGCGCTTCCATATATGTTGGTGCTTCAACGAATACTACAGCTGTTTCGTCGAGCAAAATTCGAGCAATCAAATCGATTGCCTGGCAGGCGCCTGCTGTAATGAGCAATTCTTCTTCGGAGATATTCATTCCGCGGCTTGCCAGTCTTTCTTGAATTTGCCCCTTTAAGTTATCCATTCTTGGGCTGCCTAAATAATGAAGCGGCAGGTCCTGCTCCTCATACAGCAGTCTGCTTACTGCTTCTTTTATCTCTTTTGAAGGAACCAGCTCTTTCGCAGGATAACCGGAGTTCAGCCGAATGCATCCATTTGGCACTGCGGTCATCCATGAGCCGGGTGGTTCTTTGCTCAATGCTTTTCTTATGTCTTTCGGAAAAAAGGATTCTATGTTCAATTAGACCATGCACCTTTCTCTCATTTAAATCGATTTTAAACTTTCTTCTCGGATTAATCCCAGTAACTCTTCTTTATACGTAGCAAATTCCGGTGTTCCTTTTACACTGAAATCTCGCGGACGGGCCAAATCGATTGGCACCTTTTTCTTTAAACGGCCGGGTCTCGCTGTCATTACGTATACTGAATCTGCTAGAAAAATAGATTCGTCCACATCATGTGTAATAAAGAGAATCGTTTTCTTTGACTCTTCCCATGCTTTTAAGAGCACTTCCTGCATAATATTCCGCGTCTGCGCATCTAATGCCCCGAACGGCTCGTCCATCAGCAGCACTTTCGGATCATTTGCAAGCGCGCGCGCAATCGCCACACGCTGCTTCATTCCTCCTGAAAGCTGGACCGGATAATGATTTTCAAACCCTTCAAGACCAATCAGCTGCAAATAGTGGCGAGCCAAATCGTTCCGTTCCTTCTGTGATGCTCCTTTTAATTTTAACCCAAACGTAATATTTTCCTTTACTGTTAGCCATGGATAAAGTGTATATGACTGGAATACCATTCCGCGGTCAGGACCTGGTCCTTCAACCGGCTGTCCATCCAGAAGCACTTTTCCTGAAGTTGCTTCTTCAAGTCCTGCTACAATGCGCAATACCGTTGATTTTCCGCAACCGGATGGTCCTAGGATTGTGACGAACTCGCCATCTTCAATTGTAAAGGAGGTTCTTTCCAAAGCGGTTGTCTCACCGCTCTTCGTTTTAAAGATTTTGCCAACATCCTGTATCTCAAGCTTTGGTGTCGCCATTTTACATACCATCCTTTCTCATCCATGAAAATGACCTGCGGTAAATGATCTTAAACAACATATCTGTCAACAAGCCAAGTAAACCAATAATTAAAATACCAACGATAATTTTATCAGGCTGCAGGAACCTTGAGGCTTGCATAATCATGTAGCCAATTCCGCTGGACGCACCAACGATTTCTGCAACAACCAAATACGTCCATGCCCAGCCAAATGTAATGCGGAGTGTATCAACAATTCCCGGTAATGACGCTGGCAGGATGACTCTTGTAAATACCTGAATCTTTGAAGCGCCCAACGTATAGGACACATCAATTAAATCGTTGTGCACATTCTTCGTTACATCCATAATCATCAGTGTCAATTGAAAGAATGTTCCTAGAAAAATCACACTCATTTTTTGTGTTTCTCCAAGTCCGATCCAAAGAATCAATAGCGGAATAAAAGCAGAAGCAGGCATATAGCGAATAAACCCAATAATCGGCTCAAAGGCACCCTGCATAATCTTCAACGATCCCATTAAGATTCCAAGCGGTACACCAATCGCTGCTGCCACAAGAAAACCAACTAATACTCTTGAAAAACTAATGCCGATATCTGAAAGCAAATGGCCATTTGCAAATAAGTCAATTCCTGTTGTCACAACTGCTGATGGCGTTGGCAGGAAAAGCGGATTTACCAATCCACCATATGTTAAAATTGACCAAATCGCAAGAGCTGTGATAAATGTAAAAATTCCGACCGAAGTATAAAGCTTTTTTGATATATCTTTTTTAGGTGTAAATATTTTTCTTACCATTTTATTCACCCGATCCTATTTTTCTTTTTTCATATCCAGATGCCTATCCTTGCTGTTTTAAATGTTCTCTTAATCTAGAAAAAGCCTAACGAATGAGAACAGAAATATCTCATAGGATAGGCTTTTTAAGCTAAGTTTTATTTTAAGAAGCTCGCGTTGATAATATCCTCTGCTTTTGGTTCTTTATCAATGATTTCCTGCTCTAAATAGAACTTAATCGCCTCTTCGGTAGATTGATAAATCGCGCCTTTGCTGTCTTCTGTTCCAAAGGCTTCTTTATTTTCATCACTTGTGAAGAACTTTAAGCCTTCAGCTGTTGCAACAAATTCTTCTGTATCAATTTTCAGGCCTTTTGCCATAATTTCATTTGCTTCATCTTCATTTTCCATCCAAAAATCCATTGCCTGACCCATTGCTTTTACAAATGCTTCAATATCATCCGGGCGCTCTTTAATCACATCTTCTCTAAAGCTTACAGTATCAACAATGATTCCTGGAAGATCTTTCGTTGTTAATAGCACTTTGCCATCTCCTTCAGTTCCATTTGATAACCATGGCTCCCAAGTAACAGCTGCATCTACTTTTCCTGCTGCAAATGCTGCACCTGCATCGCCTGCAGACATTGGTACAACCTCTACATCCTTCTCTGTTAAACCGCCATTGTTCAATGCAGTTAACGCAAGCATATGGCTTGTGGACCCTACTTCAAACGCCATTGTTTTTCCTTTTAAATCTTCTACTCCTGCGATATCTTCCTTCACAAGAATGCCGTCTCCGCCGTAAGAATCATCCAAAATCCAAACAACATTCAACGGAATATCAGAAGCTGCAAGTGATACTTGCACATCTAGCGCAGTTGCCATGCCATCAATATTTCCGCTTGCCAGCGCTTGTTTACGCTCACCTAACCCTTCAACGATTGATAGCTCTACATCGATGCCATTTTCCTCAAAAAATCCTTTTTCCTTTGCTAAAAATAACGGGCCATATCCTGTCCATGTTGGCAGAGTGACCTTTAATGGTTCTTTCTTTTTACCTGATCCGCTTCCGGATGACTGCTCTCCACCGCAAGCTGCCAGCGTTATAACTAATGCAAATGTGCAAAGCATAACAATCCACTTTTTCATCGAATTTTCCCCCAAAGATTTTATTCTATTTAACTAGCATTTTCTTCCCTATTGAATCTGCTTGTTTCACCGCTGCTACAACCATATCCGGTGTGACATCAAACGGCATGTTTGCCATATCTTCTATCGTTACTGACACTTCTCCAAGCTCTTTCCACTGTGCTTCAGAAAGTTTAGTCACATTCATTTGCTGCAAGGTATATGGAAGATTGACTTCTTGGTAATAAGAAATCAAGTCTTCGATTTCCTTCTCTTCCTCGCCTTCCATGCAAAGCATCGCCAAAATGCCGAAAGCTACAATCTCCCCATGATAGGTCTCATGAACCTCTGGAAAAATCGTCAAGCCAGAATAAATCGCATGCGCTCCAGCAGTACGGCAATCATCGCCTCCGTAACCGCTCACGCTTCCGCTAATGAGAATGACTGCATCAATCATATCTTCAAGTTCACTCGTCATTCTTTTCTCTTCCATAGAAACTACCGACTGTTTGCCAATGTTCAGCATCGTTTCATAAAGCTGACCAGCAATCGCAATCGCTGTTTGGTTGCGCGCATTTGGCGCCGCTTTTTTCACAGAGGTTTTTGTTTCAAACCACTTGGCAAGCGTGTCTCCGATTCCAGCGATTAAATAGCGCACCGGTGATTGAAGAATCACATCAGCATCTACTAATACAATATCCGGCACTTTTGAATCGCGGCTAATATCCGTAAACTCTCCTTCGTCGCTATATGTAATCCAAATTGGTGTTGTCGCTGCACAAGTAGCTGCAATCGTCGGAATGGCTGCAAGCGGCTTGTTGACGTGATGAGCTACTGCTTTAACCGTGTCAAGCGCTTTTCCTCCACCAGCTGCGATAATGACATCATAGTCAACCCTGTTTAACTTCTCTACGA
Organism: Cytobacillus horneckiae; assembly: GCF_002835735.1. Taxonomy (GTDB): domain Bacteria; phylum Bacillota; class Bacilli; order Bacillales; family Cytobacillaceae; genus Cytobacillus; species Cytobacillus horneckiae. The sequence continues at coordinate 13,217 of NZ_PISD01000074.1, read as the reverse complement.
GGTCGTTAACATTTGTGCGTGACGCTTCACCGCCGTACCAAAGCGATTGTTCAAGCGTTATCCCCATGTTTGCCATACCTTCTCTTAATTTTGTTTCTACTATTTCTCTGCTAATATTTCCGCCAATTAATACAGCTTTTTTGCCGAATTTTTCTATATATAAACCAATTTCAGATAATAATCCAGATTTCCGTACATACTGAGCTGGTCCTACAGTCACTTTCAAAACAGGTCGTCCTTTCTTTTCTGCATATCTTTGTATATTTATTAGTTCTATTTTATTAATATAAATGTTTGAAAATTGTATGTCAATATATCTTTTTAGATTAAGAGTATAAAATATTCTATTTAAGAGACAGGTAAATTTATACATATTTTTTCAATTGGAAATAATTAAGTTGACCTTAAAGATATTGTTATATTAGTAAAATTAAACGGTAGTATATCTAATGATTCATATCCATTTAGGAAATAGTAAGCAAACAGATATTACAAATATTTTTTTACTTTTTAATTTCATTTATATATAACAAATTTTGTTTCTTTTTTGAAACCTGTCATTCGTTTCTTCACCTAGCTATTTCAAAGCCTTATTCTTTCATTTTTTATCAATTTTTCTTTTATAAATACAAGCTAATCGCTGAAACTCACAAATTAAAAGCGCTTGAATAATCAAAAAAACAAGTTATAATACTTGTATACAAGTATACTTAAATATAAGAAGGTGAATGTATGACCGAATCAACAGAACTTTTATATCCCGCAAAATGGCTCTTAAAAGCTTCTGCTGGTGATCGAGTAACATGCGAGCTTAGAATGCAGATTATTTCTGGCAAGATTGAAAGCGGTGCCATTATTTCTGAAAATAAACTAGCTTCAGATTTTGCTGTGAGTCGTTCACCTGTACGTGAAGCATTAAAAATACTTGCATCTGAAAATATCATTCGACCAGAGAGAATGGGCGCTGTTGTAATCGGTTTAACAGATAAAAAGATAGAAGAAATTTATGATGTCCGCATACTTATTGAAACGTTTGTCTATGAACGGCTTGTTAGAATCAACGTTAATGAGTTAATAAAGGAACTTAGTAAAATCCTTGAAATGATGAGAATCTCAATAAAATATCAAGATGCAGATGAGTTTTCATATCAAGATCTCATTTTCCACGAAACCATTATTCGTGCAATTGACCATTCATATATTTTGATGATTTGGAATAATTTAAAGCCTGTTATGGAAAGCCTAATCCTTCTTTCAATGCGGAAACGGTTCAAGGAAAACTACGATGACTTTACAAGAATCGTGATTAATCATGAGCTTTATATTGAAGCGATAAAAACAAAAGACAGAAACCTCATGATCAAAGCCTTGCATCAAAATTTCGATGATGTGCAAGGCAAAGTAGAAGACATGTGGAAATCGCAACAAATGCTTTCAAAAGGAGTCGAACAAGAAAATGACTAACTATATGTTAGGTGTAGATATTGGTACGACAAGTACGAAAGCTGTTTTATTTAGTGAAAAAGGACAAGTGATCCAACAGGAAAACATTGGATACCCTCTTTACACACCAGATATGTCGACAGCTGAACAAGACCCTGAAGAAATTTTCCAAGCTGTAATAAAATCAATTGCAAATATTATGGAAAAACATTCCGAAAAACCACTTTCATTTATTTCATTCAGCAGTGCGATGCACAGCCTCATTGCGATGGATGAAAATAACCAGCCGCTGACGCCATGTATTACTTGGGCGGATAATCGTAGTGAAGCTTGGGCACATAAAATAAAGAATGAATTAAATGGGCATGAAATATACAAACGGACAGGAACACCGATTCATCCTATGTCACCTTTAAGCAAAATGGCCTGGATAACGAATGATCGTCCCGAAACTGCCAATAAGGCGAAAAAATATATCGGAATTAAAGAATACATCTTTAAGAAGTTATTTGATCAATATGTTGTCGATTATTCACTTGCCTCAGCAATGGGCATGATGAATCTTAAAAACTTGGATTGGGATGAAGACGCATTAAAAGTAGCTGGCGTTTCGCGGGATCAACTATCAGAACTCGTGCCAACTACTAAGATTTTTACCAATTGCCATCCTCATTTAGCGAAGAAAATGGGGATTGATTCACAAACTCCATTCGTAATAGGGGCGAGTGACGGCGTGCTCTCTAATCTAGGCGTAAATGCCATTAGAAAAGGTGAGATTGCGGTTACAATTGGAACAAGCGGGGCCATCCGTACGATTATTGATGAACCGCAAACTGACGAAAAAGGACGCATTTTTTGCTATGCCTTAACAGAAAAGCATTGGGTCATTGGCGGTCCTGTAAATAACGGCGGAATCGTTCTTCGCTGGGTTCGGGATGAATTTGCTTCCTCTGAAGTGGAAACCGCCAAAAGGCTTGGGATGGACCCATACGAAGTATTAACGAAAATTGCCGAACGCGTAAGGCCTGGAGCAGATGGTTTATTGTTCCATCCATTTTTAGCAGGCGAACGTGCACCTGTATGGAATCCAGACGTTCGCGGCTCATTCTTCGGGCTAACGCTTTCACACAAGAAAGAGCATATGATTCGAGCTGCCCTTGAAGGAGTTATTTACAATTTATACACTGTATTTTTAGCATTAATGGAATGTATGGATGGCCCGGTAACACGAATCCAGGCAACAGGTGGGTTCGCAAGATCAGAAGTTTGGCGGCAAATGATGTCAGACATTTTTGATTCTGAGGTTGTCGTTCCAGAAAGTTACGAAAGCTCCTGTCTTGGTGCATGTATTTTAGGACTATATGCCACTGGAAAGATTGAATCGTTTGAAGCAGCTTCCTCTGAAATGATCGGCAGCACTTACAAGCACACGCCGAATGAAGAAGCAGCTAAGGAGTATAGGCAACTATTGCCGACCTTTATTACTTTATCCAGAGTATTAACGGAAGAGTATTCACGGATTGCAGATTACCAAAGAGGTTTAATAAACACGAATAAATAAAACTGGGGGGATTAAAATGCCATTAGTTATTGTAGCAATTGGGATTTTAGCATTACTGCTACTAATCATGGGATTAAAGCTAAATACTTTTATCTCATTAATTATCGTATCATTTGGTGTTGCGTTAGCATTAGGCATGCCAATGACGGATATTGTTAAAACGATTGAAGGCGGACTAGGCGGAACACTTGGCCACATCGCCTTAATCTTTGGGCTTGGAGCTATGCTGGGCAAATTAATCGCCGATGCTGGCGGCGCGCAGCGAATTGCTATGACGCTCGTAAACAAATTTGGAGAAAAAAACATCCAATGGGCAGTCGTCGTTTCTTCTTTTATTATTGGGATTGCCTTGTTTTTCGAAGTAGGTTTAGTCCTATTAATTCCAATTGTCTTTGCTATATCTAGAGAATTAAAGGTTTCTATTTTATATCTTGGGATCCCAATGGCAGCGGCTTTATCTGTCACTCACGGATTTTTACCGCCTCATCCGGGTCCAACTGTTATTGCCGGAGAATATGGAGCAAACATAGGCGAAGTATTGCTTTACGGATTTATTATTGCCATTCCAACAGTCATCCTAGCAGGACCGGTTTTTACTAAGATTGCAAAAAAAATCGTTCCAAACTCTTTTAATAAAACAGGAAATATTGCTTCTTTAGGCGAACAAAAGCAGTTTAAGCTTGAAGATACACCTGGCTTTGGAATCAGTGTATTTACAGCGATGCTACCAGTCATTCTTATGTCCATCGCTACAATTATTACCCTCCTCCAAGATACGATGGGATTTGCCGATAATCAGGCACTGGCAATTATCCGTTTCATTGGCGACGCATCAGTTGCCATCCTGATAGCTCTCTTAGTTGCTGTTTATACGATGGGCTTAGGCAGAAACATTCCGATTAAAACAGTTATGCAATCCTGTACGACTGCAATTACTCAAATCGGGATGATGCTTTTAATCATCGGTGGCGGCGGTGCCTTCAAGCAAGTATTAATCGACGGCGGTGTCGGCGACTATGTAGCTGAGCTATTCCAAGGCACAACTTTATCACCCATTTTACTTGCTTGGACGATTGCGGCAATCTTGCGTATATCTTTAGGATCTGCCACAGTGGCAGCCTTGACTACTGCGGGCTTAGTCATACCACTGCTTGGACAAACGGATGTAAACCTTGCACTAGTTGTACTTGCAACAGGTGCAGGAAGCTTAATCGCTTCCCACGTCAACGATGCCGGCTTCTGGATGTTTAAAGAATATTTCGGTTTAAGCATGAAAGAAACATTTGCAACCTGGACATTGCTTGAAACGATTATTTCTGTCGCTGGATTAGGCTTTACGCTGTTATTGAGTTTAATCGTATAAGTAAACCCTTTATGGGAAATGAAAGTCTTCTCGCTTTGAGAAGACTTTTTTGTTCTGAATCTTTTCTGCTATCAAGGATCTCTCCCATGTGGCAAATAAGCTGCCGTTCTTTCCTTAGGTGGGCCTGTTGTTTACTTCCACAGAAGGAATGATAGAGGTATTTGTACAGTCTAATTAGACGTTATTTCTGCTTCGAATATTTCTGGTTTTGAAAAGATTAACCTTTTTGCGCTGTTACGGTGTTTAAAAATATAATTTTTATAAATAGTACACCATATATTAGTTGTTCCCTACGGGCGCACTTTCTCCTCTTTTCGGGCACTGCTTTGTACGATTTGTTTGGAAACAACAATTCCGATGCTCAACCGCTCGTCGTTCTTTTAAGACTTCGTATTTTTTATTTTTTGATAAGCTATGTTCATGCCTTAAAAAGACATCATGAAGTAAATAGCATTGCATAGCAGTCCGATAAATATTCATTTACTTGATTAAGAGAAAATTCTCCTTTATCGCAAATTAATTTCCCATTTATCACAGCAATTTCATCTATTCGCTCAACACCGCTATTGCTTGCTTTATTTACATAAATTCTTTTAAATTCTTGGTCCACAGTGACTCTTAATATATTTTCTTTCAGTCTAAGAGAGAAAAAATGATAAATTTCGTTTTTAAATTCAAGATCATCGTATTTCGCTTTCAGATCTAATTCCAGATGATAAAAATAAATCGAACTATAACGTAAATCTTCGAAGCACTTAATAATTAACTCTTTATCTTTGTCCGCTACATTTTTTCTTATCTTTGACACCACTTCTTCTCTATTCAAATTTCATCACTCCCCTATAGCTTCAATAAACATGCTGAAGCTATTACCGATATAGAAAGACATAAACCGTTTGCCTCTATGCTGTATTCATTGATTGAAATTCTTGGACTTTATAATCTTGAAATAGAACATTAATATCAGACTCCAGTATCGCTGATAAAGCAAAGGCCATTCTTAATGTTGGACTCGACACACCATTCTCCCAGTTACTAATTGTAGACTTATTGCATTTAAGGATGTTTGAGAGCTCCACTTGAGTATATCCTTTGTTTTTCCTCGCCCTAATAAGATTATAATTTTTTATAGTAATCCCCCCTTTCACTCCAAGTATCTTGTATTCCTATTTTAAATCCAATTTTCTTGTATGTCAATGATTTTGTATGAATTTTTTGGATAATATATCAATGATTCTCAAATTCATGTACAATATATTTGTACTTTCATATTAAAGAAAGAGTGATTTTGGATGATATCACAAAGATTGAAAGAAATTCGCAAGCAGCGCGGACTAACGCAGGAAGCTTTAGCACAAAAAGTAAACACGAAGAAAACAACCATCTCTAACTATGAAACAGGTTACAGTACACCATCGAATGAAATGCTGGTAGATTTGGCGCAGATTCTCAATACATCTGTCGATTATTTATTGGGAATTTCTGATAATGAGAATTATAATAACAGCACCAATATTAGCCTTTCACCTGAAGAGATTAAAGTATTTGAGGAATTTAAAAAGTATCCGATGTTGTTTAATGATATAAAAGCAAATCCGGAGAAGAAGATAAAAGAAATCATTATCCTTGAAAAAGCGAAAAAGCTTTTACTTGAAGATGACGATTATTAAAATTTCCTTAAAAAAAGGAGCCTCTCCGCTGAGTACTCCTAGTGAAAATGGTCATATTGATTGTCTGCTATTATTCATTACTCCCCCTTCATCACCCATATCGAAACCGCCTTCTCCTCGCCAACATTCATATACCTATGCGGCGTCGTACTTTGAAAGTGGACGCTGTCGCCTTCTCCCAATAAGATTTCTTCCTGCCCCAATACGATTTTCATTTCACCTTGAACAACAAAGCCAAATTCCACTCCCGGATGGCTTATCAGTTCCATTTCGCTTTGTTCTCCTGGGAGGATTTCAACCAAGAGGATTTGGTCATCTCCCACATGGCTCGGGATGAGCTCATGATAGAGTACTTTGTCGTTGGATAGCTGGAGTAAACGGTGTTCTCCCTTGCGAATGACAATTCTATCTTCTTTTTGCCCTTCGAAGAAGTAATTCATCGGTGTGTTTAGAGCGGTGCAGATTTTCCAGAAATTGCTGACAGTCGGGTCAACAAGCCCGCGCTCAATTTGTGAAAGCAAGCCTTGGCTAAGCCCTGTTTTACCTGATAAATCAGCGAGGGTTAATCCTTGTTTTTTGCGAATTTCACGGATCTTGTTTTCTCTGATCATCTATTCAAGCTCCCCTTAATAATGACATACCGCAAAATGGTCTTTTCCTCTTGATTCCAGCGCGGGACTTGTCATGCATTGATCCGTCCGTCTTGGACACTTCTCATAGAAAATGCAGCTATTTTCCCCTTTTGGCTGCGCCGTTTCGGCAAATCCTTCTATCGCTTTCTCTTTGTTTTCAAACAAGCTCGGCAAGGATGATAACAGTATTTCTGTATAAGGGTGCTGCGGATTGTTAAACAGCTGCTCAGTACTGCCAATTTCTACAATATTACCTTTATAGAGCACCGCAACTTTGCTGCACATATATTTAATGACCGACATATTATGCGAGATAAATAGATAGGTTAATCCCCGCTCTTCTTTTAACTCTTTTAATAAATTCAGCACTTGCGCCTGAACGGACACATCAAGAGCAGAGGTCGGCTCATCCAATATAATGAAGGAAGGCTCTGTTATCAGTGCACGCGCAATTGCGATGCGCTGTCGCTGCCCGCCGCTGAATTCATGAGGATAGCGCTCAAGATGCTCTTCCTTCAGTCCAACTCTTTTTATTAGCTTTAAAAGATTGTCATAGGATTCTTTCTGTTTTCTTTCATTTTTGCTTAGTGCATACAGCGGCTCGATAATAATCTCCTTAATGGTCATTCTCGGATCGAGAGATGATTGCGGATCTTGGAAGACTGTTTGCAGCTCTCCCGGTTTTCGGCGTACATATTTATTTTTCTTCCATAAAGGAGCCCCTTGATAGCGAATTTCTCCCCCTGTTGGCGGTTCCAACCCAATCAGAAGCTTTCCGAACGTACTTTTCCCAGATCCTGATTCTCCAACAAGCCCTAGTACATCCCCTTCAGCAATAGAAATGGTTGTATCATCAAGCGCCTTAATTGTTAATTTTCCTTTTGTATAATGCTTTTGGACTTGATCCATTTCAATAATAGCGGTCATAAAATCAACCCCTTTCCAGCCAGCATGCGACATCATGCTGATTTTGCCAATGTGCTAATGCCGGGGGATTCGTCTTGCACGTTTCCATAACATGACTGCAGCGGGATGCAAACGCACACCCAATAGGCCGCTCCATCAAGTTCGGTACCTCTCCCTGTATTGCTTTTAATGGGACATTTGCATTTTTCCCGTCCGGCAATGCTTCAATTAATGCTTTCGTATAAGGGTGTTGCGGTGTATAGAGGACATCCTTCGTTTCCCCAGATTCAATCACTTCCCCTGCATACATGACAATCGTCCGGTTGCATATTTGCGAGACGACACCTAAGTCATGGGTAATAAATAGAATCGAGGTTCCCTTTTTCTCATTCAACTCCTTCATTAACTGCAGAATTTCATGCTGGATAGTAACGTCTAATGCTGTCGTTGGTTCATCTGCAATTAATAAATCAGGCGGTGCAGCCATGGCTAAAGCGATAACAATACGCTGACGCATGCCCCCGCTTAATTCAAAAGGGTATTGTTTTGCAACATACTCAGGCTGATGAATATGTACATCGTTTAATGCAACCAGCATAAGGCGTTTTGCTTCCTTCCTTGAAACATTGCGATGACGGCGAATAACTTCAGACAATTGCTCTCCAACCTTCATCGTTGGATGGAGAGCGGTCATTGGCTCCTGAAAAACCATGGCAATTTTTTTGCCTCGAATGGTCTGAATTTCTTTTTTTGACAGTGCCAAGAGGTTGTCTCCGCGATAGGTTATTTCTCCGGAGGCAATGTCAGCGTTCTTTTCTAATAAACCGAGAATCGTAAGGGCAGTTATCGATTTTCCTGACCCGGATTCGCCGACAATGCCAACTACTTCTTTTTCTGCGATTGAAAAGTTGATATTTTTTAATGCTTCAATTGTCCCTCTAAAGGTTTGAAAATTCACATGTAAATCCTTCACTTCTAACATGTCATCACACTCCTATCTACTCGATCTTGGATCTAATACATCCCTTACTCCGTCTCCGATTAAATTTAAAGCGCCAGCTGATAAAAATAGGAATAAACATGGGAATGTCGGATACCACCAGAAATCGAGCAAATACTTCCATCCGATACTAATCATCGCTCCCCATTCAGGTGCAGGAGGCTGAGCACCAAGGCCTAGGAAGCCTAGTGTAGCAATTAACAGAATCGCATCGCCCACATCAAGCGTTCCTTGAATAATGACAGGTGAAACGGAATTCGGCATGATATGCTTGCGGATGATGCGAAATGGCCGAATACCAAAGGTTTGTGCAGATTTAACAAACAGCGACTCTCTCAAGCTTAATGTTTCACTCCTTGCCAATCGGACATAGACGGGTATTTTAACAAGTGCAATGGCTATCATTGCGTTTTGAATGCTCGGTCCTAAGGCGGCAGCTAATGCCATAGCAAGAATTAATGTAGGAAAGGCAAGCACCATATCCATCGTTCTCATAATCGCCTGATCAATCATCCCGCCAAAATAGCCGGAAATCGTTCCAATAACTAAGCCGATACCTGCAGCAATAAGGATGGCCACAATCCCTAATCCAAGAGATAATCTTGCTCCGTATAATATTCTTGTAAAAATATCTCTGCCCACTTCATCCGTGCCGAACCAATGCGACCATGACGGCCCTTGAAATTTATTCGCTGCGTCAATCATATTCGGATTATATGGTGTTAATACAGGTGCAAAAACAGCTGCCAAAATAATCACACCTAAAATAACGGCACCTACCATTGTTAGTTTATTTTTCTTCAGCTTATAGAGAAGAGCGCTTTTTTTCACAGGCTGGGCCTGTACGCTCTCTGCTTGCGGTTGGAGTTCCATATCTTCTTCCTCCTCTCTATCATTCTTTGATTTGCGGATTAAGCACGTAATAAGAGAGATCGACAACTAAGTTGATGAGTACATAGCCAATCGAAATAAATACGGTAAAGCCCATCATAGCCGGGAAATCTAAATAGGCAATGGAATCAACAACATATTTCCCCATCCCCGGCCAGCCAAAGACCGTTTCAGTTACGACCGCACCGCCAAGCAATGCCCCAAATGAAACGCCGATCACAGTTATGGTTGGAATTAAAGCATTTCTTAATCCATATTTGATTAGCAAATATGGACCATGGATTCCGTTGGCAATAGCTGTTCTGAAATACTCTTTTTCCAGCACTTCGAGCATGCTCGCCCTGACCTGTCTGGTAATAATAGCCAATTGGGCGAACGATAGCACAATTGCCGGCAAAATGATGTGGCGAAGGCTGCTTTGGAAAGCCACCAAATCGCCGCTTAACAGGCTGTCCAGCAAATAAAAACCGGTAACATGAGTTGGCGGATTAATCGCCATATCTATCCGTCCATTCGACGGAAACCACCCTAATACTCCATAGAAAATAAAGATAACAAGCAGGCCGCTCCAGAATACCGGTGTGGATATCCCGCTAATTGTAAAAATTCGGCTCGCATGATCCCGAAATGTATTTTTTTTCACAGCAGCTAATATACCAAGCGGTATCCCGATAACGATGGCGATGAGAAAAGCCAGCACCGCCAATTCCAAAGTCGCTGGGAAAAAGATGAGCAGATCATCCAGCACTGGCTTTTGCGTACGGATCGAGGTGCCTAAATCACCCGTCAGCAAGCCTTGCATATAATTTGCATATTGGGTCAAAACCGGCTGGTCCAGACCCAATTGCTCCCTTACTTGTTCCAGCGTCTCTTCATTTGCGCGCTGACCTGCCATCATGCTGGCAGGGTCTCCAGGAATAATATTTGATAGGATAAATGTAATTAAAGTCACTCCAAACACAACGAAGACAAGCAGCAATAGTCTTTTAAATATTGTCTTAATCATATAAATCCCCCGGTCTTATTGCTTTGTCATTTCAGCTAAATTATAAATTCCTTCCAGCATCGGGTTGTAGACAAAACCTTCGACTGACTTGCTTACTGGTAATACAAAATCCTTCTGGAAAAGGAGAATATAAGGCGCTTCTTCAATAACAATGTCCTGAACGTCATGATACAAAGCTTCCCTTTCAGCCTGATCATTTGATGTAGCTGCCTGCTTTAATAATCCATCGACTTCTTCATTTTTATAGAATGCGCGATTTCCTGCTAATCCAAAGTTAACAGAGTCATACCAATAGTTCATGAACATATACGGATCTCCAAAGTCAGGACTCCATACACCAAGGGCTAAATCAAAATCACCTTTTTCCATCATTTCACGTGAAGTTGCATACGCCACTTTGTTTAATTCCACATTCACGCCAATTTCCTTTAAGTTTGCCTGAATGGTTAATGCTTCTGTTTCCCACCAAGTCTTATTATCGGAGTACAACAATTTAAGAGTTAAATCTTCTGCTCCCGCTTCAGAAAGCAATTTCTTCGCTTTTTCCACATTCAGTTCATATTGGAAAGCCTCTGGATTATGCCCCCATAAGCCATCAGGCACCGGTCCTCTCATCGGTGTGGCATATCCTTGATGGACCACATCAATCATTGATTCATAGTCGATGCCATAGCTTAGCGCCTGCCTAACTTTTGAATCCTGAAGCGCTTCGTTACCTTTGCTGGAGTTCACATAAACATAATCAACAAGCAAACTCGGCTTTTGCAATAGCTCTACATTATCCATAGATTGGACAGACTCAATTTGTTCAGTCGGGATGCCTTCTGCAATATCAATCTCTCCTTTTTCCAATTGCATTCGTTGAGTCGCACCATCGCCTACAATTCGGAAGTAGACTTCAGAAATACCCGGCTGTACTTTTGCTTCCTTATTAGCAGAAAGCTTAATATATTCGCCCTGCTTCCATTCAGCCAGCTCATATGAACCGCTGCCCATTGTATTCGCAGCTAAATAGTTTTGTCCTAAATCGCCATCTTTCTCGTGATCCATCACTTTCGGATTGACTATGCCGCCATAGTTCGCAGCTAATGTTGAAAGAAATGGAGGAAAATTCTCTTCTAATTCAAAAGACACCACATAATCTGAATCAACTTTAATTTCAGAGATTACACTATACACCTCTGCTGGGCCATTGCCGATTTTCAATGTGCGATCAAAGGTAAACTTGACTGCCTCTGCATTCACTGCTGAACCATCAGCAAATTTATGATCTTCATTTAATGTAAATGTCCACGTTTTCCCGTCTTCACTGACATTCCAATCCTTTGCAATACCTGGTTTCACTTCAGTAGACGCTCCATCATACTCTACTAATCTCTCATAAGCAGGATATGTAATTTTCCAAGCTGAATTATCCATTGTTACAGCAGGATCCAATGTCCCTTGATCTGCCGTCATTGCTACAGTCAAAGTTTGAGCGCTCGCGCTGGTTTCATCCCCAGATTGCGGTTCTCCGCCCTCTTCTGCCGGCGCGTTCGAATTTTGCACACAGCCTGCTAAAACTAAAAAGACCATTGTGATTAAAAAGAGCATTTTTTTCATTAGTTATCCCTCACTTTTTTCTCGGTTTAAAATTCCTTGATAATAATTTTGAAGTCTGTTTTGCTTTGCCCAATCCTTCGTGCCATATTCAAAATGCCACCATTCGTCCGGGTTCGGAATAAAGCCAACAGCAAGCATGGCCTTTCTGAGTAAGTTTCTATTATTTAAAAATTCAGTCTCTTCTTCTGTTAAATCAGTCTTCTTTTCAAACCAATCCGGCTGTGACTTTGCATTAAATTCATCAAAATCGCTGCCCATTGGGAGCCAACTATTTGCATGAGCCAATGTCAAATCAATCGCTCCCCCAGTCAAATGCGGGGACGGCTTTGAAATATCCTCGGAAGGAGTAGCTACATATTTGAATAATTCTTCTGTTAAAGCCTCTCCCTCGAAGCCCTCCTCCTGTAACGCAATCTTCGTTTGTTCATAAATCGATAACTGTGTTTCATAAGAACGCCAGCCATCAAGTACAACAAAATAAACGTCATCCGGCAGTAGTCGTGATGCATCTACAAGCTTTTGCAGCACAGCCTTCCGCAAATAACACTCATCATCAGCACCTGGATGCCCCATGTGATAATAGTAAGGATAGATTTGTATTTTCTTAACTACTCCAGAAATTGGTACGAGCACTTCTAAAGGTACACCTCCTATATTCATTATATTAAAATTAATTTTAATTTTTTAAATATTATATCATATTATAAATATTATACTAGACACGATTCGACAAAAATTGAAAAAGTTTGTGAGGGAATCTTTTTTTAGTGAATAAACCATTTGCCCATCAAGTTAAAATTTTTATCTCCTAAAGTGAAAATCTGAGCTTTGTTTAGCTAGTAACTAAAATTTTCATTTTTGGGGCATTTATTTTCTTAGCTTGATGGCAATGTAAATAAACCCCCGAAACAAAGTTTCAGGGGCTTCTCTCAATACATTTCAGAAGTTGTTTTTGCTTGCATATGAAGCATGATGTAGTCAGGACCGCCTGCTTTTGAGTCTGTACCTGACATATTGAAGCCGCCGAATGGCTGGTAGCCAACGATTGCTCCCGTACATCCGCGGTTGAAGTAAAGGTTTCCTACATGGAAATCTTCACGTGCTTTTTGGATGTTTTCACGGTTGTTTGTGATAACAGCGCCA
>NZ_PISD01000073.1 GCF_002835735.1 Cytobacillus horneckiae | reverse complement strand
ATAAAAAAGCAGCCTGCAGGCTGCTTTCAGAGTGTAGACAAAGTGAGAATAACGATATTTTAGTTGGATTTGGAGAGGTGTCCACTTTTTAACCTTTCGATATATCATGAAAGCCTTCACCGAAGACATCTCTGACATCATGGATTGCAACAAAGGCGGTTTTATCAGTGGCTTCTACTATTTTTTTCAGTTTTACCACTTCTTGTTTGCTAATTACGATGTAGAGAACTTCTTTAGCCTGCTTCGTATAGTAGCCTTGGCCATTCATAATAGTGACGCCTCTATCCATATATTTATTGATTTGTTGTGCAATACTGTCCGATTCCTTTGAGATGATTGTGACAGCTTTTTTAGGATTAACTCCTTCAACAATCAATTCCATCACTTTTGTACCTACGTAAAGCATGATGAGCGTAATCATTAATTTTTCAGCACCGATAATGAAATATGATCCTAAAACAACAAGGATGTCAAAAAATAATAAGCTATAACTAATACTCCAGCCAAGATATTTATTTGTCATTTTTGCCAAAATTGTGCTACCTGCAGTTGTTCCGCCGACTTTAATAATCAAACCAATTCCAGCACCAGATAAAATGCCTCCAAATATGGCATTTACTAAAATTTCGTCTGACGTAATCGTCCAGCCAGCTGTTAAATGAAGTGAAAGTGAGTGGGCAATAATCGCAATAATCGTATACACGACAGTAAGTTTGCTTAAAAACTTATAACCTACAACTAATAACACTGAATTTAATATAAAACTGACTAAACCAGGAGACCATTGAAAAAGATAGTAAAAAATAATCGTTAATCCAGTGACACCGCCCTCACTTAGCTCACTTGGAATAACAAACAGATTAATAGCCAGCGCGAAAATAAATGACCCAATAATGATGAGGCTGATATCCCAAATATACTTTTTCATAATTCTCTTTCCTTTTCTATTGTAAAATATAGTTAGAAATTCACACACCATTGCATTTTATCACGCGCCATCAACCTTAAACAACACAAATCTTGCTACTATTTACGCCTCTATTATTTTCATTCAACCAGGTTTATATTCATGCTAAATTGACTGTTCAAACCATAGATAAGACTGCATAAATAAAACAATCTTTTTCTCAGCCTGATGACTTTATCAAGAAATATTTATTCTTAAAACCACCGCGTTCATCAAATTTCTTTTGACGAACGAATTCTATTTCATTATAAGATTTGTGATGAGTCTCCGCTAAAGCATGAATCACTTCTAAAATATCAGCCAATTCTTCAACAGCATCATTATCATTCATAGCAGCTAAATACTCAGCGACTTCTTCCTTCAGCTTCTTCTTCAGCTCTACTATAAACAAATCTTGCTCTAATATATTGAATTCGCATGATTTCCCATTACCTGCGATTATGTTCGGAATATGGTCGCGTACAAGCTTTTTGTAAATAGTCATCGCAAATCTCCTATTCATCCTCAAATGATAAATTCGTTGGTTCTGCTAATAATTCTGATTTAGGAACAAAATTAGTCGTCGGCACGCTTTCATCGACGATTTCGAATTCGAAGTTATCCGCCCATACTGTTCCTATCCCTAATAATAGAATACCAAAAGAAATAGTTTTGCTATTTTCAGGTACATCTAGAACGATAGAATAAACATTCCATTCTGTATTCCCTTTAATAGGACGGTCATGCATATTATCAAATTGCAAAACATCTTCAGACGAATCATCCACTCTCATCCACATCGCACAATGGTTCTGTACATTTTTACTTTTTATAAAACTCGTTAACCTTACTCGCTTGCCGAGAAATGAATCAGCTTTACATTCTTGCATCATTATTGCAAATTCCGAATAATCGCTGACACTGATTGATTTTAAATAGCCTGCTGCTCTTCCGCTATGGAATGTTTCTTTATCTAATCCCATTTCATAGTTGAACGGATGACTTCCACTTATAAACCAGCCTTTTATTTCCTGTGTTTTTTCCATCGTTTTTTCTTCCTCCTTATAATTAATATTCTTCATAAGCTTGCGATACTGGCCAGGTGGTAGGTGATAGAGTTCTTTAAACGCCCGCGTTAAAGCTTCTTGAGAATTAAAGTGAAAGTAGTAGGCTATATCCAATATCTTTTCATCCGTATTTAAAAGCAGGCTGGCAATCGTCGATACTCTTCTCATTCTTATATACTCAGCAAGATTTTTTCTTAATTCATTTTTAAAAATTCGTGAGAAATGAAACTTTGAATAGCCAAATTCCTTTGAGATCACTTCTAAATTTAACTCGTTTTGCAAATTATTTTCTATATAGACAAGTACTTGTCGAATAATTGGACTATATTCCATACTTTCACCTCAATTACAGATTAGCAAAGGCATATTTAAAATTCTTGATAAAAATTGCTATTTTCCCAACTGTAATAAAAAGCCATTCTTCTTTTGATGAATGGCCATGTTTCCGAGTTAAAATCATTGTTCATCCAATGTTTGCTCAAGTTTTACATATATTCAAAGTCCTCTGCATACTGAAAAAGCGGCAAGGAAATATAGAAGGTTGTTCCTTGCCCCATCTCACTCTTTGCCCATATTTTCCCTTTGTGATAAGTGATGATTTCCCGGCATATGGACAGCCCCAAGCCATGGCCCTTTTTCTTCGAATAGGCATTTTCCTTCGTATAGTTGCGGTCAAAAATATAAGGCAGCTCGGATGGCGGAATTCCACCCCCTGTATCTCGAACTTCAATCAAAATCTGATGGCTATCTCCATTTCCAAACACTATACTGATTTCTCCAGAAGTAGTATGGTTTATCGCATTAAATATCAGATTGGTGAATACTTGTTCTATCCGATCAATATCAAGCTCAACCATAGCAGAATTAGCTTGTTGATGGCTAAGCTGATTGACTACATTAAAAGAGAGCCCTTTTCCTCTAATATCATCATCAAACTTATTTTCTAAGTGATTAATAAAAAGTTCAATAGAATAAAAGTCAATATTAAAATCGAGCTGTCCAGATTCCAATTGTGAAAGTTCAAATAAATCGCGGATTAGCGCTTGAAGATCATGGAGCCGTTCATGAGCTTTTATTAAATAACGGTTTTTTTCTGCTTCAGTTGCTGCCAGCCCGTCTAAAACCAGCTCTAAATAACCATTAATTGAACTAACCGGTGCTCGAAGGTCATGAGATATATTTGCAAGAAAGTGCCGCCTTGAAGATTCTGCTTCTTCTAGCTTCTGATTCAACTTCTTAAGACCATTATTGGCTACATGCAATTCTGATGTACGCTTATCCACCGTTTTTTCCATTTGTTCATATAAATAAGCATTTTCAATTGAAATTGCCGCTTGGGTTGAAAGAAACGTAAGAAGCTGAATTTTTTCCTCTGTAAAAGCATAGCTCGCTTTATTATTTTCCAAGTACAGAATGCCCGTCATCTTCCCTTTATATAAAATCGGAAGACATAGTAGTGATTTCGTTTTTCTTTCTACAATATAGGGATCATCCGTAAACATGCCTGTGACTGCTGCATGATCAAGAATAACCGGTTCCTTGCTTGCATTAACATAATGAATAATTTTCTCTGAAACAAGACCAGTCCCGGCTAGAGGCTTATTCTTAAAAACATCATCTTCTCCTTCGTCAATACTTTTATATTCGCTGATGATGAACCCGCTGCTCTTTCTAAATAAGAGAATGCCGAGATCTGCACCGCCATATTCCATCGTTATCTGCATTAATTTATCTGATAATTTACTAAGAATAATTTCTTTTGAAATACTTTGAGTTGCATTCAAGGCGGCATGTGTATCAAAAATCGCTCGATAATCAATAGATTTACTTTCTGTAGAAACTAAACCTGCATGATCTACTATCATTTGCTCAGTTTTTGCATTTGCACCCCATTTTTGATAAGCCTTTAAAGCCTCCATCATAAATGAATGCGATAACTTTTCAAGGCCTAGGCTTTCAAAGTATTTACCTGCGCATTCATTGCAAATCGCTGCATCTTGAATAAAGCCCTTTTCTTCAGCGATTCTTATGCTGTCACAATAAAGCGTAAGAATTTCATCCTTATTAGCCCCTTTTCTTAGACGAAGCAATTCAGCATTCATCAGCTTATATTTGTGCAAGTAATTGGAGGGTGAAAGATCTGCCCATTTTCTCATTTTACCTACAAATTCTTTTAACATTTGATTGCCTTTTTTATTCTCTTTGTCCTCTTCATGAAAACGTGCAAGCCATAGCCCATGGTAAAAATAGTATTCAGGCACGACAACAAGAGTAAGCCGCTTATTAATCATCGGAACAAGCAATTCCAATATTTGCTTAGCATAGTCTGTCTGGTCAAATAGATAAGCCATCTGCAGCCTGACGGTATAATGAATTATCTTTGCCGAATCATCGTCCATGACCTTAATCATTTTCCAAGTATGATCAGGCTTCCTGCCATTTAAAAATTGAAGCCAATACTTTGTTTCATTTAAAAACTCTCTCGAAATTTGATACTGTATTTGATCGATGAATTTGATTTGATTCTGGACCCCTGTTAAAGCTTCTTCAATCTGCGTTCCCTTCATCAATATAGTAATAACAATAAATGAACTATTTGCTCCTGCGAGGTGGATATTCCCGGCTTCTAAACAATAGCGCTGAGATTTCTCAAAGAATTCGAGACTGCTGCTAATAGGCGCTGCCCAATGATTTACAAAGCTGCCGTATACAAATTGCACTCTGCCCTTAATTCCGGTATTCCCAAATTTTTCCGAAAGCTGCAAAGCAAGCTGTCCAAATTGATAGCTGCCTTTAAAATCTCCGAAACCAGCACTCAAAATAAGTGAGTAATTATTAAAAACTAATGCACTGATATCAGTAATTCCGTTTTTTAACGTAAATCTAAGTGCGCGGAGCATAAGCAATGTAGCAAGATTTTGATCATAATGATAAGTTGAGGCATTCATAGTAATCATCGTATTTAAAACGTTTATTTTTTCTTTATCAGTTAATTTAGGCAAAGATAAAATCTCATTTCTCCCTTTGCGAAAAAGTGCCTTTTTAACTAATCCGAGCTCAAGTGCTACATCTAATTTGCTCTTCTTTTTTGAGAAATCGATGCCAAATAATTTAAGCCCGCTAATTCCAGATTGCACAGCTTCTTCCACCCGGTGCATATGCGTGTATAGAATCATTTTCATATTATATATTGCGAGCTTATCTGCCTTTGAACGTGAATGCTGAAGGATTTCATCAAAAACCCTCTCGGCTTCGGAGAATTGCCCTGTTACATATTGTGATTCCCCAAGCCTTTTCATCAGCCTGAAAGTAAGGTCATACCGTTCCTCCCAGTTCAATCCTATTAACTCGAGAGCGGTCTGAAAATACTTACGAGCCTCAATAAAAGCAGCTGAAGCTTTTGCTTTATCTCCCGCCTGAATATTCCAGTCAGTGAGCTTAACAATCTCTTCTTCCGACAGATGCTTCCAGCTTCTATTTAAATGATTAACAATCGTAAACAATTGATCTTCATTCACGGCAGAAAATTGCACTAAAAGTCTGCCAATCATTAAATGCGCCTGCTCCTGCTCATCAGTAGACATTGTAGAATAAACCGCCTGCTGAACACGGTCATGAAGAAAAACATATTCAGGAGGCTGGCTCTGAAGAAGACGGATGTCATCGTCCGGATAAACCCATTTATACCATCTATCATTAGGAAGTATTAATCCCGATTCTAAAGCCGACCATAAATCATTTGCCGTCTCTTTATACGGTTTTTGCGAAATAACGGATAGCGTCCGCAAGTCAAATATATTGCCGATACATGCGGCCAATTTTAAAACACGCTGTGTTTCTTCTGGTAGAAGGCGGATTCTTTCTACAATAAAGTGAATAATACTTTCATTCACTGGATTTTCATTAATCGCTTTGTAATTGACAGCCCACATTCCTTTCTCTGGCTGTAAAACGATTTGTCCATCCTCATAATACGATTGAAGAAGCTGCTTCGTATAAAAAGGATTGCCTTGTGTAATCCGATGAATAAATGTTGCCAAATTCTCTATTTCCTTACCGCTATTAAGCAATGAATCACTTACCCACTCAAGAATTGTCTTTCTTGGCAAATTTGCTAATGGAATTTCTTCAAAAAGCACTTTGTTATTATTTAGTAGCTTGAGTGTCTTATTGAGTGGATGATGCTCATGAATTTCATTGTTTCTATATGCGCCAATAATCATTAAATATTGACTGTTCGCTTGGGTCAGCAAGTATTCAAGCATCTCTAATGAAGCAATGTCGGCCCACTGTAAATCATCTAGAAACAATACAAGCGGATGCTCCTTTGCAGCAAAGACTTGAATAAACTTTTGAAATATGAAATAAAATCGTCTTTGCGTATCGACTGATGAAGCAGCTTCAATTATTTCTTTTTCATTAATAAGCCATTTAAGCTCCGGAATAATTGGTGCAATGACTGCAGTACGAGAAGAAAGTTCTTCTTCAAGCTTTTGTTTCCAGCGCTCCACTCTTTCAGGACTTTCTGTCATGATTTGCCTGATTAATGACTGAAAGGCTGCAATAATAGGCTCAAACGGAATTTGTCTTTGCATTTGATCAAACTTTCCAGATATGAAATAGCCTTTTTCTTTAATAAGCGGCTTATGAACTTCATTAACTAGTGCCGTTTTGCCAATACCAGATTGTCCAGGAATAAAAACAACCCCAAAGCCGCCGCTGCTGGCATGTGAAAAAACTGATTCAATTTTCGCAATTTCGTTTCCGCGACCATAAAGCTTGCGGGCCGCCTCAAAGATGTTTCTTTCATCCTGATACCCGAGCGGAAAAAATTTGATTTCTTTAAAAGCCATATACTGGCTTAAGCAATTGTTTATATCCTCCCGAACTCCCCATGCGCTCAAATACCTTGATTCCGGAGCCTTTTCCAATAATTTCATCACCAAACTCGAAATTTGTTCAGGCAATTCTTTTCTAATGTTAGATGGTTTTTTTGGCGTTTTTGCCATATGAGAATGGATCAATTGTACTGGGTCGGTATGTGTGAATGGAAGAATTCCTGTAAACAATCTATAAAACGTTACTCCAAGAGAATATAAATCTGTCCGGTAATCGATTGCGCGGTTCATTCTTCCCGTTTGCTCCGGGGAGATGTATGGAAGCTGCCCCTCCATATCATTTCCTTGCAAAACTAATGGATTGCCTTCTCTCGTTAACAATGTGGAATGATTAAGCCCGGTTATTTTCACGGCATATGTACTTTTTGAGATAAGCAGGTTCTCAGGATTGATATATTTATGAATAGCTTGCTGCTGATGAAGTGAAGCAAGAGCAGTAGCAAGGTTACTAGCGAGTTTCAAGCCGTCACGAATATTTGCTTGCTTTAGTGTACTTAAGTAAGCTTCAAGTGTAATACTGGCAAAATATTCGTAAATAAAATAGTGTTTATTTAAATGCTGAATCATTTTTATCGGCTGCAGAATGGCATCCGTTTTAAGCTGCTGACTCATATGAAATTCATGGATTGAGGAAGCGGTCTCCTGCAAGGATGGCTCCTTGCTTTTGCTAAACTTAATCAATACCTGCTTGCCATTTTCAATGGAATAGGCTTTATAGAAAAAGCTGCGTACATTTTCCGTTTCAATATCAATCATTCGATAGCCTGGCAGGTTAATAGGCTGTTTCATTTCATCCACCTCTAACTTTTAAGAAAGCTTTAGCGTGACTTTAACTAAACTTTAACTTTCTTTTTTATAATTTTCTTATCTAGTAAAATGCTAGTACGGAGGAAAACAATGAAAAACTTATATGATTATGATCAAGATACAAATGAAGCTGAAAACCTAAAAGAGTGGAAGCTTCTAATTATTGAAGCAAAAGAAATTGGTCTAACAATGGAAGAAGTTCGCGATTTTATTCAAAAACAGCGTCAAAACCGTTAAATACTAAGCTTATAGCCCAACCCCCTTACTGTTAATATAAAGACGGGCTTCGCAGGATCTGCTTCTATTTTTTTGCGCAGGTTGCTAATATGTACCATGACTGTCCGATAATCTCCCAGACTCTCTTCCCCCCATATATTATCGAAGATTTGTTCCAGACTGAATACTCGGTTCGGGTGGTCTGCAAAAAAACAAAGCAGTAAATATTCCTTTGTAGATAAGGTAAGGGGGATGCCATCTTTTTTGACTACGCATTTTTCTTTTTCAATCACTAAGTCTCCAAACGAAATAATTTCTTGTTCAGCAGGCGTTTGAGAGACTGTATGATGAACAGATAAATCTCGATACCGCCTTATATGGGCCTTTACTTTAGCGACCAAAATTCCCGGACTAAACGGTTTTGTCATGTAATCATCACCGCCAATTCGGTGACCTAGAATCTGTTCGAACTCTTCTTCTCTTCCACTTAAAAACAGAATAGGAACATTTGTCAGTCTTCTTAATTGCTGACATACTTCAAAACCATCGATATCAGGCAGATTAACATCCAGTATGATGAGCGCCGGCTTCTCCAGCTCTGTCTGCCTTATGGCAGATTTCCCGTCGCCAGCAAACACTAATCGAAATCCTTCTCTCTCTAAATATACTTTCTGGACTTCTTGTATGTCCGGATCATCATCCACGAGCAATATCGTTTCTCTAGTCATAAAGCCCTCCTTCTGGATATAGACACAATAATCTATCAATTTCCATTTATTTTAATTATATATTAAATTTAGGAGTTTTCAATTATGTTAAGATACCTGAAAATAATAAATTTTTACCTAATTGATATAAAACAATGAAAAACAAACCTTAATATTATTAAGGTTTGCTTTTGGCATCGAACTCTATTTTCCCTTTTAAATCAGCATATTCAATATTTTTCCCGTTTACCCATTCATCAAAATTCACATCTATTCCACGAATCCCTTGAGCTATTTTCGTTTGTAATCTCGCATTGGTAAAAGAGTAGGCAAATGTATGCATCGTACCAAATAAATCTCCATATTCCGTAAAAAATAATGGTGACTGCCTATTGCTAAATTCATTAAACATTTGATAAGCGGTTAATGATTGTTCTTCTAAATAAGCAATATATGCACTTCTTCTGATGGAATGCTCAATATGCTTCCTATTTTTCTCTTTTAACTCATTGATTAGAAAATGGTTTACACAAGCTAAATAATGGTCACCTCTTCTGATGGCTACTTTATCAGGACTTGCCTCAACAACAGCTATATCGCCGCCTTTATCTCCGATTGAGAAGTTATAGCATGCCGCATGCGGAATTTCCTTTAACATGACAATTGCCTCGTCTGTACTTGCACAACTATCTAAGACCATCCGAATGGCGGTCCAAGCAGAAATCCCCTCTTTGTAGCTGTCATTACTTACAAAATGAAGCCCCACCACTAGCCCCTTACTATTTACACCATCATGTCTGCCTATTAATTGTAAATTATACCCTGCTGAAGCATGACATTCTTCAGGTTGAATGAAACTAAAGAGGTGATCATAAAACCTTGGCGAGAAATCATAGTTTCTTACATAGTAATCTTTCGTTATAACGGCAGAGCACCCCATCGCTTCTACTTTCGGCATATCATAACCGCTTAGTATAGCAGCAGCTCTATGAAATGGCAGCTTCAATCCTTCAGACAGACCCTCCAGTTCATCTAATAAATGAGGTGCAAAATCTGCATAAATGGCTTTCATATTTTTAATATTTATTTCCTGTTTTGCCATCTTTTCAAATGTTATCACTATTGGGTGATTCTTCATTTTTTCACCAATTTGCACACCAATATCATATGATCTTCCTCTTATTTGAAGCACCTCTACACTGAATTTTTCAAAGCCCATACATTCATCTCCTTTATATATATCTTTAGGATTATTCGACATTTCTTGAGCACCTCCTTTTATGTAGCTCCATTTTTGGATAATCAATGGTGGTTTTCCCCCTCTCCCACCTAAGCTTTTTAAGGCGCTTAGTGCCCATTATTTTGCGATAAATAAAAAGAGGACTCTCACAATAAGAGTCCTTTCTTCTCAATAACTTCTACTTTATCTTCAGCCACTTCCCATAAGTGCCGCAGCGCCACAGCCACTCTAACGGGCCATATTTAAACACCTTCAGCCAAAGGGAAGAAGCGATGGCTTGGACAATTATGACTGCTGCACAACTAATCACTGCCATGAGATATGACGTCATCATTTGAGCCGGCATAAATACATTCAGAGCATATAGAATTACTGACTGGCCAATATAATTAGTTAATGCCATCCGCCCTAGATGATTTAATGGAAGAAGCATTCTTTTTATTAGTGGTTCTATAATAACTAATGTACTTATATAGAACACTGAAAATACCGGTGCAACAATCATCGCTAAATCAGCAAAATAAAAAAATGACTGATTTGCTTCAAATTGAATATTAGTTAATTCATATCCTTCACGATAAGGATGGAAGCCAATATTTGGCGCTATATTCCAGAGTAAAATCGATAAGACCGCTGTCGCCAATAACGAAACCACTGCAATGATTGCCCACATTTTCTTATGCGCTTTATATGTTTCAAATACGCGATATTGTCCAAAGGCAATACCTAAAATAATCAAAGGCAGCGGTAAAAGTATCTTTGCTCCAAATATGCTTCCAATAATAATGCCGACAACACCGACTATTAAATTGAATTGTTTTGGCGCCTTATAAAAAATTAACACGAATAGGCCAAAAACTGCATAAATAGCCAATGCTTCACCCGGATTGATTATTTGATGAAGCAAGCCTGCTACCAGCAAAATAATCATACGGCGAATAAATAATCGATAAGGCCGGTCATTCTTTGCTTCTGCTCGCGATAAGAAAAACCGGGCATAG
>NZ_PISD01000072.1 GCF_002835735.1 Cytobacillus horneckiae | reverse complement strand
CTTGCTGTTTTTTGCTTTTATCTCGATTTTTAAGCCCCTATAATTAACAATCAAAAGTGACTTTTTACCTATTAATTTTATTGTAAACATTACGATAATCATAGGGTATGTAAATGTTTATGTGTTGAAATTAGGTCATAAGAATTATGTTTTATAGGGGAAATGCATATGTTTAAATCTATCAAGAGTAAACTCATCGTATTATTTATTACATTGATTGCAGGGATTATTGGAGCGATAGGTTTGCTGGTTAACCAGCAAATGAAAGAGCAAATCTATGATAATGTAATCGTCCAATCAAAAGGACTAACTGAAGAAATGCGCAACTCCATTGAGCTCTTTACAGAGGGGTATGCAAAGAATCTTCAACATATGGCTTTATCAAAGCCAGTGAAGGAATATATTAACAATGTGATGGATGAGGGTAAAAGCGCAGAGAGCACGAAGGATTTGGAAAATGAGTTTTTAAATTATCTTAATTTAAATGAAAATATAACATCTATTTATGCAGCGAGTGAGACGAAACAATTGAAAATGGTTCCGGAACCGGAACTTGCAGAAGACTTTGATCCAACTACAAGGGACTGGTATAAGACAGCTGCAAGTCAACCAGAGAAAGTAATATGGACAGAACCTTATGAGGACCCAGCAACAAAAGAACATGTCGTTACACTGTCTTATGCAATAAAAGAAGGCGCAAACGTCATAGGCGTTTTAGGTGTCGATATATCATTGGAACAATTGACAAATATGATTCAGAGCACAGATGTAAGCTACAATGGGTATCCATTCATATTCTCGAAAGACGGTGCATCCATCGTTCATCCGGAATACCGCAATCAAAATATGCTTGAATTCCCATATATAAAAGCTATATATGATTCGGAACAGCAAGCAGGAAATAAAAATTATGAGCATAATGGTGAAGGTAAAATGCTCGTTTACGATACGGTCTCTAGTACGTCGTGGAAAGTGGGGATTGCGTATTCCGACCGTGATTTAATGGAAACAGCAGCCAGTCTGCAACGAACAATTATTATTATTTCATGCATTGCCTTACTTATCTCTATCATTACTATTTATTTCATAGCCAATAGTATGGCGAAGCCTTTAATTCAATTAAAAAATGGGTTAAATGAATTTGCAAAAGGAAATTTAAACATTCAAACAAATATTACATCAAAAGATGAAATCGGAGAGGTAAGCCGACATTTTAATCAAATGGTTGCCCAAATGAAAGAATTATTAACAACCATCAACCATTCTGTAGGAAGCATTAAAGAATCTGCCGAGAGTTTAAGCGCTGTTTCTGAGGAGACGAATGCATCAAGCGAGGAGATGGCCGCCGCAATTAATGAAATTGCTACTGGTGCCAGCAGATCGGCAGAGGAAGCTGAATCAGCTCATCAGTTATCAAATCAATTGAGTATGAGAATTAATGAAATCAGCGAACATACAGCATCAATGAAGAACCTTTCGGAGAAGGCGGATGAAATCAACCAAAGCGGTCTTGTCCAAATTAAAAACTTAAGGGAATCCTTTGATGTTTCTAAGGAATTTATCGCATCAACAGAAAATGTAGTCAATGAATTAGAGGAAAAAATTAAAAAAATAGAGACAGTCATGACAACGATTAGTGATATTAGTACGCAAACAAATTTACTATCATTAAATGCAAGCATTGAAGCTGCCCGTGCAGGTGAACATGGAAAAGGATTTGCGGTTGTTGCTGAAGAGGTTAGAAAGCTTGCTGAGCAATCAGTTGCAGCGACTGGAGAAGTGCAGTCAACGATTTCTGATATTCAATCAGGTGCAGCATTAGCAGTAGATTCAATGGGCAAAACAAAAGAAAACTTTAATAGTCAAACGAATGTAGTTGAGCATACCGAAACAGCTTTTATTTCAATCTCAGATCTTGTCGAGGATATGAAAGACTCCATTTTGTTTATTAATCAAGAAATGGATGAAATTTCGAAAGATAAAGAAGATGTCGTGCTAAGTATTCAGAGCATGGCAGCCATGTCAGAGCAGGCAGCAGCGTCCTGTGAGGAAGTAAGTGCTTCAACGGATGAACAAGTACATGCCATTCAGTCAGTTGCTCTTTCTGCAGAACAGTTAACAGAGTTAAGCAACGATTTATCAGATGTAGTGAGCAAATTTGAGGATTAGAAGAAGACGCCATTTGGGCGTATTCTCAGGCTGTCGAGAACCTTTCTCGACAGCCTTTATCTTTTACAAATATTTTAATAATTCACCGCGTTAATTTGATATAATTTAATAATCAATTTAAGGTGGGTGTTTATATTGTTTCATACTAGAAAAGATACGCAAAACCAAATGGAATTTGTTTCAATTGAAAACCTTATCCCACAAGACCATCTTCTCAGAAAGGTTGATCAGTACATTGATTTCACTTTTATTCTTGAAAAAGTACGCCCTTATTACTCAGAAGACAATGGTCGCCCTTCTTTAGATCCCCTTGTTTTATTTAAGATGATGTTTATTGGTTATTTTTATGGTATTCGTTCGGAAAGACAGCTTGAGAAAGAAATCCAAATGAACATTGCCTATCGGTGAATAAAGATGATTTATTCCTCTGAAGAGAGTGATTGCAGAGTGTTTCAGGTGAATAAAGATGATTTATTCCTCTGAAGAGAGTGATCGCAGAGTGTTTCAGGTGAATAAAGATG
>NZ_PISD01000071.1 GCF_002835735.1 Cytobacillus horneckiae | reverse complement strand
TTTGACCACTTCTTTGCCGATTTCCGCAAATCTCTAATCTAAAAATATTTCACCCTTTTCATAGGGGTATTTTACCATGAAGATGCTTTTTGTGGCCGAAATACATATTGAAATTAGTATTTTATTATATAAAATAAATCCATCATAAATAAAACCATCAAAAAAGAAATATTAATTCTCTATTGATGGTTAATCCAATTTTAATTTAATCCTATTCTTACTTCACCGTCATGAAATATCTCTATAACATATACTAAAGATGGTGAGAATATCCATGTATCAAAACTTACAGCAGTAACATCATCAATAACTTCAAATACTTTATCTAAATCAGAATGAATTATAGGTAATGTCCCTTCGTCCCAAATTACATATACATCATTACTATCTCCATTAACATTTTGGTTTAAAAAGGAAATCAACTCATCAATTGTGTTTACTTTGGCATGATTAGTAACTTTCTCCCAATCAATACGTCCCCACTCTGTAATTGGAAAAGAACTATCAAAATCTTCTAAAATACGCTCTCTATCTAGATTATACAAGATTTTAATATTTTCACCTAAGGCTTCAATACACTCATCAATTAAACTCATTCTTAATCTCCTTATCTATTCAAATGTTTCAATAATGATTTAAAGGTATCTTCGTTTCCATCAAATGGTATGACAATTTTACGAGCATTAGCACCTTTACCATTACGCCAATCCTCAATGTTTATATGCATTCCTTTATTAGGATCATAATCTAATCTCCATCTTGCTTTTCCATCAGCAGATTGCCTACCAACTACTTTACCATATCCAGCACTTGACGGAAGAGTTCCTGTATATGGCTTGGAATTCGGTCCTAAATCACCAAGTAAATCTAGTGCTTTATTTCTAGCTTGTTCATATGTCTCGACTTTATCTAATACTTGTTCTCCCTTACCTATACCCCTAAGCATCGACCCAACATTATCGCCAGCCATAGGCTTGTCAAGAAATTTAGGACTGGACCCAGTAGCTTTAGTAGATGAGCTTTGTCTACTTGTCTTTACATCTGGACTAGCGACATGTTTTTCTGTTTTTGCCGCGTTTTTCGCAACCCTATTTACAGTTGCTCCACGATTCGGCTTCGGGGCCACATAGGTCTTTATCTTCGGTTTTGTTTTTACCGTCGCAGCTACTTTCACCTTTGCCTTACTCTGCACCTTTGGCGCCGTCCGAATCGGCTTGGTAGCTACGGTTTTTGGCTTTTTGTTGACCTTTGATGAGACCTTCTTACTCGGTGATCGCTTAATTTTCGTTGTTGCTTTTTTAGTCGATTTAACGGCTTTGTAAGCTTTCGATGTACCTTTTATAGCGGCCTTGACTGCCTTGGATGCGAGGCCTCCTCCTGGAATGAAGTTGGAGGCGATGCTGATGGCGGCGCCGGCTTTTTCGTACCACTTGGTTTTCTTGCTTTTGATGGTCTTGATGTCATCGCCGATGGCAAAGTTGTAGGTCGCCTTGGCAGCTTTTTTGACGCCTTTGCTGAGCTTTTTCAGCCATTTTGGTGCATAGCCGTCCGGGTCGATGTTGTTGACCGGATCGGATTCCGCATAGAGATAGCGGTTGAATGAGATCGGATTGTCGTCTTCTCCTTCATATTCATCTGCGACTAGGAAACGGCCGATTTTCGGGTCGTATTCGCGCCAGCTCATGAAGTAGAGCTTGGTGTCTTCATCGTATTGGACGCCGAATTTTCCGAGGTAGCGGAAAGGAATTCCTGAAAATATTAATTAAGTTTTGTGCCTGATTAATTGATTAAAATTAGAATTTACAAAGTCAAGAAAAATCCGGTTCCAAATGAAACGAAACAAACGCTCACCAATAGAATATCGATGCGCGTTTGTTTTTTAGCTGTTAACGAGTTAATTCCCATAGTATCTAATAATCTTACTTTAGATGTACTTTAAACTAAATCTTAATTGCACCTCTTTCAATCGGGTTAAACCCAGCAGGCCATTTTGTACTATTATCAAAAATCGCGTTCCTAAAATCTGCATCCATAATTCTTTGACAAGAAAATAGATTTGCACCCTTTAACAAAGAGTTTTGAAAGTTAGCTTCCCAAACGTCTGCCCTTGTTAAATTTACATTACACAAATTTGCATTTGATAGGTTAGCCGCATTTAACATTGCATCTGTAAGATTAGCAGAGACGAGATTTGCATTTTGTAATTGAGCTGTCATCAATTTAGACTCTGTTAAATCAGAATAGCTTAGATTCGTGCGCTCTAAAAATGCACCACGAAAATTTGTTCTTTTCATGCTTGCTCCTTGTAAATTGGCACCAGATAATAATGCACGATGCAACTCTAAATCGTTCAAGTTAGATTCTTCTAGAGCTTCTATGTCTAATTCAACAGAGTTTCCGGTAAGTGTATCAATAATAATCATTATCTATTCCCCCAATCAGTAGGATCAATTTTTATCTTTTTAAAATCCATCGATAATGACGAAATCCCCCCTGACCAACTTTGCTGGGCAGGTTCCTGTCCAAATACTCTCCCTGCAACGTATCGATGATTTCCTTCGACAATAATCCCTTTATCAACACGAATTGGTGGTGCAACATCACCTTTAGCTAATCTATCAACATACCTCTGAATAGCAGGCAAACTTACTGCATTTTGCATCGTTCTTAAAGGCGCATCCTTCATTGCTTCTCTAATAATTTCTTCAGTTACTTTAATGGATACCTTATTATTACCACTAGTTCCCTTTTCCCCAGCAAACAGCTGCAAATCCAATTTCATTAAAAACTGAGATTCCGCTTCTTCGGTACTTTGGGTATTGCCTCCTTTAGGTGCTTTTTTAGGAGCTACTTTTACATCTGAACTAACGACATGCTTTTCTGTTTTTGCCGCGTTTTTCGCAACCCTATTTACAGTCACTCCACGACTTGTCTTCGGTGCCACATAGGTCTTTGTCTTCGGTTTTGTTTTAACCGTCGCCGCTACCTTCACCTTCGCCTTACTCTGCACCTTAGGCGCCGTCCGAATTGGCTTGGCAGCTACGGTTTTTGGCTTTTTGTTGACTTTGGATGAAACCTTCTTACTTGGTGATCGTTTAATTTTCGTCGTTGCTTTTTTAATTGCTTTCGCTGCTTTATACGCTTTCGATGTACCTTTTATCGCGGCTTTGCCTGCCTTGGATGCGAGGCCTCCTCCTGGGAACTGTTCTCAATTGTAGATAAAATACATTTAATAGCACCTATGTTTTTTTTACGTACTCTTTAATTTAACATCCTAAATGAATTACATATAGTTCACTTCTTAGTATAACAAGTAGTTTATTTAGCATTAGTTAGTTCTTCATAAAAAACCTTGAAAGGCGATTAGCCAATCAAGGTATGGAGTATTAGAATTCTTCCAGTGAAATAGCTTCCATAAAACTACAGTAAAACTCAATAAAGTTGTATCCGTCGTTCCCACCATACCCACTGTCATCATGTACATGGTATCGTTGAATGGTATCCCACCCTAACTCTTTTTTATCATGTACTATCAAACTTCTCGTCAGGTAAAGATTTGTTATTTTTCTTACACTAAGGTCAGAAACATTAAAGTATCTGATTTTCATTTTGAATCGTTGATTTGTTTCAATAACCGAGACATGAAAAGAAAGGGTTAGTGAAGCCGTATAATTATCTTCAAAATCAGTATCCATAGTGTATTCAATTCCCACTATTTCCTTAAAAGTCCAAGAACCAAGGGCGTTTAATTTATCTGTTATTGTCTCGTAATTTTTTATAACAATCAAAAATCTTCCTCCCTCATTAATCAATAAACTTTATCTTGTTTGTTTTCCCATCAATTATCCCATGTCTCAGTCTACCATTAGAAAAGTCCATAAAATACTTTATTTCTGCTTTAACACTTTTTCCTGCATCTTGATAAATGTACTCATGCATATGTGGGTTTGTGTGATGAACAGAATTTCCATGGTCAGTATAATCAATTCTATGTTTTGGCTTACCTGCTTGGTCATAAATTACTCTGGAATTTTCTATCTGACCACTTGAACCTAACCGACTAAAATTAATCCTAGCTCCTGGTGTTCCTTGCATAGAGGCATAGTATTTTTGTAATATTCATCCGGCTGGAATGGTTCTTTAGCAAAGTCATCAACTTTACTCGTAGCCTTATCCACAACAACATCACCCGCACCATCTTCCATTATCTGTTTATTAGCTGAAGATGATTTTTTAGCTGATGAACTAGCAGACGAGCCTTTTGCCTTGTACGCTTTATTAATTTTCTAAATTTCATGCCGAGATAATAACATTATCTATCGACTTGAAATAAGAAGAGGTTTGTTCAACTCTCCACCCCTAAAAAAGCCTTAAGGCAGTTACCTTAAGGCTCATAAATTAAGAAACTATTTTTTCTATATCTTTGTCATAATCAGTTACACTATTATTAATTTCTATTAACAAAGTATCCTCATCAGTTGCAGGTTCGTAACCAATGATAATTTTTGGAATATCATAATTTCTTTTCAAATCAGCTAGAAAAAGTACTAGTTTTTTCAACCTTTCCTTATTATCGTTCTTCTCTTCCTTTAATATTTCATTTTCAGGAAAGTTAAATACAATGTCACCATATTGTTCATCAAAAGAGAAAACTATTAATACATTTTTTAATGAAATACCTAACTGCAATTCTTCTAAAAGTATATTTCCTGTGCCTTTCGGTGATAATATCTTTTCAATGCTATTCACTTGAAAAAAATCCAAATCTTTTTCCGAAATATTATCATAAAAATGTGATGTTCTAAGTTTTAATGTAGATAGTTTAAGTTCGTTGTAAATTAATTTATCAATTTCTCTCTTATTAAAATCAGTTAATATAATCTCTATATTTTCCACTTACACCCCACCTTTATTACTGGTCAATGAACCCTTTAAAAGTTCCATCAAGGTTTAATCGAACTCCACGCCCATCTGGTAGTTTTTTCTCCAAAAACTCTATACCTTTAGGATTTTTATTTTTTTTAAATCCTCCAGGTGCAGCTATTATTTCTTCAAGATGTTTCAAAGCTGTTTGATTTATTTGGTCAGGGCCGCCTTTAACTTTCCCCCAAATTTCTGGATTTCTTCCTGCATGTTTTTGTAAAGCATGACCTACAATCGTCTCTCCACCCTTTTTAGGGGCAGTTGCAGTATTTATTATAGTTTTATAATTAACTTTAACAAAATCCTTATCCACAGCATCATCCGCACTATCTTCCATAATCTGTTTATTTGATGAAGATGATTTTTTAGCTGATGAAGGTGATTTACCTGCCGTTGACGAACCACCCTTAGGCGAGCCTTTTGATGCTTTGATAACCTTTGTTTTTTCCACACGAAGGACGACAGTATTCCGCTTCGGCTTCGGCGCCACAGACGTCTTTATTGTTTTCTTCGGCTTGACCGTCGCAGTCACTTTCACCTTCGCCTTACTCTGCACCTTTGGCGCCGTACGAATCGGCTTGGCAGCTACGGTTTTTGGCTTTTTGTTGACTTTGGATGAAACCTT
Organism: Cytobacillus horneckiae; assembly: GCF_002835735.1. Classification (GTDB taxonomy): domain Bacteria; phylum Bacillota; class Bacilli; order Bacillales; family Cytobacillaceae; genus Cytobacillus; species Cytobacillus horneckiae. The sequence goes on along the minus strand of NZ_PISD01000071.1, from coordinate 8,999 downwards.
CTTACTTGGTGATCGCTTAATTTTCGTCGTTGCTTTTTTAGTTACTTTCGCTGCTTTATACGCTTTCGATGTGCCTTTTATCGCAGCTTTGACTGCCTTGGATGCGAGGCCTCCTCCTGGGATGAAGTTGGAGGCGATGCTGATGGCGGCGCCGGCTTTTTGGTACCATTTGGTTTTCTTGCTTTTGATGGTCTTGATGTCATCGCCGATGGCAAAGTTGTAGGTGGCCTTGGCGGCTTTTTTGACGCCTTTGCTGAGCTTTTTCAGCCATTTTGGTGCATAGCCGTCCGGGTCGATGTTGTTGACCGGGTCGGATTCCGCATAGAGATAGCGGTTGAATGAGATCGGATTGTCGTCTTCGCCTTCATATTCATCCGCGACTAGGAAACGGCCGATTTTCGGGTCGTATTCGCGCCAGCCCATGAAGTAGAGCTTGGTGTCTTCATCGTATTGGACGCCGAATTTTCCGACGTAGCGGAAAGGATTGGCTTTGACCACTTCTTTGCCGATGTCGGTTAATCCTTCTGATTTAAGGATATTTCCCCATTCATCATAGGTATATTTCGCGATGACGTTTTGTTGCGCATCGGTGATGGCGACGATGTCGCCGCGCTGGTTGTATACATAGTCATAGCTTTTTTGTTTATACTCGAAGCTTAGCAGCTGTCCGCTTGAATCCCGGTGAATATTAATTAGGTTCCGCGCGTCGTCGATGCCGGTTTTTTCCGAGATGCTGACAAGGTCTCCATTGGCATCATAGTAGTAAAGCTCTGTTCTTTCGCCTTCGGCATTGGTGACCTTTTTCGATGTTCGGTTGTCTTCACTGTCATAAGTATACTCGATTTTTTCTACTGTTTGGCTCCCTTTTTTCGTTGTAATGCTTTTCAGCAGATTAATCGATGCATATTCATAAGTCTTCTTCGTATCTACGGCCGCTTTTTTGGCATCGGCTGCGGTTGCTGCCTTTTGATGATACGTTTCTTCCTGCAGTGAACCATCTGTGCGGAATTTATAGGCAATTTTTTGATACTTGTTCGATTCTTTATCGTACTGAACGGTTGTGCTGATGCGATTGCCTGCACTATACTCATTTTCAATCAGGACTTTGCCGGATTGATCGACAGCCTTCAGCATATTACCATTTACATCATATGAATACGAAACGTTTTCGCTGCCCTGCTTGACCGATTGCAGGAAGCCTTCCTTCGTATAAGTGTAGGCTTTGTCGCCGCCGAAGGAGTTCTTCGCTGATGTAATTTGTTCCTCGCCATTGTACGTATAGCTTTCAGAGAAAATGACAGTCGCGCTGTCCCTCTTCTTCGTTTGGATTCTTGTCATTTTTTCATTTGTGCCATAATCCATATCCACTGTAAGACGAGGCCCTTTAATCGTATCCTTCAGCTCAGAAGGTGTGTACGAAATGAAATACTGCTCATTTATAGGTGTAACAATCTTTTCCTCAAGGTCATTTTCATTATAATAAACGACGGTTGAGCCTAAAGCAGAGGAGATTTCCTCGGCATTTTCGTCATCTCTGTAGATCTTTTGGGTAACGATTTTATTCTCGATCTTTTCTTCAAAAGTAAAGCGGTTGTTTGCATCGTACTTAAACATGCTTTCAGAGCGGACGAACGGCAAGGTAACGTCGCCTGATTTGTTAATCGTTTGTGAAGATTCATCATAGATCCATTTCCTGATCAAGTTGCCATTTAGATCGTAAAGGAAGCGGATGTCCGCTTTTTTCACGGTTCCTTCAGCATCTTCGTAAAATTTCGTTTGCTCGCGCACGAGTCTGCCTAATTCGTCATAGGTCAGCTCGGTATCTTTTAAAGGATGGTTAGCTGTTTTCTTCGATGACTTGTCATACACTTTGCCTTCCAGCTTCTGTTTGATAACCTCGCCGGCGCCATTGTATTCATAGGTCGTCACAAGATGGGTAGTAGATTCTGCTGTATCTTCTACTTTCTCTGTTTCTGTTAAAATCTGGCCTTCTTTATTGTACGTCCATTCGGTTGTATTGCCGTCTGGGTTTGTCTGCTTCAGCTTATCGCCGACCGCATTATATTCAAATGCTGTTTTTGTGCCCTTATGGTCAATCGTCTCTGTGACGTCTCCATTTGCATCTGTAACGGAGTACTCAACCGTCCCGCCGCTAATTGTAATCGCGGGCGTGCCAAGACCGTCATAATAGGACCATGTTTCAACAACTGGCTCGGAATTATCCTTCGTATACACATTTTCGCCAAGGTGATTGTATTTATAATGTAGCTCTGTCCCTTCAGCATCTTTTGTATGGATGAGCCTATTTTCCGAGTCAAACGTATTGACCATTGTTAGCACGTTTTTGTTGCCGGTGTTGTCCGTTTCTGTCAGCTGTCTGTTCCATTCATCGTAGGTGGCGTACATTTCACCCTTTGCTACGAGCACCTTGCTATTATTTGGTGCATCCTTTGCCGCAAAGTCAATTGTATGGATGACATTATCATTTTTATCGTAAGCAAAATATTTCTGGTTTTGCATCGGATCAATCACACGCGCGATTCGACCATAGCCGTCATGCTCTTGTGCAAGAATATGGCCATTTTCATCTGTTTCTTTAATGACGCGGCCAAGCTCATCATATTCAGTATATATCTGCGCTTGTTTTTCTTCGGTTTTTTCGACCTGTTCATTTTGATAATAGGTCATTTTTACAGCTGGGAGCTTTGTGGATAGGAGCTGACCCCATTCATTATATTCATACGATGTCAATTGTCCAAGGCTGTTCTTTTCCTTGACCACATTGCCCATGATATCGTATTCAAAGCTTTCCTCCCTGCCGGCTCGATCCTTCACTTTTTGCACTTGGAGCTTATCATTGTATGTGACTGTCTTCGTCTGATTTAGTGCGTTTGTTTCTGTTAAAGGCTGGCCGTATTCATTGTATGTGTACGTTGTTTTGCTGCCATACGGGTCAATGAGCTCAAGGACATTTTCTCCGGCCGCATCATACACATATTGCGTCGTAATATTGCTTTCCTCCAGCACAAAGTCATCAATAAATAGCGGGCTGCTGCCTTTATTCGTCACTTTTAAGCGGACATGCGTCGCATCAGCAGGGACTGCACCGCTTACTTTCGCCCTTTTCCACCCATTATCGATTGTTTGCGTTTGTGTAAATTCCTTTACGACTGCATCATTTTTAAGATATTGCAGCATGATTTCAGCATTGGCATTGCCGGATGGCGCGATACCTTCAACCATTGCTAGAACAGGGAGTCTCCCTTTCTTAATCGCCACTTTTTCAGATGAGACTGAAGCATTGGCGCTCAGCTCGATACTTTGTTTGCCTGACTTTGCCTGCGCTGTGCTTTTCTTCACCGTTCCGCTCAAAGTCCACGCGGAAAGCTCCTTATCTTCCATGCTGTAATCTTTAATGTAACTGTATAAAGGTCCGCGCTCTCCAATCGTTTTCGTCACATTACCATAGCTATCGTATTGATGCGTCTGTTTATTGCCTTCTTCATCAATGCTTTCTGTCATATTGCCTTTGCTGTCATATTTCCATTGCTTCACTTTGCCTAATGTATCTGTGCTCTTAATAATCTGTCCATCGGCGTTATATTGAGAGCTTAAAGAGTGATTCGATTTTTTGCCATTCACTGTAACAGCAGGCAAGGTTTGCTCGACGATATTCCCGTAGCTGTCATATTTATATTGCGATTGATTGCCCATCCCATCAGTCGTCGACTTCACGAGATTGTTCTCATATTCTGTTGTTATTGTTATGTTATTGCTGTCCGCTTTTGCTGCATCCGGATCTTCATTTGCAAGATAAGTACGGATAAGCGTCTGCTTAACGGCCTGTCCATTCTCATTTAAGGTGTGTTCGACATTTCCTAAATTTTTACTCGTCTTATTAGGTTCAATCGAGTTGATGGACGTGTATACTTTCTGTTGCTGTAAATCATAATGCAATGTATCAATAATAGAATCATATTTTTGCAATTTATAGTTGCTGCTAATCAATCTTGTTGATTGACTGCTTTTAATGGCAACGACACGATTCCCGTTATAAGTAAATTCGGTACGGAGGCCGTTTTCCCATATAGCGGCCGACATTTTACCATCTTTGTATTCATACTTAATATGTCCATTAGCCTGTCCGCTTTTTGTCGTTCCCTTCACGTCTGATAAAAAGCCGTCCTTATAAGTAAAGCCTATTTTATCGCCTGTGCTGTAAGTAATCGCGGAAATCAGTTTATCTGAACCATATTGGATGGCAAATGATTTTTTGCCGGCAGATACTTTCGTTAACACTTCCTGGTCATACTCATATTGAATGGACGTGCCGTTCGGTTCAGTCACCTTGACGAGTTTCCCTTTTGCATCGAATACCTTCTTCACGAGGCTGCCGTCTTTATAATCGAGTTCAAAGCCGGTGCCTGCCGCTTTTAGACTGAAGCTCGCACCTGAAGGAACACTATACTGTCCATTCGACTGCTGCTCAAATAAATGGATTGATCCATCAGCATCTGTATAGAAGACCTGTTTGCCTTTGATCTCCAGCTTTTCTTCAAGAGAAGTCATCCACCCTATGCCAAGCAATCCTTTTGCACTGCGATTGGATGCGTACGAACGGCCAAAATCGAGTGAAAACCCGGCAGAAGGCAAAGTAAAGTCAATTTCTTGCACATTCAGACTGCCATTATACAGGTTAACAAACCCGCTGCCTGTTAATACTGGAACAGAATAGGCCGGATAATAGCTCTCTGCTCCATACCAATCCTTCTCTAAGTTGTCAATCCAGATGGTGCGATATTCTAAATTTGTTTGACCTGCTTCATCTGTGGCCGCTATCCGCACGGTATATTCGCCTTTAGCTATCCCTGCGACATCCCATTCGGCAAGCACACCGTCATTTACTGCATTAGTGCCCTTTTTAATTTGCTTCCAGCTTGGCTCTTTGCCATCATTTAAGCTATAGTCGATTTGATAAGTGACATTTCCTTGATCATCTGTTATCGATCCTTCAATCTTTTTCTTCCCTGAGAAAAAATCACCGTTTGTGATATTTTTAATCGTAATATTAGGAATGGTTTGATCATAAATAATCGAATCGTGATATAGCTTTGAAATATTGCCGCTTTGATCAAGAAAACGCGCATAAACATAATGCTCGCCTTTGCTGTTTTCCAAATTCCAAGCAAAGCTTTCAGATGATTGGGCAACTTTTTTAGATTCAGAGAATTTAAGTGTGCCCTCCGCTGCATCCTTCTGCCCATTGGCCAATTGAACAAATTTATCGCCGTTGGCATTATCGAATACGTCCGCCACTTTGACAATCACATTTGAGCTGGTCGTATATTTTGCGCCATCATTAATGACGACTTTGCCGCTTGGCGCTTGCGTATCTTTTACTAGGATATTTTTTGTAATGATATTTTCCGGCGGGTTAATGTATTTCGGCTCTTTACCCTGGCCGACAACTGCTTTTAATTGATATGAACCGATTACCCCTTTTTTCGGCACCCAATCCACATAAAAGGTGACCTTTTCATTCGGCTTTACCTCTTTGCCCGTTTCCAGGTAAGCGGCAAATCCAGTCGGTGCGGTTTTATCAGGACTTGTGCTTGTGACAGACAAACTGATGTTATCGCTGTTTTTCCAAGTAGCCGTTCCGGTATTCTTTACTTCAAACCAGATTTTTTCAGGACTGCTATTGTCAATATTGCTTTCTGCCGGGATAAAATAGCTTTCAATTTGGGCGTCAAATTCCTTTCTTGCCTGCTTTGAAGCCGCAGTGGAATTATTGCTGACATTCCCGCTTTTATCAATCGCCTGCACCCATGCATAATAAGTTTTCCTTGGCTCTAAAGCACTGCCGACTGTATAAAACTGCTTCGTTGTCTCTGCACCATTGACAATATTAGCCGTATTCGGCTTATCGCCGATGTACACTTTATATTTCGCCACGCCTGTGCCGTCCAAATCAGATGAAGGCTGCCAGCCGACAGTAAAGTTCTCGATGCGGTCATTCGTAATCTGAACCCCACCCGGGACCGTCGGTTTTGTTTTGTCAGGAATGGTTGGTGTTGCAGTTGGTGATTGTGCTGTAGTTCCGTATTTGTTGTATGCAGCCACCCTAAACCAATAGTTCGTGCTCGTCTGTTTATCTCCGCCGCTGCGCTTGTAGAGGTCATTAGGATTTTCCGGAAGGTCTCTGCCATCCCCGTTTTTCCTCAAGCCATACTGCTTATTATCGATTTGTGCACGCGTTGGCCAGAGCTTCTTTCCTTTTGTGCTCCAGCTTGTCACATTGCCGACATTAAACTCTTCATAGGCTCTGCCATTATAAATCTGCACTTTATAGCCTGTTGCGCCATCGACTTTATTCCAAGTTAAATCCACATAGCCTGTACTGTTTCCATTGGAGTAGCTTGTTGCCTTTGGTGCTGCAGGCGCTTCCGAATAAGTAACCGCCAAATATGGCTTATTACTGGCTGTTTCTGAAGCGCTGTATTTTTGGTACGAGCCTGCCGTTCCTTCCGAAGTGCTTCTTAATACGATGCCATGATTGGCAAAGGAGCCTTTCGTCCAGCCATGCACGAGGTCAGTTAAATTCATTTTGAGCCATTTTGCATTTCCAGTGTTGGCTGTGGAGCCATATGAAACATCTGTATTAAAGCTTGGCTGGTTGCTGTACCTGATCTTTGTGCTGTCCCACGCCTTCGTTATTCTGTTCGCATAAACCTTTGTTGAAATCGGTTTACCGATATCGTTCCACTTATAGATGTTTAATTCAGCTTTGACTAATATTTTTCCTGATAAATTCGGAAGCGACTGGGAAAAATCGATATACGTCCTTGTCGTTCCAGTAGAAGGGGTATATCCCGTTCTTAGCTCAGGCGTCGTATAGTAATTGTTTTCTGGATAGCTTTTCATTACATACGTATCCAATGTATTGGATGCCTTCCCGCCAATATTGACAGTTGGATCAATTCTTACTGGATATTCTGTATCCTTCTCATCGAGAAACGCATCGTCCGGTTTAATCGTTAAAAGATGTCCATCCGCAGTTTCTTCAAGGTTAAATTCGATTTCTTCAGAGTATTTCCCGTTTTTATCCTCCATAAAAGGATGAGGCATCGTCCAAATAAGCTCATCTTTTTGATTATAGAAGTTGATGTTTCTCTCTTCTTTTCTAGGCTTTAGCGTCCCGGTAATTAAAAACTTAAACTCTCTTGCAGAGTCCGCATTTTTCAGCATAATATCTTCTTTGACACTGGAACTGCCAAGGCTGTATTCGAAGTCTACATGCTTAAAAATATTTTCATAGATTATAAGTCCTTCTTCTTTCTTCGCATTCACCTTTTCAGTATCGAGAAGCTTATAGCTGATTTTTTCCTTACCGAGCTTCAATGATAATAGATTTTTCTTGCTCGTATTTGCTGCAAATTTCACTTTGAAGCGATTATCTTTGTTGACAAATTTAAACTCATTTTTATCTGATTCCTTATTGAGCTCTGGCGTATTGGAAATCGGCTCCAATTCTCCATCCTTTTCATAATGAATGTCCTCAGTATAAATTTCGGTTGTGTATGTGCCATCTGAATTGAGAAAGGTTTTTGTATTTGGCTCACGCATGTCAGCCAGTTCTCTAACCTGTTCTGCCTCTACAGGTGCATTTACATCTTCTTCTGTTTGCTTTTCCTTTTTCTCAGCGCCTTCAGTAGCAAACACTGATAGATCAATCGTACTAAAAATCAACATGAATATGAGCAAGCTTTTAAATATCTTTTTTCCCACTTCAACCCTTCTCTCTAAAAAATATTACAAAGTTGTTACACATGATAGAAAAACAGCGCGACAGCCACCACCCCCTCCATGACAAGAAAAACAAATTTCCAAATCATTAATAATTTAGTAAACAAATAGATTTTATACTTAAATATTACAAAAATGCTACAAATTTCTACATACAAATTTCGACAAATACCCCATTTTTACATTAGGTAAAATATACTACAAAAATATCATTTGAAAATCTCAATAATGGAATCAAGTTTTCCGAATTTGGAATTTCGCAAACAAAAACCCCTGCCCATAATGACAGAGGATTGGCCGTTTTCGTGGAGTCATCGGCCAAACTTGCTGAAATTAAAAAAGCTTGTAGACAGTTTCTCTACAAGCGATTAGCGTTATATCAATCAAGCTTAAAATTTTCCTTTATAAATGCTTCTTCCTCAGCAAGGCTTAGTCTTCCATACGCCATTCCCGACGATCCACCTTGATATTCCCATAAATAATTATGATCGCTATCAACACTGGAAAAATTTCCGATTTTCCATTGTTCAAGCATGGCGAGTAAATCGGCTTTCCGTTCAAAATCACTATTTACAACGATTTGATATACTTGAGCAATCGTATCATGACTCATCGGAATCGCGCCTTCTTTTTTCTCAGCTCTAACTTTCTGATGGGTCATCTGATGCATCACATCAATGATTTCTTCCTGCGGAGAATTTTCACTAATCCAATCAATTTGATATTTTATTGCAGAAATCCGGGCAATGATGTCCTCTTCCAGCTGCTGCTCCGGCGTTAGGACTGTTTCCGGCGCTTTTCTATCAGCCACCTCCTTAAATGCCTGATCAGCTTGAGCAGCCTCCTCCTTTTTTCGTTCATATGACTTTGCATTGTCTGTTAACTTTTTCACACCAAATAGCAATCCAGCTAAGCAGACTACAACAATTAGAGCAGCTAATAAAAATTTTTTCATTTTTCTCTCCTAACTCTTTTTGCTGGTTTTATTATAAAATAAATATTCTTGTTGGGGCAGGGAATGTTTTCAACTTTTATTTTACTATGTGACATTATTTCTAGTACCCTGGGGTTATGGAGTCTCCTATTCGACCTTCTGTCATACTTTGGACGGCGAACGGGCGGTGAGACACCTTCTATTCGACCTTCTGCTATACTTTGGACGGCGAACGGGTGATGAGACACCTTCTCTTCGA
>NZ_PISD01000070.1 GCF_002835735.1 Cytobacillus horneckiae | reverse complement strand
AAGAAAGCGCTTCAGGTGGATAACGCGCATTTATTCCTCTGAAGCAGAGAAAAAGAAAGCGCTTCAGGTGGATAATCCGCATTGATTCCTCTGAAGCAGAGAAAAAGAAAGCGCTACAGGTGGATAACGCGCATTTATTCCTCCGAAGCAGAGAAAAAGAAAGCGCTTCAGGTGGAGAACCCGCATTGATTCCTCTGAAGCAGAGAATAATTAAGCGCTACAGGTGAATAACGCGCATTTATTCCTCTGAAGCAGAGAAAAAGAAAGCGCTACAGGTGAATAACGCGCATTGATTCCTCTGAAGCAGAGAAATTGAACAGGATATTTATAGTCTAACCTCTCGCTTTTGAGAGGGGAGAGCGTCTAGCCGCTTCAACGCTACGCGCCCCACAGTCTCGACTGTCTGAGCAGGAATTGAGCGACACCTCTCCAACTAATTTTACTTTTTATTAGTTTCTAACCCTCTGAAAAAACCCAACAAGATTATTTAGCTTGTTGGGTTTTTTATTCCTCGCTGCTAGCTCGTTAAAGAACTGCTGTCTTTCTTCCCAGCCGGGATAATTAAGTTTAAGATGACTGTTGCCAGGGCGCCTACAGTAATACCTGATGAGAGGATATAGTTCATCCAATCAGGCGCACTGAGCAGGGCTTCTTCAGGTAGAAGCGTGGCTCCGATAGTTAATAGAATAGGCACTCCAATGACCATCATGTTGCGGTCATCAATGATTATCGGTTGAATCACTTTCATTCCGTTCGTTACGATAGCGACACAAACGATACCAAAGATGCCGTTAATCACCGGTTCAGGAATGCAAGTGATCAAAGTTGATAGTTTAGGAATGAGTCCAAGGCAAATGAGTATTCCTCCTGAAGCCATAATGGCTAATCTGCTTGCTACGCCTGTGATTGCAAGTAATCCGGCATTAGAGGAGTAACCTGTCATTGGCGTGCTTCCTAATAACGCGCCAGTTAGACAGCCTAAACCTTCCCCAACTGAAGCGCGGTTTAACCGTTTATCATCCAACTCTTTTCCTGTAACCGTAGAAACAACAAACCATGTTCCGGTCGTTTCAATTAAGATAATAAGATAGACAAAAACGATCGTAATTATTGCACCTAAATCAAACACTGGGGCACCAAATGGAAAAAATGTGGGCATGGATAGCCATGCTGCATCTTTGACTGGCGAAAAATCAACCGTACCAAAAAAACTGGCTGTAATTGTTCCTGCAACAATCGCGATAATAACAGAGACTAGTCTGAAGAATGTTCCAATTCCATGCATCTTTCTCCCAAGCAGCATACAAATGATTAATACACAAGCTGTGACGGCAGCTACTACAATATTATCTGTAATATTGCCCTCTGAATGATAAATATTGTTTAATCCAATCGGCATGAGCGCTATCCCGACAATAATAATAACTGTACCGCCAACAAGAGGCGGAATAATTTTTCTTACTGTTTTCGCAAACCATTTAAGTGGATAGCCTAGTAAAGCCACAATAATAGCTCCAGGGATGAGGCTGCCGGCAATTGCTCCAAGTCCAAGTTTTCCTCCAATCGCTGCAATCGCTCCGATTGGAACATATGATGGACCTTGTACAACAGGCAGTTTAATCCCAAACCCTGTTTGAATTAATGTGGCAATGCCCGTAGCAAGAAAGCACATCTGGATAAAGAAAGCGGTGTTTTCAGTGCTTAGAGCAAGCAGTCCTGCAATAATAATTGGCGCAATATAGAGATCCATGGCCAGTACATGCTGCAGCCCGAGGATAAAAGCTTTGCCATAGCCAATTTTATCATCGACTCCTATGATAATACTATTCTCTTCTACCTTTTTCACTTTGGATAGCCTCCTTGGATGTTCGTGTTATCGTCGTGATGAAATCGATTATAGTAGATAATATTAATTTTGTATATATAAAAACGAACAATATTTATTATGAAATCGATTTCATTCGTTTTTTTATATTGACCAACTATCAACATGGTATTAGAATGAAGGTGGATATTGTTAGTGGAGGAGATTATATGATTCAAGATAAAGTGCTGCAAGAAGATTGGATTGTCGCCTGTCGCTCACAAGATGTAAAAGAAGAGCCTGTTCAAATTATCTTGATGGGAGAACGTTTGGCGATCTTTAGAAATAGCAGGGGCATTCATGCATTTAAAGATTTATGTATTCATAGAGGAGCTGCATTATCACTTGGGGAAGTGAAGAATGATTGCCTAGTTTGTCCTTATCATGCATGGGAATATAATGATGATGGCGATTGCGTGAAAATTCCACAGCTACCAGAAGGAAGAGCGATTCCGAAAAAAGCAAAGGCTGTTTCCTATGCATGCATTGAGAAGTATGGTTTGATTTGGGTAAATTTAAGTAATAATCATCCTGAACTGTTCGCTTATGAGGAAATGGAAAATACGGAGTATCGCAATGTGATTTGGGGTCCGCAGGAAGTACAAGCGAAACCGCCTCGTATTATAGAAAATTTTCTTGATGTGGGACATTTAGCTGTTGTCCATGAAGGGTTTTTAGGTTCGGAAACCCATCAGGAAATTCTGGATTATCGTGTGAATAAAGTGGACAATCGTATCTTTTCAGATGAAATCCCTATCTTCCAGCCTGATCCCGATGGTTCAGGACAGCCTAAATATGTTTATTATACGTATGAGGTCATTCGTCCGCTAACAGTGAAATTTACGAAAAGAGACCGAGAAAACAATACAGCCATGACCATTCTCTTAACTGTGCGTCCAGTGGATGAACAAAAATCGGTTGCCTATGGGATACTTTCTTTTGATTATGAAACTGGATTGGCTGATCAAGAAATTATAGAATTCCAGGATCATATCTTTGCACAAGATAAACCTGTAGTTGAGAACCAAAAACCAGAAGAGCTTCCACTTGATTTACAAATAGAACTATCACTCGTGTGTGATCGGATGAGTATTGCATACCGCCAATATTTGAAGGAGCTTGGAGTTGTATTAGGAACAGCATGATAAAGTATCAGACGAACTCAATTTCTCAACCGGAAATTGAGTTCTTTTTGCATGAAAAACGAATATGGCCAAGCATAAGGCATTGAAAAAAACAAATAAAAAGGTTTATATTTATCGGAACAGAGATTTTTTTAAGGAGAGTAAAATGAAGAAAAAGCCGATGATTTTACTTCTTGCATTCATTATGCTGCTTGCATTGCTATTTGCCACATATAAGCTGATGAATGCTAGAACATTTCAAGTAATAGGCACGCTGATTAATAAAGTAGAGACAGAAGAAAAAGTAGTTGCTTTAACTTTTGACGACGGTCCAACGGAACATACGGATGAAATTCTTTCAACATTGAAGAAGTATGATATTAAGGCGACCTTTTTTCTTATTGGAAATGAAATAGAAAAAAATAGCGAGGAAGCAAAGAAGATTATGGAAGCAGGTCATCAGATTGGCAACCATACGTTTTCTCATGAAAGAATGATTTTTAAAACGCCTTCTTTTGTAAAAGAAGAGCTTGAAAAAACAAATCAATTCATTAGAGAAATTGGCTATGAGGGTGAGATCGATTTTCGACCGCCAAATGGAAAAAAACTCATCGTGACGCCTTACTATGTGAATAAAATGGGAATGGATACAATCACTTGGAATTTAGAACCGGACACTTATTACACAGAGCCTGAGGATAAAATCAATTATGTAAAGGATAATGTTGAGGAAGGTTCGATCATATTATTTCACCCAATGTATGATGAGACAGGGAAAGAACTGAAAGCTATAGAGGGGACAATTAAGGAGCTAGTGAAAGATGGCTACAAGTTTGTAACTGTAAGCGAATTAAAACAAATGCGCTGATTTCTGCAAAGCATAGAAGATTCAGTTATGAACTGGAATCTTCTCTTTAATATCTGTTAAATGAAGCTATGATAAAATAGTTCTATCATTAATTTCAAAAACAACCTTATTAGGAGTTGAGCTTATGGACTCAATGGATCAAATAGATTTGGCTAGAATGATAGAAAATATTAAGATTCAAGGTACGATAGAGAGCATTGACTATCGAAAAGCAAATTCGGCTACATTTAATGGCGGATATATTGAGCTGACCAATCATAGTTTTATATTTAACTTAGATCATTATTATTTTGGCATAGGCTTTGGATTGCACAATGACGAACTCCTGTCTTCAGACTTGGAAAAGGCGCAAGACTTTATCTCCTCGCAAAACAATATGGCTTATTTGCGCTTTGAACTGACTCCGTTTACGAACAAGTCCATATTAACTACGCTTGAAAGAATGGGCTATACGATAGAGCAATTTGCTTCAGTTTGGGTTCGCGATTTAAAACATTGGCAGTCTAATAATGAAAAACACGATCAAGAAGTAACGATTTCAATTGTAGATGCTCAATTGGAAGATGATTGGGCTAGAACTGTATCATTAGGATTTTCAGAAGATCAATTCATTACAGGCAATTCCATTGAAGCGGCAAAAGGATTTTTAAATGCTGAATCTACAACAGGCTTTCTGTTAAAAGAAGGAGGAGAATGTGCCGCTGCAGGGATGCTAGCTGTTTCAGGCGAGCTTGGAGAATTATTTTTAACAAGTACCATCCCATCATTTAGGGGGAGGAAATATCAAAACTTGCTGATCAATGAAAGGCTTCAATATGCAAAATCGCAAGGCTGCAAATATGTCACAACCACTACAAAGCCTAATAATACATCTGCGAGGAATATGATGAGAAATGGCTTTAAGTTAATGTACAATAAGGTGATTTTGAAAAGCCCTTTATTGACTTGATTTTAATAAGAACATGCGTTTGTTTTTTGTGTTATAATTTAAGCAAAAAACAGGAGGTATGTATAGAAGGATATGAATATTCAAGAACGCATGCTTCATTATCACGTGGCTGGCTTATCTATTGCATACATTCATCATTATCAGATGACAGATATACAAAATTACGGTTTGCTTGAAGCGGAAACGGACAAGCAGGTAAATAATCATACGATTTTTAGTGCTTGTTCCATGAGTAAGTTTTTAACGGCAATGCTTGTCGCAAAATTATCGTCTCAGTTTGTCTTGGATTTAGATGAAGATGTGAACAAACGGCTCTCAGCCTGGCAAGTCCGTGAAAATGAATCAACGAAGGATAAGAGCGTGACGTTAAGAAGCCTCCTTAGCCATCAATCAGGAATCATAGATCCAGACGGAAGTTTTACAGAATTAAATAGGCTGATTGGGTACCGTCCAATGACTGAAATACTGGAAGGGAAAACTTTGTATTGTCCCACACCAATTGAAGTAAGCAATGAACCAGGGAGCGCATTTCACTATTCAGATGCAGGCTATTGCATCATACAGCAGCTGCTTGAAGATGTTTTGGAGAAGCCCTTTCATTCAATGATAAAGGAGCATATATTTGATCCTTTGAAAATGGACCAAAGTATAATAAATATGAAAATAGCATATACGGATGATTGTTCTACTGGACATAACAAGGATGGGACAATTGTAAAAGGAAAATATCCGATTTATCCTTATCCTGCTGCAGCTGGTCTGTGGACAACATCGTCAGACTTTGCCGCTTTGGTCATCGAGTTAATGAACTCACTTCAAGGAAAAAGCACGTTAGGTCTATCACCAATACAGGCAAATGAAGTGATTAGCATGCAGGGAGGAAAAGACTGGACTGGACTAGGCGTTTTTTTAGACCATTCAGGAAATGAGCTCGAAATTTCATCACTTGGATGGGGAGCTGGCTTTCAATGTATGATGGCTGCCCTACCGCATTCGGGGAATGGATTAGTCATTATGACAAATACAGAGTTAGGCGTTCATCAAATGAAAGGATTGATTGGTGAAATCTATCAATCTTGGATTGGAAAATAATGTAGTACCTATGATACGATTGTTTAAAGTAGATGTTATTAAGTTAGCTTGAAGTCATTTTTCTGAATAAACAAATAATGAAAGGTTCTGAGGTTATGATGAAAAGTGTGTTAGAGCGCATTGAAAGTATCCAAAAAGAAATAGACTACTCAGGTACCGCCTATGTTAAATCAGGCGAAGATATTCTTATTAAGAGTTATGGCTACTCTAATCGCGGGGAAAAGATTATGAACGAAAAAGATACGCGATATGGTATTGCGTCTGGCAGCAAGCTATTCACCTCTATTGCTATTGGCCAGCTTGTTGACAAAAAAATCATTTCCTTTGACATGAAGCTGATCGATTGCCTCGATTGCCAGCTGCCTTTTTTCGATAAAAATGTAACAATCCATCACTTGCTCACACATACTGCAGGTATCCCAGATTACTTTGATGAGGCAATTATGAACGACTTTGAAGACCTTTGGATTCATACACCTATGTATCGAGTAAGAGATTTGCAAGATTTTCTGCCTCTTTTTCAAGGAAGAAAAATGGTTTCAGCTCCAGGTGAGCAGTTTCATTATAATAACGCAGGCTATATTATTTTAGGGCTCATCATTGAGCAGGCCAGCGGCTTAAAGTTCAGCAATTATATTGAACAGTTTATTTTAAAGAAAGCAGGAATGCTTAATTCAGGCTATTTTGAATTGGACGCGCTACCAGAGAAAACAGCAATGGGCTATATGCAAAATCAAGATGGATCCTATAAAACTAATATTTACTCCATTCCAGCCAAAGGCGGGGCTGATGGCGGAATATTTGTGACTGCAGAGGATATGGCCTCACTATGGGCGTCATTAAACAACGGTGAACTCATGTCCTGTGAGACAACTAAACGCTTATTAAAACATCAAGTACATGTAGAAAAAGACATTTATTATGGATATGCAGGCTATATGCAAGTCAGCAATGATTATGTCGAAAAGCATATTTTAATGGGCTATGATCCAGGAGTGAACTTCCGGTCGGTTTATTACCGCGGCACTGGTCTGACAATTATTGTCCTCTCCAACAAAAATGATGGAGCATACGAGATTTTGAGAGGAATAGAAGAGACTATAGTAGATTGAGATGATCGCTGCTGCCGATATTTCAGCTTTAATTTCTGCAAAGAATCGTTGAAGGAGGTTTGAACATGTTAAAGTCATTAAGGCTGCAGTTTCGAAAGATGAATAGTGAGGATATCCCGATGTATCATAAGTGGAGAAATGATATGGAAGTCATGATATCAACAAATCCATTGCTCGATGTTTATACATTGGATGAAACAAAGGATTTTGTAGAGAATATCATACGCCAATCTCACTCTTCCAAAAGTTATATAATTGAAGAAAGTGAAACCAAAATAGCTATCGGAATCACATCACTTATCAATATTGATACAAAAAATCAAAATGCCGAGTGTATTATTGATATAGGGGAAAAGAAGCATTGGGGTAAAGGCTATGGGACAGAGGCGCTGAGTATTTTACTTGAGTATGCATTTTTAGAACTGAACTTACATCGAATTTCCTTAAGAGTATTTTCAATTAATGAAAAGGCAATCCATATTTATAGTAAGCTTGGTTTTGTTAATGAAGGCGTGAGCCGCCAAAGCTTATATAGAAACGGGAAATGGCACGACATTATACATATGGGCATATTGAAAGAAGAGTTTCTAAAAACTGATGTGAGAGGACATGGGTAAGGATGGATAAGAACGAGCGCATAGCATACGAAAGAGGAACAGCAGAATTAAGAAAGTGTAATTTACGTGCTCACAGGCTTATTCAGCAATATAATCATTTGTTAATAGAAGAGGAATCAGAACAAAAAGAAGCGATTATCCGAGAATTGTTTGGTAGTGCAGGGAATAATCCAAGTTTAGAGCATAATTTTCATTGTGACATAGGAAGCAATATCCATGTTGGTGATTACTTTTATGCGGGTTATAATTGCACCATTCTTGACATGGCAACGGTGAGAATTGGAGATAACTGCATGATCGGCCCTAATGTCGGCATCTATACTGCCGGCCACTCTATCCAGCCTAAAGATAGAAATAAGAGCGGATACGCCATTCCGATTCATATTGGAAATGATGTCTGGATCGGCGGAAGCTCCGTCATTCTCCCTGGTGTTACCATTGGGGACAACTCTGTCGTAGCTGCCGGGTCTGTAGTGACAAAAGACGTACCGGCCAATGTGATAGTCGCAGGCAATCCAGCGCGGAAAATAAAAGACATCGAGTAGGTAGCGTTCGAATTAAAATCATATTTTTTATAAATAGTTAACCGTTTGGTTGACTATTTATTTTGCGCTCATTATACTTAACCATATGGTTAATCAAACAAGAAATGAGTTGGATAATGTCTTCTATGCACTTTCAGATCCAACGAGAAGAACAATAATCCAGTTAATGGCTGAAAAGGAGAGGAGTGTAAAAGAATTAGCAGAGCCTTTTGATATGTCTTTGGCAGCTATTTCAAAGCATATTAAAGTACTGGAAAAGGCAAACTTGTTGGAGCGAACCGTTCAGGGAAGAACGCATTTTTGCAGGCTGAAGGAAGAATCATTAACGGCAGCCGAAGAGTGGATTCATTTTTATAAGCAATACTGGAGTCGGCGATTTGATTTATTGGAAGATGAACTATTAAAGGCAAAGAAGAAAGAACATTAGTGAAAAGGAGAATACGGCGATGCAAAAATATTCTACTACTGCATTAAATATGACTAGACAATTCAGTGTTGCAGCCGAGCGAGTTTTCGATGCTTGGCTAAACCCAGAAATGATGAGAAAATGGCTGTTTACGTTGGAGTCAACAAATAAAATAGCAAGGAATAATCCGAAAATAGGCGGCACATGGGAAATCGTTGATGAAAGAGAAGGTAAGGAATACCGAGCGATAGGAGAATATCTTGTAATTGATCCGCCGAAAAAGCTCGTTTTCACTTTCAAAATGCCACAATTTAGTGACACAGTTGACGAAATTACAGTTGAGCTTATTCCGCTCGAAACAGGCTGTGAAATGCATTTTACACAAGAAATTGTTGTTCCGCATGAAGAAGGATGGACAGAAGAAGACATTAACAAAGCAGTACAAGAATTTCACGATGGCAGCGAACATGGTTGGAATCTTATGTTTATGGGTCTCAAACAGCTGCTTGAGGAAGGGTATATCTCTTTCGGAAATAACGAGTAAGAGGTGTGGCATAATCAACGGACAACTTGACTCAAATATTAGAATGAACAAAAGAGCGCGTGGATTGGTCTTATGATGTTTAGGATCAATTGAAACAGTGGTTAACAGCTTCTGATAATCACCCTAGGTCGAGGGCAGCTCATTTCCTAGCCAGCTTGGCTATTAGTAATTCTGAAAAAAGTATGCTGGATGATTTTCCGGTGTGACGTATGACCGAAATTTGCTGCCAAAGAAACATACATTGCAATCGATTTGGAAAGTGGGTCTTGCAGGAGAGCAACAAAGAGAATTATTGCTTAATCATTTTATCGACCGGAGAAAATGAGAAGCATAATACATTAATTAGATATGATATAATTCAAGGCTTAAAACAGCTTTATGATGAGCTGGGGGATAATCATATTAAACAAATCGCGATGGAATTGCTTAAGCTGGAGGAAGATAGCAAATATCGAAACAAGTATCAGTCTGGTTTGAATAAATAGTGAGTAAAGAGCTGCTGATTGTCAATCGGTTGCTTTTTTTTTATGCCAAAATCCAGTATATATTTGTAACTAATATTGTTAAAATAAATGATAATATTGAAAAAATAAGGAGATGTAAAATGTTTACCATTTCTACCTTAGTGGCATTTGTTGCGATTGTTATTGGTTTGTTTATAATTCCAGGACCGGCTGTTTTACTTGTAGCAACACGAACTGCTCAGAACGGTCGTAAAGCAGGGGTAATGGCTGGGCTAGGGATAGCAACAGGCGATGTCATTCACACTTTATTTGCGGCAATTGGGCTTTCCGCTATCTTAATGACGTCAGCTTCCGCTTTTAATATTGTAAAGTATGCCGGTGCCGCCTATCTAATATATTTAGGGATTCGAGCTATTTTACAGAGACCGCGAGACCCTCAATTACCTAAAGGGAAATCTATTTCAACTAGGAGCGCTTATAGTCAAGCGATTTTAATTGAAGTGCTCAATCCGAAAACAGCGCTTTTCTTTTTGTCTTTTTTACCGCAATTCGTAAATCCAAGCTATGGTTCTACTTTTTTTCAATTTTTAATCCTTGGTTTAATCTTTGTGTTATTAAGTGCAATGTATACAACACTTTTTGCAGTATGTGTACGTTTAATTATACGGGTATTTAAGAAAATATCATGGCTTGGACGATGGTCAGGAAAAATTGTCGGCATTATTTATATTGGATTGGGGCTAAGAGTGGCAGCTCAGCATCGGTAATAAATAGCTTGATAGGAGTGTATAAGGTGATTAAATTTATTGACGACTTGGCAGGAGCAATTTATGATTTCTTAAAGTTTATTCTCAAGAGTTTTTGTTACATGATAGCTGGGATGCTCATTGTCGGTGTTCCTCTTTATCTCTTTGCTTTGGCTTTTAAAATGTTTCACTAAGATTGGTACCACTTTTACCGTTATCACACAAGATTTTGGTATCAATCTACAAATTGAACCCACTTTTTCATATCACGTTAAATAATGGCTTCAATCCACTATTTGATCCCATCAGGAGCATGGATTAGTTTAAATAGTTAAAAATCTTCATTTGAAAATTCAGGAAGGAAGTTATAATATAATTAACTTTAGTGAATGGAGGTTTTCCTCGTGATTGATACATTCGCTTTGAACCGTTTATTTTAATATGTTCAAAGGCTCTGTTTGTGCTCAAAGCATATAGGGGTGTCATAAACCTCCACATTCTAGCTAATAACATCATCCTAACTAAATCCTTTTTGAGCATTGGCAGTCAGCTTATGCTTTTCATTTGAATGAAATTCAAGGAGGAATGCACGAATGGCAGTTGCTAAAAAAGGTGAATCACGAGTTTGGTTTATTACAGGAGGGAGCAGCGGACTAGGGTATGAGTTTACGAAAGCGGCCCTAGAGGCAGGGGATAATGTGATTACAGTTGCTAGAAGCATTGAGAAACTGGATCGTTTACAGGTGCAGTATAAAGAAAGGCTGCTTTCGTTATCACTTGATGTGACTGACAGGAATGCTGTATTTGAAACAGTTGCTGCTGCCCATGCACATTTTGGCAGGCTGGACATCATCGTAAACAATGCAGGCAATATGCTAATGGGGATGATTGAGGAATTAAGTGAAGAAGATGCCCGAAGTCAAATGGAGACAAATTTCTTCGGCGCCCTATGGGTTAGCCAGGCAGTTATGCCTTACTTGCGTTTACAGCAATCAGGGCATATTTTACAAATATCAAGCATAGGTGGATTGCTTTCCGGTCCAATGTCAGGCATATACAGCGCAAGTAAATTTGCACTCGAAGGAATGAGTGAAGCTCTGGCACAGGAGGCGAAGCACTTCGGTGTGAATGTAACGATTATAGAACCAGGGGGATACTGGACGAATCTATACTTGAATATGAAGTATAGTAAAACTTTGGCTTGTTACAATAGCGTAAGAGAAGAGTTGGCTAAACAGTTTAGTGAGGGTTCTGCAGATAGTGATCCCTGCTTGGCGGCAGAAGCGATA
The DNA here is from genome assembly GCF_002835735.1 of Cytobacillus horneckiae. Lineage (GTDB taxonomy): Bacteria > Bacillota > Bacilli > Bacillales > Cytobacillaceae > Cytobacillus > Cytobacillus horneckiae. Next base: position 24,901 of record NZ_PISD01000070.1, on the reverse strand, counting down.
CTTAAACTAGTAGATAGTGAGAATCCGCCGCTCAGATTAATATTGGGTAGCCAATTGCTAGACATTACTGTTCATCATGAAGAAGAGAAAATCGCCGCTTGGAAACGGTGGGAGGAAGTGAGTAGAGCGGCAGAAAAAGCAATTCCTGCACCAGAAGGATATGGAGTAGCAGATGGCGAATAAGTAATCAAAGGACAGTTGGTATGTTTATATTCCTGTAATAGGGGAACGTTTTTAATAAAGTAAAAACGTATACACTATATAGGATTATGCAGAAGTCCATTCCATGACTTTGTATGATTCATAGAATCAATGAATACAAATAATGGAGGTAATTGAATGTCTAATTTAGCTGCAGTAAAAGTACTGCTTCAGGATGAGATGGAAGATTATTTTGTTGATGATAACGAAGAAAAGACTGCTTCAGAAAATCTTTTAAGAGTAGATACAGTCTTGTTTTATGGAGAAAATCAAGAATTATTAAATGATTATGAACCTGCTAAAGAATGGGATCATTTCTTTGACTATGAGTTTCATTCCGTAAATGATATTAAAAAAGATATAGCCATGCGGCTGGAGATCGATCCGGAGATAGTAGAGGTAGAGTAATCGGAAAATAAGGAGTTGGTAATGGTTGAATCAAGCATTGCTAGTTATTGATGCACAGCAGGAATTAATTGATGGAAATCAAGAAGAAAAGGAAGTTTTCAATAAAGAAAGATTGATTGTCAATATTAATCATGTAATTGCTCAAGCATTAGTAGAAGATGCTTCTGTCATTTTTGTGAGGGATAAAGATGTGGCAGAAGGAGAAGGCAACGGATTTCAAGTTCATAAAGAGATTAATATCCCTGAGGGGAAGGCTGTTTTTTTTGATAAAAAGGCAACAAATGCCTTTTACAAAACGGATTTGCTTCCCTATTTAAAGGATAGAAGTGTATCCCATTTAGTCATCGTAGGATGCAAGACGGAGCATTGTATTGATACGGCTGTTCGTGCAGCAACAATAAATGGCTTTGATGTTACATTAGTACGAGATGGACATTCAACAACTGATTCTAATGTGCTGTCTGCTCAAGAAATTATTGCCCACCATAATCATACGCTGCATGGCCATTACAATATAGATCATTTTTCTGTTGTAAGAGATGCCGATGAGCCATTATTCCAACCTATTCATGATCAGCATCGTTAAGCTTGAAAAAATCATCGATTCTTCCTTAGGAAGGGTCGATGATTTTTTTGGGGAAATAGGTTAGAGGAAGGAAGTCATTGCAAAGAAGCGAATTATATTAAAAAGGGAGAGTGAGGCCATGTTAATAAAACCAAAGAAATTGTGCCCAGGAGATAAAATCGCGACAGTCAGCCCTTCATGGGGTGGTGCAGGAGAACCAGAACTTCAATGGCGGTATAATCAAGGCGTTGAGAGACTAGAGCGTGTTTTCGGACTTGAAGTAATACCAATGCCAAATAGTTTAAAGGGAGCAGAGTATCTATCTAAACATCCGGAGGCACGAGCAGACGATTTAATGTCTGCATTCAAAGATAAGCGTATTAAAGGAATTATTGCGAATATTGGCGGTGAAGACAGTATTCGATTACATCCTTATATTGACCTCAATGTGATAAGAGAAAACCCAAAGATTTTTATGGGATATTCTGATGTAACGATCTCCCATTTGCTTTGTCATAAAGCTGGAATTTCCTCTTATTATGGACCGGCGATTTTAACGGATTTTGCTGAAAATGTAGAAATGCATTCATATACAGTTGAAATGATTCATAGAACCCTCTTTACAGACGAAGTGATTGGTCAAATACAGCCGGCTGAGGAGTGGACAAGCGAGCATTTAGAATGGAATGAAGCAAATAAAAACGTGCGAAGGAAGATGGTGAAAAATCAAGGGTATGAGCTGCTTCAAGGTTCAGGTATTGTAAGAGGAACGCTTATTGGCGGCTGTATAGAAGTTCTTGAGTTTGCAAAGGGTACTGACCTTTGGCCAGATAAAAAATATTGGGAAGACAGCATTCTGTTCTTTGAAACATCTGAAGAAAAACCGGAGCCGGATAAGATTAGACGTTGGCTGCGCAATTATGCTGTACAAGGCATTTTGGATAAAACGAAGGGAATTGTCTTTGCTAAACCGCAGGATGAACAGTATTACGTAGAATATAAAGTAGAAATTCTTAAGGTATTGAAGGAGTATCGATTGGAAAACTTACCGATTCTATATAATATGAATTTTGGCCATACTGAACCGAAAGCCATTTTGCCTTATGGGGCATTAGCAGAAATTGATTGTGAGAATCAAGCTTTTTCAATTTTAGAATCGGGCGTCCAGTAATAAGTAAAAATAATATTGGGAGTGATAGAATGATTAGTAAGGTTGGTCAAATAATGCTGTATGTAAATAACCAAGATGAAGCAGTGAATTTTTGGACGGAAAAAATTGGATTTAGTGTCATTTCTGAAGAAAATGGTGAGGGAATGAGATGGATTGAAATAGCTCCTTCCAAAGATGCTGAAACTAGTATCATTCTTCATGATAAGGAAACAGTCAAAAAGATGTCGCCAGAACTAAATCTTGGTACACCATCATTAATGTTCCACACAGAAAACCTTGATCAATTACATAGTGAATTATCAAGCAAAAATATCTTTGTCGGAGAAATCATCGACATGCCTTCTGGCAGAGTATTTAATTTCGCTGATGGGGAAGAAAATTACTTTGCGGTGATGGAACAGAATAAATAGTAGATGGGGCGATTCTTATCTTGATAGTCGCTCCTTACCGTATGTGTTGCTTAAACCCTTTTTTAAAGAAATCTCTAGTCTTATGTATATTTCCCTTCTTATAAATAAAAATATGTATTAATAAGGAGGAAATATTATGCCAAAAAATAAAAAAACACATCTGAAAAAAGAAGCATCAACTAAAAAAGAATCCTTCGTTTCTGATAAAAAGTTAAATGGGCCCAATCGGCCAGCTGAATAATCTATTCTAGAAGACAATTCTTCAATACGAGGAATTGTCTTTTCTTATGCTAATAAGTGGCAGGATGTTTTATCTATTGTTTTGGCACTATAACGGGGAATGATTTCTAAAGTAGGAGGGTCTATATGTATTTTTACAAAGAAGACTTAATCAATATGATTGTGCCAGATAAACCCGATCCTCATGCAGCAAAGGTGTTGCAGGAAGCGCTTGGCGGCCAATTTGGTGAAATGAGGACGATGATGCAATATTCCTTTCAAAGTGCAAATTTTAGAGGGAAAGCTAAGCAGTATCGCGATCTTATCAGAGGGGTGTTCATTGAAGAGCTTAGTCATGTGGAACTTGTTCAGTCGACTATAAATCAACTTTTGAATGAATCCGGAGGCGATATGCCTGGTAACCAAGCCCTTGATGGAGCGCCATTAAATGAAGTTATACGGGATGGAGCAAACCCGCATCATTATATTATAGGTGCTAAAGCCTCTTTGCCGGTCGATGCAAGCGGCAATCCATGGAATGGTTCATGGGTATATGATCACGGAAATTTAGCGGCCAATTTGTTAAATAACGTTGTCCTAGAATCGACTGGTGTACTGCAGAAATCGCGCATTTATGAAATGAGCAACAACAAGACATTGCGTGAAACGATTGCATTTTTAATTGTTAGAGATAACGCTCACCAAAATGCATTTGCTAAAGCATTGGAAACATTAGGCGTTGATTGGGGAAAATTATTCCCTATTCCTAACTACGATTTGAATAAATACCCTGAATGCCGTAAATATGTGGATATGGGATTTCATAATGCACAGTTCAACTTCAGGTTAGATGATACTCAAATTAAAGAAATTTTTAGCGGTACCACGCCAAGTAGAAACGGTGGAGAATTATCAGTAACGGAGCCTCCAAAAGGTTATCCAGTTCCTGATATGCCTGATATGCCTAATGAACATGCGCCAGGGCTTTATGATTTGAATAATTAATGACAAGGAGTCCTTTAGGGCTCTTTTTTTACCTTTTATAACTATAATAATTTCTTATAATAATGGACACTATAAGAAAGTGCGGATTGAGGAAGGTGACACAATCTAATGAATTTATTTAGGAGGTTCGCAATGGGAATTTTAAGTGGTAATCCAAAAGATGAGCCAATGCATTATGGAGAAGTATTTAGTACTTGGTCATATTTAATGGTAGGGAAAGGTTTAATCTCCGCAAATCAAACATTGCTTAATCATGCTGGTGATGATGATTTGAAAAAATTACTAGAAGAATGTATTGAAATTGGGAAACAGGAAGTTAAACAAATTGAAGAACTATTAAAAGATAATGGAGTAGGATTACCTCCATCTCCACCGGAAAGACCAGATGCCTGTTTAAATGATATCCCGATTGGTGCTCGTTTTCAAGACCCAGAAATTTCGGCGAAGCTGTCAGGGGATGCTGCAGCTGGACTAGTCTCTTGTAGCACGATTATCGGCCAGTCAATTCGTGAGGATATTGCAATGATGTTCAGCCAATTTCATGCTCAAAAAGTAGCGCTTGGCGGAAAGCTTCTTCGATTAAATAAAGAGAAAGGTTGGCTTGTTCCTCCGCCATTGAACAACTATAAATCAGATAATTGCTAACAAATTACTTTGAGCAGATGATATTTATCTGCTCTTTTCGTTTTATTCGGCACATTTTTTATGGCTGTAATCCCATTTTCTTATAACGAATACTTAAAGAAAATAAAACAATAATAAGTATGGAAGGAGTTGAAATAATGGAGCATATTAAAGCAATGGCCATAAAATTTATCGGAAGCTTAGTACTTCTTTATATTGTACTTGGCTTATTTTACGGAATGTCTTTTGGAAATGTCTTTCTCATCACTTTAGTATGGGGGATTGCCTCTTATCTCGGTGACTTATTTATACTGCCAAGGATCAATAATACGATTGCAACCATCGGTGATTTTGGATTGGCGTTTATAATTATTTGGTTAATGGGTGAAAACTTAACATACGGTGGAAGCGTATTCATTCCTGCCTTGATTTCTGCTGCTGGTTTAGCATTGTTTGAATACTTTTTTCACAAGTACATCTCTAGTAATAACAGCAGAGAAGAATCAAACAACCCTCGACCAACGAACTTACAATATCAAACAGAATCATCCAAAGAACTGACTCCTAAAAGAACGGACTTTAATAATGAAAATGAAGACACAATCAAATAACGGAAAATTTTTAAAACCACCTGATGGATAGAAGATATCACAGGTGTTTTCTAGTTTAGTGTTTAAATGTTTAGGGGAAAAATATAAACAAGACACTTAGATGAAATGGACTGATATCTATCGAAAATACGATGAATAGCAAAGGGACAAGTAAGGTGCCTGATAGTAATCAAGCGAATGTTTCAAAGCGCAATCTTTGGTCAGGCATTCTGTTTGGGCTTGGGCTCGTGGCGTTTATTGATGAAACAGTTTTTCATCAATTGCTCAATTGGCATCATTTTTATGATCAATCAACGACAAAAATAGGGCTGGTATCCGATGGCATATTTCATGCTTTTAGCTGGATAGCGACAGTAGGAGGCCTGTTTATGGTTGCAGATTTGCGCCGAAGAGCAGCTTGGTGGCCAAAAAGGTGGATAGGTGGCGCTTTGTTAGGAATTGGTTTATTTAATTTATATGACGGATTAATTCAGCATAAAGTGATGAAGCTCCATCAAATCCGTTACGGGGTAGATTTGCTTCCTTATGACCTAGTATGGAATATTTCAGCAGCCATCATCGCATTGATCGGCATTGCCATCATACTCAATACGAATAAATCGATAAAAAGCTAAAAAAGGATTTTGGACGCTTGGGGGGACTTTATGCATGCTCTTCACCATTTAGAACCGATTTTACAATTAATTTTGGCCATTCCTTTTGTTTTTCTTATAGTCATTTATAAAGCTGCTGTTATGATGTCCAATCGACGTTATAGCCGGTGGCCGTGGTACCGGACAGCTTGTTGGACGATCGGAAATTTGTTTTGTTTATTAGCTGTGGCCGGTCCTTTAGCTGAAGCAGCCCATCAAGATTTCCGCATACATATGATAGGGCATTTGCTTTTAGGGATGGCGGGACCATTACTTATGGTGCTTTCAAAACCCGTATCACTGCTCCTACGTTCAATCCCTATAAGAAATGCAAGGAGAATCACAGCAGTATTGCGAAAGAAATTTTTCCATGCGCTCATGAACCCGCTTCTGCCTGCTTTACTAAATATTGGCGGCCTATGGGTCTTGTATAAAACTGACTTATTTGTTTTGATGCACCACTCAATGTGGCTTTATGCCATCATTCATGCACATATTTTTTTAGCTGGTTATTTTTTTACTGCTTCAATCATTTATATTGATAAAACTCCATATGGCTATAGCTTTGTTTACCGGGCTATCATTTTAATATTAGCCTTGGCAGGCCATCAAATTTTGGCAAAATCTCTCTATGCTTATCCCCCTGACGGCGTACCGATTACACAAGCAGAAGCTGGAAGTATGATTATGTATTACGGGGGCGATGCAGTAGATCTTGTGATCATAATTATTTTTTGCTATCAATGGTATAAAGCGGCTAAGCCGCGGAAACATCATCAAACCAATACTTTAGAAGCTAAATAGTCTGCACATAGATTCCGCTTTTTTTATTGTAAAAAGCCATCCGTAATGGTTGTTACAGATGGCTTTTTAGCATATTTTTTTCTTCCTTAACTGTCACTTTTAAACTCCAAATAAAGTGACGAACACTTCTAATTCAAACATACCTGTCACTTTAAACTCCAAATAAAGTGCGCTAACTAATCGTTTAGAATACTCTTTTCTAAGTAATCTTCCTTACTTCCATAAGTTTTAACAATATGGCATTCGCCCCAGTCACAAAGCGCATTTAGTATGGGCGCCAAAGTATGGCCGTAATCACTTAATTCATACTCTACTTTAGGGGGTACTTCATGATAAAGCTTGCGATTAATTACTCCACTTTCTTCTAGCTCACGAAGTTGCTGAGTAAGCATTTTTTGAGAAATATTTGGCATTAATCGTTTAAGCTCGCTCGTTCTTTTTTTCCGCGCATAAGATGACATAAGATGACACATTTCCACTTTCCTCCGATTACTTCTAGCGTAGCTTCAACTGAAATATTATATTTTCGTTTTTCCATCTATTTCACCTCAATTTAATAGGAACATTCGTTCTCAGGAACTAAAAGGTTCCTATATAACAAAAAAGTGCGTACTTCCATAATAATCATGTTTGATACATAATAACATTTGTTCCGGGACAAATCATAGCTAATTGAATTTAATTAGCATGGGGAGGTCTAAAACAATTGAATACAATTCCTAAAAAACAGCAGTTCTTTGCATTATTATCATTAGCAATAACAGCTTTTGCTATCGGTACAACAGAGTTTATTAGCGTTGGTTTATTGCCGATGATTTCTAATGATTTAAATACTTCAGTACAGACTGCAGGGTTAACGGTATCCATATATGCAATCGGTGTTGTCATTGGCGCACCAGTATTAACGCTTTTATTTTCCAGTATACCGCGCAAAAAACTTTTATTATTTGTCATGATTATATTTATAGTTGGTAATAGCATTTCGATGTTATCGAATTCCATGTGGCTTTTACTGGTTTCGCGGCTCGTTTCGGCATTAGCGCATGGTGTGTTTATGTCAATTGGGTCGACGATAGCAGCAAGCATTGTTCCGAGAGAAAAGCGCGCTAGTGCAATCTCTATTATGTTTACCGGATTAACTGTTGCCACTATTACCGGCGTTCCATTTGGCACATTTATTGGTCAGCAGCTTGGCTGGAGATTTGCTTTTGGTTTTATTGTTTGTATAGGAATCATCGCGCTTATCGCTAATTGGAGGTTATTGCCTGAATCGATTAAACAAGGACCAAAGCCATTATATAAAGAACAGATAAAACTATTAAAAACGAAACAGATACTACTAGTTTTAATCATTACTGCCCTCGGATATGGTGGAACTTTTGTTGTCTTTACGTACTTGTCTCCGCTTCTTCAGGAGGTAACAGGTTATAGAGCAAGTACAGTCACATTATTGCTGCTTTTTTATGGAATCACAGTAGCAATAGGAAATATTATTGGCGGCAAATTGGCAAATGAAAAGCCAATCTATTCTTTGTTTTATATGTTTATTATCCAAGCGATTGTATTATTTGTTCTTTATTTTACTGTTCCATTTAAAGGATTCGGTTTGTTATTTGTATTATTGATGGGGCTGTTTGCATTTATGAATGTGCCGGGATTACAGGCTTATGTAGTGATTTTGGCAGAAAGATTTGTACCCACAGCTGTAGATGTTGCATCTGCGCTAAATATTGCCGCATTTAATCTTGGCATAGCTTTTGGTTCATATTTGGGTGGAGTAGTGATTCATTCAATCGGACTCATTCATACAACTTGGATAGGCAGCTTAATGGTTCTGCTTGCAGCAGGATTAACAAGCATCTCAATAAAATTTGAAAAAGAAGAGGAGAGATCTAATCATGAATAATCAAAAATATATCCAGTTAAATAACGGAGTAGACATGCCCGTACTAGGTTATGGCGTATTTCGTGTCGAGGATGGGTCACGATTAGCAAATGCAGTAAAAACTGCCATCAAGATAGGTTATCGCAGTATTGACACTGCTCAAATTTATGGGAATGAAGCAAGTGTTGGGCAAGGAATCAATGAAGCAATTAATGAAGGGCTTGTTAAGAGAGAAGAACTATTTATTACATCAAAAGTGTGGAATGATGGATTAACTTATCAAGAAACATTAGATGCATATAATGAAAGTCTTTCAAAAATGGGCTTGGATTATTTGGATTTATATCTTATCCACTGGCCAGGAGAGGATAAGTATCAAGCATCTTGGCAAGCACTGGAAACTATCTATAATGAGGGAAAAGTAAGAGCAATAGGGGTGAGTAATTTTCAAATCACTCATCTACATCAACTATTGAATGATTTTGAAGTGAAGCCTGTGATCAATCAAATTGAATTACATCCATTTTTGACTCAAGCAGCGCTTAGGAATTTTTGCGCTGACAACAATATCCGCGTAGAAGCGTGGTCCCCTCTAATGGCCGGCGAATTACTGGAGAACCCTCAATTAAAGAAAATAGCCGAAAGATACAATAAGACAATAGCACAAATCATTTTACGTTGGGATATACAGCACGGGATTATTACCATTCCAAAATCAGTGACGGAATCGAGAATAAAAGAAAATAGCGAGATATTTGATTTTGAATTAACAAAAGAAGAAGTGAAAGCAATAGATGCCTTAAATAAGGATAAAAGAAGCGGCCCGCATCCAGATGAATTTAATTTTTAAATCTCTGTTTTTCATGCCATTTGCGTACAGCAAATGGCTTTTTATTATTCCATTGCTTTCATAAATTGATGAATATAATTCGTCACAGCCTTAGGGTTATCACGATTTGTAAGGTGATCGGCAGCCGGAATCGTATAGTATTCAGAATGAGGGATTCCTTTTCGTAAACTTTTTTGTTGCCGGGCAACCATCTTATCATGACTGCCAAGAAGTATCATTGTAGGGCATGACACTTTATGCAATTGGGGTCCGCTTTCCATCTTTAAATTGGCTTCCCAATGTGCAAGGAAATTCGCTTTAGTCATGCATTGAAAGCTTTCTAATACATAGGCTTTATTTGCAGGGTTTATTCTGGACATAGCAGAAGCTATCCAGCTTGAAGTCCAATGGAAAGGCAAAAGCCGTAAGCTTAACAGACTAATGGGCGTAGCGTACTTCTCAAACCAGTTGTACTTATTAGTATACGGTGTGCCTATAAGAATGAGACCGCTAACACGTTCGGGGTAATGAATCGCACACTGCACCGAAATATGACCGCCCATTGATAGTCCGCATAAAACGCCCTTTTCTATATTTAAATAATCCATCAATGCCACCAAATCTCTGCTAAAATCATCAGGATTTCCTTTCCCAGGTGGAAGAGTCGATGAACCATGCCCGCGGACATCCCAAATGACACATTGGTATTCTTTACAAAGCGCTTTAATCTGCGGTTCCCACTGCTTCCCATTCATAGAATGCCCATGTGTGAAAATCAAGGGGTCACCTTCACCTATAACGTTATAGCTTATTTCAATATCGTTAACCTTTAATTTTTTCACGATTTACTCCCCATTTTTTCGTATTCATTTAATAATATAATATTCTATTGTAATGGCTTTAGGTTTATTAAATCTTTATTCTACGAAAGGCAAAGTATTTTTGTTTTAGTAGCCCAATTTTATTTTCATTTTGAAGAAAACAGGTGCTATTTTACGAATTGAACCCACTTATCGTTCGACTTGGGTTTAAGTGATGAAATAGCCGCATCGAGAGCGAACCGTCATTTTATTTGCTATTCACAATTATTGGAGAGAGATAGCCACCTTATTATGGCAAAATCGTGATAGGGCAAAGGAGATTAATTGTTTTTTCTTTTACCAAGCTTCTCGTTGCCGCGTTTAAAGTTACCAGTAATTTTAGCTAGCAATAATTGCACTTCTGCAGCATTATCTTTAGCTGAGTTGATTTTTGCTATCAGGCGTTCTGCTTCTTTATCTTTTATCATTACTATTTGTTTGTTGTCATAATAAACGATGACCATTCCTTTTTTTGTGATTGTATAGGAAAATGGTTCTTCCGTTAATTTATTGCGCTTATCTATTCCACTCATTGTAACGCCTCCTAATATTGGGGTAATGATAATATTCTTTATTCCTCCGTTTGTTCCTGCCTCGTCATAACTTTGCAGCACACTCATCCTTTTTCATCTTATGTCGCATTTTTTTAAAATCCTCATAAAACGGCATTTAAACCGAAGGAGATTCATTGTAAAGTAGTAATTATTAACCAATTATAAAGATTTAAATGAATAAAAAGATCGGACGATATAATTGAAATTGTGAAAGAGGGGTAAGGATGGCAGGGAAAGAGAAAGTTTTGCTGGTAGAGGATGACCCGCATATCGGCCGTATTGTTTGTGATCATCTTCGCAAGGAAGGTTTTTTTGTCACTTGGTCGACGACTGGTATCGAGGGCTGGGACGACTTTAAACATGAGGACTATAGTTTAGTTTTAGTTGATTTGATGCTGCCTGAAATGGATGGTTTCAGTTTATGCAAAAAAATAAGGATGGAAAGCAATGTACCTATCTTAATTGTAAGCGCAAAAAATGAGGATAGCAGCAAAATAAACGGCTTAAATATTGGTGCAGATGATTATATTACAAAACCGTTTAGTTTGGATGAGCTCCATGCGCGCATACACTCCCATTTGAGAAGGTATCGCAGGTTCATCAATCGCCATTCACAAATGCATACATTTTCCGGTGGATTAAGAGTGGATGAACAGACAAGAACCGTTTACCTCTATGGGAAGCCGGTTTTGCTGACGGTAAAAGAGATGGAGTTATTTTTATTAATGATGAAGAATCCATTCAAAACGTTTTCAAAGGCTGAGCTTTATGAGCATGTTTGGCAGCAGGAAGAATTAAATGGCAATAATACTGTAACCGTTCATATTAAATCTATTAGAGAAAAGCTCAATGACCATTCTAAAGCAGCAAAGTTTATCCAAACTGTCTGGGGTTCAGGCTATCGTTTTATCGGGGAGGCCATTGATGAAAATTAAGACATGGCTGATACTCAGCTATTTTATTGTCATGGCTTTGCCGATTGTTGCTCTTTATATTTTTTATATTAGCCTTAATAAATATGATGAGCGTCAAGACTTACTTGAATTTATGAATTTAAGCAGCATAGAGGCAGAAGTAGGCATGCAATTGGATGAACCCGGGTTATATCATATTCAGCCTTTAGAGAATTACTCATTCATTCAGGAATTGGTCAAAGACAATATGAAGATTACCTTATTTAGAGAAGATGGGGTTGTTTTATATTCATCACTTTCAAACTCAGATTGGCTAAACAATAACGGAGTCCAAAGAGTATATCAGAACTTGAATGAAATTCAGAAGAACCACCGAACGATTTCTATAAAAAGAACGGTTCATGATAAAGACCAATTAGCTGGCATTTATGAAATTTCGCTTTCAAGAGATGAATGGTTAGAGGGCGTTCATAATCGCACATTAGTCATTGGCTCATTGTTCGGGTCAACATTTCTTGTCATCTATTTGATGGTGGTTATTTTATTAAATAGGAAGCTAAATCGGCCGTTAAAATTGCTAAGGAGCGAAATGACGGCATTTGCAAATGGTAAAGAAGGATCTGATAAAAGGCTGCGTCAGTCAAATGATGAGTTGGGAGAACTTATCAACCATTTTGAAGGAATGAAGGCTCAAATCATAAAAGGGAATGCAGAGTTGAATAGGCAGCAGAAGGAGAAAGAATATATCGTCGCCTCTTTATCACATGATTTAAAAACTCCTCTCACTGTTATTCGTGCCTATTCAGAAGCGTTACAAGGAAAAAGGAAGCTTACGATTAAAGAAGAGCAGGAATATACGGAAATCTTATTTGAAAAACTTGATTATATGAAAGAGATGATTGACAATCTTTCAGTATATACCTCTTTGGAGGCTTCAACCGAACAGCATGATTTTGTACAAGTTGATGGTGAGGAATACTTTGAAATGATGTTAGCCGGCTATGATGAGCCATGTGCAAAAAAAGGAATTGGGCTATCAGTTATTCAAGATGTATGTGGTGAATACTTGCTGCAGCCGCTTCAAATGATGCGCGTAATGGATAATTTAATGAGCAATGCCATTCGATATACACCTAATGGGAAAAAAATATGGATTGCTGTTATATCGAAAAGCAAAAGACTTCCGAACTGGGTATTTGATCCAATGCTGGATGAGGTCGAAGGCTGGAGAAAAGGCGGAACCATCGTCATCTTGCAAAATGAAGGTGAAGCCATACGTAATGATGATTTGATTAGAATTTTCGAGCCATTTGTACAGCTGGAAGCTAATAGAGGAAAAGGCGGCAGCGCGGGCTTAGGTCTCAGCATTGCCGAAAAAATCGTCTTGCTTCATGGAGGAAAAATAAGGATATGGTCAAAACAAGATTATGGTACATTAGTTTCTTTTTGGCTAAAAGAGGAGAGTTGTAATGAAAGTGAATAAAATAATGACAAGTTTATGCTTAACAGCACTAATCATGACGGGATGTGGAACAAATATGCAGCAATCAGCAGATGAAGTGCTTTCATCTTTTGTCACTTCAACAGATGAACTAACTTCCTATTATGGTGAAGCTGAAATGAAAGTATATCAAGGTGATGAGCTGATTGAACATTCTACTATACAAGAATTTGTGGAAAAGGAGAAGAGAAAGGCAATCACTATTGATGAAAATAGTAAAAATAAGTCCATTGCTTTAAATGATGGTAAAATGCTGATTGTTTATGATGAGGGAGCAAACCAAGCATTTCAGGCTGCAATTGAAGAAGACGAAGTGATAGAAAATTCGACTCAAAAGGAGCAATTTATTCAGACTCTTGAACTTGTAAAGGATTCGCATGAGAAAGAGCTTATTGGTGAAGAGAAAGTAAATGGTTTTGATACACAACACTTGAAGTTTATTCCGAAAGCGAAAAATTCAATGCTTGGGGAAATTGATGTTTGGGTCGATATGGAAAATTGGTCCATGATTAAGACCATTGTAATAAGTGGGGACAATAAAACAGAAATGGTTTATACGAAGCTGGATTACTCTCCGGATTTTACAGAAGATACCTTTTCACTTGATTTGCCTAATGATGTGAAGATAGAGAAGTATGAAGAACCTCCTGCTGTTTCTGTGGAGGAAGCCGAACAAGCGCTGGGAAGACCGTTTTTAATTATGAAAGAAATTGAAGACTATATTGTTGATAAAGTGGAGGTCAATGAACTTGGCGGTGAAATAGATCGCACGGAGATTACAATTAATTATAAGAAGGGCGATTATCAAGCATTTTCTTTATCCGTTTTTCCTCAACCTGAAGGAAAGGACATGGCAATTCAAGAAAGTGAGTTAAAAGTGCGCGGTCAAAATGCAGAGAAATGGGAAGAAATCGATAGCGTCAGCTGGGACGAAGATGGATTGCGGTACACAATTGTCCTCATGCATCCAGATTTGAAACTGGAGGAAGTGATTGAAATGACAGATCATATGGTAGTCAGTGCCGAGCTGAGTGACAGTGAATGAGTAATCTAACGCGGGCAGGAAAAATAAATATTATATTGGGAATTATTTTTTGCCTATTAGGAGCGTACTTATTTTATGAACAGTTTAATAACGTATTTGTCCTTCAAGAACAATATTTATCTATTTCATTCATTTGCATAGGCACTTCATTTATTTTAGCTTCGTCTATGATGAAAAAACAAGTATAAAAAGCGTCCAGCCTAGGGCGCTTTTTATATGTTCACCTAGGAATAATCATTCTAACAATCGTCCCTTTATGAGGAGTGCTTTTAACATTAATTGATCCGCCATGAAGTTGAACTAGCTGCTTAGTAATGGCCATTCCAAGTCCAGTTCCGTTGTTCGAATCACTTGTATTCGTACCACGGTAATAGCGGTTGAATAGGTTAGCGAGCGTTTCTGCATCCATGCCTTCACCGTCATCTTCAATTGTAATAATTACTAGCTGATCTTCAATAGGCTCAATCGATATATTAATCGTCGTACCGGACGGGTTGTACTTAATGGCATTTGCTATTAAATTGTCAATCACTCTTTGAAACCACTTTAAATCAATTGAGGCAAAGATGACTTTATCTTTAGGCTGAAAGTCAAATTGGACTTCTTTATTTGCCGGATCGTTCATGAAATGTATGATCGTTCTTCGCAAATATTCAATCATATCTACCTTCTCTTTAGAGATTGGCAGCGCCTCGTTTTTTATTCGATAGGTTAAAGTTAAATCTTCAATTAATTTCATCATATATCGTGATTTTTCTGCTATGATTTTAGCAAACTCTCTCGCTTCTTCTTCAGACCATGAGTATTTTTTTGATTCGAGCATTTGTGCATAGCCTGCTATAGATGCGAGGGGGGTTTTTAAGTCATGGGAAAGACCGCTGATCCATTCCTCGCGTGTTTGAACCATTTTCCGGCTTTGTGTTTGATTTTTTTGCAATGTTTCAGTTAAGTTAGAAAGAGTTGCAATAAGGTCTTTAAACAGCCGAAACTTTCTCTTTAACTTCCCATTTTTTTGGCCTAGATCAAATGGTTGCTCGTACTTGCCGTTGCCAAGGTTTTGAATCCACTTCATCATTGTAACTAACGGAACGCCAAATTTACGTGCATACCAAAAGGTGAATATGATTAGAAAAAGAATCAAACCTGCAAAAAGAATCATAATGCCATTGTTTATGTTTAATAGAAAAGTTTTCAGGTTAGTGGCCGAATTGGCATTGGGCATCCCAACAATTATTGTCTGCTCTGTTGCGGCATCAAAATATGCATCAGTGATAACTTCAGTATTTGCTGATAAAGCTTGAAAGTCGGCCATAGTATATTTACTGACCGACTTGCTCTTTGTACCGTACCCATCTACAACCTCACCGGAAGAATTAATTAATTGAACCCATGCCGAATGATTATTTAGGTGTTGAATATTAGGTGCAGTCAGGTTGATTTGCTGATTATCCCAATCAACTGTTGATTTTATATTATTAAGAATCACCGTCTCCATATTCTCACTGGCAAATATCAGAATAGGTGACTCATCCTTCATTTCATCTAATTTCCAATGTGTATAATCCACTGAATCTGCGTCTTTTTGAAGGATTAATTCTCCAAGTGTACTTTCATTAAAACGTTTCGGAATAGGATTAGGCGCATTGTAGTCACCAATTAAATTACCTTTGTCATTTACGACAAGCAGCCAGCCTTCTTGTTTCTTAACGAGCTTTTTTAAATCTTCTTCGAATGTAACTTTATCACCTGTTATGTTTATTTTATCTGAAAAATATGTACTATCTGCCTTCGATAAATCTTGGGTAATTTCATCTTTCATAATAGTGAATCCAATAACCCCCCAAATGGCCAAAAAGAGAAAGAAGAATAATATGAAGACGAGCGTCAATTGAATAAAAAACTGTACGATAATCCGCTTATGAATGTTCATAGCGCTCACCATCAGCGACAAATTTATATCCAAGACCTCTTACAGTCAGAAGGTGGCTGGGATTACTTGGATTGTCCTCAATTTTTTCTCGAAGCTTTCTAATGTGGACCATTACAGTGTTGTCTTCGCCTAAAAATTCTTCGCCCCATACTTTTTCATAAAGCTGGCCTTTACTAAATAGCTGATTTGGGTGTTTGCAGAAAAATAAAAGCAGCTGGTAAACCTGGGCAGGTAAATCTATTGTTCTGTTATTTACTTTTACCTCTCCCGATATTGAGTTTAGTTGAATAGGCCCGTATTGATATGTCACTTGAGGCATATTAGGTATTTTCCTTTGGTGGCGGCGCAAATGAGCTTTTACTCTAGCAACAATTTCAAGGGGATTAAAAGGTTTTGTAATATAATCATCGGCCCCGACTGCAAATCCGGATAGTTTATCTAGATCAGTTGATCGTGCAGTTAGAAAGAAAATAGGCGCATCCGTCGTTTCTCTTATAAGGGGGCATATTTCAAATCCGCTGCGATTAGGGAGCATAACATCCAACAGGACTAAGTCATATTGTTTTCTTTGGCATAAAGAGAGCGCATCCTCAGCATTACTTGCTGTATCAATATGTGTAAAATTTTCTTTTTTTAATATAGTTGTTAACATATGTAAAATTGCGGTTTCATCATCGACAATTAATAGCTTGGCCTCGTACATCATGACACTCCTATATATTTTAATATATAAATATCATATCATTCAGTTAGTAAAAATCTATAAATTAAGGAAAAATTAAGGTGGAGGTTATTGGGAATTCAATTAGGAAGGATATAATGTTGTTACATTGGTCAAAGGGGATGTGAAGTAATTGTTTGTTATTGCAAAAAGAGAGTTTATTAATTTATTCAAAGGAATTAAATCTATTATTACTGTTTTGTTTCTACTAATTGTTTCCTATTATTCAGCTAAGTTTTCAGAAGTAATCTCAATAGGGATTGAATTAACAGCGAGCGAGGCCGAAGGTATACATACTGTTGGGATTTTGACACTTATTTTACTATTAGGCTACTTATTTGTTGCTAGCCTTTCGCATAATACAGTAAACAGAGAGATGGAAGAACGTACAATACGTTTTTTAATAACGAGAACGTCAAGACAATCGATTATTCTAGGAAAGTTTTTCGGCATTTGCCTATTTTGGTTCGTTACATTAATCATCTCTTTCTTGCTTATCAGTATTTTCTCGCAGAAGGTGGATTTATTTATTTTCTTACAGACAATGAGTCTGCTAATTTATCAAATCGCCTTAATCATCTTATTGTCCGTCATCATATTAAAGCCTAGTTTAACTATGTTTCTCGGAATCATCGTTGGACTAAGCTTCCCGGCAGTTGGAATATGGCTTGCCTTTACGTCAAATACATGGGTGAGCTGGATTAAGTTTATAACTCCTTATTACTATTTGTTTAATGAAGACTATACCTTTGTGATGAATGTTATTTTAGCAGTCATTATGCTTGCTATTGCTAACCAGATTTTCAAAAGGAGAGAATGTTAATGAACGTTATTGAAACAAAGCAATTAAGTAAATCGTACGGGTCTGCACAAATTATTAAAGCGATTGATTTAAGTGTGAAAGAAGGGGAACTTTTTGGTTTTCTAGGAAGGAATGGAGCAGGTAAATCAACGTTTATTAATATGTTAACTGGCATTATTTATCCTAGCTCTGGCACATATTCACTTTTAGGTGTAAAGGGGCCAAATGATCAAGTAAAAAAACGAATGGGTGTCATGCCAGATTACTCCACATTATATAGCTCTTTAACAGCGATGGAACATTTAAAATTTCTATCAGCCCTTTCTGGCAATTCTGCTAGTAAAGTACGTTGTAAGGAAGTCCTGAACTTAGTAGGCTTACAAAATCATGGAGGCAAAAAAGTTGGCAAATTTTCATTTGGGATGAAAAAGAAGTTGGGGATTGCACAAGCCATTATTCATGACCCAAAAATAATTTTTCTTGATGAACCAACTTCAGGTTTAGATCCAGAATCGGCGATTACCATTCAAAAACTTATTCAAAACCTGCAGAAAAATGGCAAAACAATTTTTATGACCTCTCATAATCTTCACGAAGTTGAAAAGATCTGCACACAAATTGCCATTATGAAGGATGGTCAAATTATTAAAATCGGTACAATGGATGAACTAAGGGCTTTCTATCGATCGAAAATTACAGTTAAGATTAAGCATTCTCCTATACCAAAAGCTGAACAATTAACATTATATGAATGGCTAGAATCAGCAGGGTCTGATTTAACAAAGGAAGTAAATTCCTTGACAATCACTGTTGATGATGAAAAAAAGATAGCGGAAATGATTAGAGCATTTAATCAATGCAAGGTCGACATCTTCCGTGTAGAGGTAGAGGAGCCTTCACTTGAAGATATCTTTTTAGATGAGTGATTCTTTAAATGATCATAGCTTGAAAGCAGGCGGTGAATATATGAATATGAAAATAAATTTACCACAACAACGATTGTCTAGAAGTGCAATTAGAGTATGGATAATAAGTGAGATGATTGCGAATCTGATTGGAATCATCATTCTAGGATGTTTACTTTATTTACATGTTCTTTTTGCATGGAAGGAATGGATTGGCTGGGTTCTGATTGGTATTACTGTCATTTCACTGTTAGGAACAGTTTGGTCTTGTATTTATCCTTTTCTAATGTATAAAAACTGGCGTTATGAAATAGATAGTGAGTTTGTCCAATTAAGGTCAGGTGTGTTAAATGAAGTTTATCAGCTTGTACCGATGACAAAAATTCAAGCAGTTGCTACTAATCAAGGACCGTTATTGCGAAAATACGGACTATGTTCTATATCAATTGAGACGATGGGATCATCACATTTAATTCCTGCACTTCCTAAAGAAGCTGCGATTGAGTTAAGGAATTAAATTGCCCATTATGCAAAAATCGAGGAAGTAGAGACATGAGAAAAATTAAACGATATCATCCGCTTATAATGCTTTTTGATATATCACAGTTAATTAAAAATGCGATTTTCTTAGTCATTTCTTTATCTATGCTTAAATTTGCTTCTCAATCATCCTATTCTATCATAGGTAAAGCTCTATTCTTTTCGATTTTTGCGATGAGTGCGATTTCTATTATATTAAAATGGTTCACACATAAATATAAAATAGATGATGCATGTTTTCATATTTACAATGGATTTTTAAGCAAAACTGTTCAGACGATACCATTTACTAAGATTCAAAACATCAACCGGCATGCTTCTTTATTGCATCGAATATTTAATGTAACGTCTATAAGCTTTGAAACAAGTATGACTGGGGAAGGAAGTTCAATTAAATTTGAAGTGATTTCAAAAAGTGAAGCCGATCGAATGGAGGCTCTTGTTAGAGACCAATTAATTACTATTAAAAGTCAGCAGGGAATTTTATCAGAAGTGAATGTCCTGGGGAAGATGAATCATCAGAATAGAACCATTCATTTTAAGCCGCAGAAAAAAGATATTATTAAAGCCTCTTTAACTTCTTTAAGCTTTTTAGCCTGTATTCCCTTGCTCGGTTCGTTTTTTCTCAAAATCAATGAATTTCTTGACCTTGAAAAAATAATAACGGAAATAGCCAGGGGATCAATAGGGGCTGTAATATTAATTATTGTATTTACCATACTTTTTTCTGCTATCTTTGGGATAGTCACAACATATTTAAAATATGGAAACTATAAAATATCTTCAGATGATCGTTACATACACATCACCAAGGGGATCGTTGAACAAACGGCTTATTCTATATCAAAAGAAAAAGTGCAGGCGATTGAAGTAAAGCAGACGATTATGAAAAGGCTGCTCGGACTTGCGGAAGTGAAATTAACTTGTGTAGCTGATTTGAGCTCAGAAGAAAATAAGCACGAGATTCATTCGCTTTACCCTTATTTGCCTGTACAAAGAGCGTATGAAATCGTTTCAGAAATGCTGCCTTCCTACGAAGTTTCACAGAAGATGTCTTGCCTTCCAAAAAGGTTTTTTTGGGTGCGCCTTATTGGACAAAGCTGGTTGTGGATAATTGCAATATTTCTCCTGTATTACAATAAAATTAGCTTTTATAAAATTGAAAATTTGTGGGTACTTTCTGTTATTCTCTTTATATTTTTCATCTTATTAAGAATACAAGGATTCTTTCAAACCCGATTTGCATTAAATAGTCACTTCATCCAATTTAAAAAAGGATATTTGACAACATCCTTATTCGTGTCAAAGAGGGAGAAGATTATCGAGGTCAGCATATCCCAAAGCTTCATTCAAAGAAGGCTCGGTCTTGCATCGATTACGACAAGCAATCGTGCCAAACCAATACACTTCGCAGGTGTTGATGATGTGCCGGCTGAATTCGCTTCATCTGTTTATCATTGGTATTTGAAAAGGCAGAAGGAATTTAACTAGATAGCTATAAGATGCGATTCATCCATTGAATCGCTGAGGATGTAGCCAATCTCATTCATAGTTAAAAAAGAAAGGCAGGGGATTTCCCGAGGCTTACGGCTTACTTCTCCTGCAGGGGTCGAGCAGACACCTCTCCAAATCCAACTAAGATTTCTTATTTTCACTTTGTCTACAATTTGTGCGATTCATCCATTGAATCGCTTTTTCACGTTCTACAGTTCACTTAAGCTTAAGAAGGAATTATTACCAAAGTATAGAAATACAGTAGTTAGACGATTGAAAAGAAATGATGGGATGTGGAAGCATGCAGAAGCAAATTCTGCTAGTAGAGGACGACATGGAAATAAGTCAGTTAATAACAAGTGCGCTTGTACAGGAGAACTTTATCGTTCATGCTGCCTTCGATGGGGTAGAAGCTTTAGCGGCCTTTCATGAAAAAGGGGCAGATTTAGATTTACTCCTGATTGATTTAATGCTCCCTAAAATGAGCGGCATGGACGTATTAAAGAAAATAAGGGAAACGAGTACGGTGCCTGTATTGATTATTTCTGCAAAAGGAAGTGACCTTGACAAAGCGCTCGGGCTCGGCTTTGGGGCAGATGATTATATTAGCAAACCATTCTCCATGCTTGAATTAACAGCGAGAGTTCAAGCGGCAATTCGCAGGGCAACGCAATATCTTCCACCTAAAGTCAATTCGTGCGAAAATATTCTTCAATATAAAGAGTTCATCTTAGACTTAAATTCATTTACCGCAAATGTAAGAGGAAAAATTGTCCAGCTAACTTCAAAGGAATTCCACATATTAAAATTATTCATGACTAATCAAAGCCGAGTTTTTACAAAAGAACAAATCTACCATTTTATTTGGGCAGATGATTATTATGGGAATGAAAACGTCATTAACGTTCATATAAGAAGACTTAGAGAAAAAATTGAAAAAGATCCATCCAACCCGCAATATATTAGAACAATATGGGGGATTGGATATAAATTAGGTGAGTAACAAATGATTATTTTTCTTTGTGTAATCATTATCGTTTTAGTATTTATCAATATTTGTCAGTATTTGTCCTGTAGAAAATTGAAGCAGAATGTAAATCAAATCAGTGAAAAATTATCCGAGATAATCCTTGAAGAGTCAGCTG
The DNA here is from genome assembly GCF_002835735.1 of Cytobacillus horneckiae. Classification (GTDB taxonomy): domain Bacteria; phylum Bacillota; class Bacilli; order Bacillales; family Cytobacillaceae; genus Cytobacillus; species Cytobacillus horneckiae. The sequence goes on along the minus strand of NZ_PISD01000070.1, from coordinate 3,126 downwards.
AAAAAGTATTAATTCCGACTGATCAGCAAGCTCTTCAGCAATTACTCATTCAAATCAACCGCCTGCTAGATTATAACCAAAAGGTTTTTGCTGATTATTCGAAAACAAAAAATAGCTTAAGAAAATTAATATCCAATATGTCACATGATTTGAAAACACCGCTGACAATAATTTTAGGATACGTAGAGAAAATAAAGCTGGATAAAACGATAACTGAAGATGAAAGAGACATTCTAATGGTCCAGTTGCATGAAAAAGTATTGAGCTTAACAGGCTTGCTTAATCAATTTTTTGATTTAGTAAAAATAGAAGCGGACGATTATGTCATGCCATTAAGTAAAATAGCGCTCAATGAAATTTGCCGAAAAAATGTGCTGGAGTTTTATGATTTGCTGCTTTCAAAAGGTCTGCAAGTGGAGGTGGAGATTCCAGAACAGACACTTTTCATCTTAGGAAACGAAGATGCATTGAATCGCATATTTAGCAACTTAATCTCAAATTCCATTCGATATGGCAGTGATGGAGGGATATTTGGCATCGCTCTCCGAGAGGACAAAGGATCTGCAGTCGTAGAGATTTGGGACAGAGGTAAAGGCATTGGAGAAATCCATCAAGATCGGGTGTTTGAACGGTTATATACATTAGATGATGCCAGAAATCCACAATTTCAAGGCAGCGGTTTAGGGTTAAGCATTTCAAAACGGTTAACAGAAGCGATGAAAGGCACGATTCAATTACAAAGCAAACCATATGAGAAAACGAGCTTTACTTGTATTTTTAAACAGATTACATATTAAAGCTTCCTAATAAGAGGTGTTCTGACGGAACGGCTCTTTTTTTTAGCTCGGAAAGCGCATAATCTAAAACTTAAGAAACATGTAAGGATTGAGAAAGAAAAAAGATACTTTCTTTGCTTAAGATAAAGGTATAAGCAATAAGGAGGCTAAACAAATGGAATATGTTGTACGGACAAATCAATTAACGAAAAGAATCAGAGGCAACGAGCTTGTATCTAATGTGAATCTTCATATTAAAAAGGGTGAAATATATGGCTTCCTTGGTCAAAATGGTGCTGGGAAAACAACAATCATGAAAATGCTCACAGGTTTAATAAGCCCAACCGGTGGTGAGATTGAGCTGTTTGGAAAGAAGCTTACAAATACTGAGAGGGCTAGTTTGCAGCGGGTCGGTAGCATCATTGAGTATCCAATCTTTTTTGATCATTTAACGGCGATGCAAAACCTGCAGCTTCACTGTGAATACTTAGGCTTTTATGATTTTAAGGCAATTATGCAGGCTTTGGATATGGTTCATCTAACTGGGATTGAAGATAAAGTGGTGAAGGAATTTTCTCTTGGGATGAAGCAGCGGCTTGGGATTGTAAGAGCAATAATTACAAAGCCTGAACTGATTATTTTAGATGAGCCGACAAATGGTCTTGATCCAATTGGCATAAAAGATATGAGGGATTTAATTCGAATGTTGAATAATGAATATGGAATGACCTTTCTCTTATCCAGTCATAATTTAGGTGAAATTGAGCAAGTAGCTGACAGAATAGGTGTCATAAAGAATGGAAAACTCGTGAATGAAGTCACCTTAGCAGAAATCAGCAAACAACGTACAGATTATATTGAAATTGTTACAAAGGACGTTGAGAAATCAGTTTACTTACTTGAGCATAAACTGCGGATATCCAATATGAAAATTGTGCCGGACAACAAGATTCGGATTTATGATCTTAGCGTACCGCAAAGTGAAATATCGAAAACACTCATTTTACATGATATCGATATTGATGAAATCCAAAAGCATACGAGTAGTTTGGAAGATTATTTTTATCAACAAATTCATGGAGGTGGAAAAGTTGGTTAAATTAATGGAATTGGAGTGGAGGAAGCTAAAGCAAGGAATGATTGTGAGTGAACTAGTTATTTATTGGGGAGTGCTCATGTTCCTGCCGATGTTTTTTATAAAAATGGTCAGTGCGGATTTTGGTCAAAACTATTCCACCATCATCCCGCTTATGATGGCAATGCAGATGGGCTTTATTCTGTTTGGAGCCTCCCTTATAAACCAGGTGGTCATCGATGAATATAAAAATAAAACGATGTCGCTTTCCTTTAGTTACCCTTTGAGCAGAAAAAAGTTAATAATGGCAAAGGTGCTGTTTATTTCTCTTTTCGTTTTTGCTAGTACCCTCGTATCCTTTATATTGTCTGGCATCTCCACCTATATATTAGATCAAATCTTTCATATCATAAACGGGCAGCCAACGATGGCAGAAATCACAACTTATGTTGGAAAAATGCTTGTGCACGCCTTTATGATTTCAATGATTAGTTTCATTCCGCTATTCACCTTTGGTGTATGGAAAAGAGCAACAATAACCACAGTCCTGTGTGCAATATTTTTCATGCAATTTCAAAACTTTTCTTACCTATTAAATATTAACCTCAACCCAGATATGGTGAATGCCGCATTAAGCTTATTAGGTGTATTCAGCGTATTCTTATCGGTTCATTTCATTGATCGGTTGGGTGATGTTTAGAACAAAATGTAATCAAACTGGCGTCGAAATGCGAAGCACAGGTTTATCATCTTTTCATCGCTCGGAAGGTAGGAGAGAGGCAGTCTCATCGCCCATTCAAAGCTATTTACCATTAGGAAGGTAGGAGAGAGGCACTCTCATCGCCCGTTCCCAGCTATTTACCATTAGGAAGGTAGGAGAGAGGCATTCTCATCGCCCATTCAAAGCTATTTACCATTAGGAAGGTAGGAGAGAGGCGGTCTCATCGCCCGTTCATCGCTATTTACCATTAGGAAGGTAGGAGAGAGGCATTCTCATCGCCCGTTCCCAGCTATTTACCATTAGGAAGGTAGGAGAGAGCCAGTCTCATCGCCCATTCATCGCTATTTACCATTAGGAAGGTAGGAGAGAGGCAGTCACATCGCCCATTCAAAGCTATTTACCATTAGGAAGGTAGGAGAGAGCCAGTCTCATCGCCCATTCATCGCTATTTACCATTAGGAAGGTAGGAGAGAGGCATTCTCATCGCCCGTTCCCAGCTATTTACCATTAGGAAGGTAGGAGAGAGCCAGTCACATCGCCCGTTCCCAGCTATT
>NZ_PISD01000069.1 GCF_002835735.1 Cytobacillus horneckiae | reverse complement strand
GCATCTTTTTATATTATTTTTCATTGTTGCTAAGACACCCTTCATAGTGGAGGCACAGCCTGAAGAAAACTGCACTTACAACAATTGTAAAGGTTGTATTTGTACATAAAGATAATTAAGTTAACTGCTGTTCTGCAAATTCACGATATAATGCATGATCTCTTATCAATTCCTGATGAGTGCCTTTGCCTGTAACCTCCCCATTTTCGATAAAGATAATTTGATCTGCATCCACAATGGTTGATAATCGGTGTGCAATCACAAAGGTAGTACGTCCCTCCATTAATCTTGAAAGGGCTTGCTGAACAATTCCTTCAGATTGGCTATCAAGGCTTGCAGTCGCCTCATCCATCATTAATATTTTTGGATTTCTTAAAAAAGCGCGGGCAATAGCAATACGCTGCCGCTGACCACCGGATAGTTTTACGCCACGTTCACCGACTTCCGTATCCAATCCATTTGGAAATGATTGGACGAACTGATCGGCATAAGCCATTTTGCAGACCTCCCATAATTGCTTATCGGTTATTGAATCTGCCTGCTCCAGACCATAGCAAAGATTCGCACGTATGGTACCAGCCATCATGGCGCTTTCTTGTGAGACATATCCAATTTGACTTCGCCAAGAGGATAAAGATAAGTCATGAATATTTGTCTCTCCGATAAGGATCTTTCCTTCGGTTGGTTCGTAATATCGTTCCAATAATCCAAACATCGTTGTTTTGCCGCCGCCGCTTGGACCAGCGAAAGCAATCATTTCCCCGGGATTTGCTTCAAAGGTAATATTTTTTAACACGGATGAATCACTTTCGTCGTAAGCAAAAGCGATATTTTCCACTTTTAACGGTAAATTTGAAATATCCAACTCTTTTCCTTGCTGTCCATTTTCTAAAGGAATATCTAATATATGAATGATTCTTTCTGTTGCTCCTTTTGCTTTTTGCAGTTGAGTAAAGAACATAGCAAAGGAGGTGATAGGAAAGACGATTTGAAACAAGTAAAGTAAAAAGGCGACAAGTGAACCCGTAGACATTGTCCCATTAGCGACCCGGATACCGCCATATCCAATGATCATCACAATGACTGCCATCACGACAAAGTACATGAATGGGCCAATCAATGCAAATATTTTAGCTTCTTTTAAACCGAAGCCAAGCAATTTCTTAATGCCGCTGAAGCCTTTCACTTCCTCATATGTTTCAGCATTTGATGATTTCATTAAACGGATCTCGCCTAATGTTTGTTGAATATTCCCAGAGAAGGTGGCGGTTTCATCTTGCAGGCCACGGGACACTTTTGCCATCGTTTTTCCTAGCGGAATCATAATCACTAATGTGAATGGCACCGCAAGCAGCATAATTAATGTCATTTTCCAATCCATAATAAAAAGAATAATGACTGCGCCAATAATGGAGATGAGACCTGAGATAAACTGCGGAAAATGCTGTGAAATAAGGTCTTTTACTATGCCGGTATCATTCACGACGCGACTGACTGATTCGCCGCTCTGCTGTTTATCGAAGTAGCTGACAGGCAAGCGAATCAATTTTGACCACATTTTTTCGCGAAGCTGTGCAACAATTTGCTGACCAGCTGCTGCGAGCAAATACGTTGAAACCCCGTCTATGACCGCTTGAAGAATAAATACGGCAGCAATGACGAAGATAAAAGAGAAGCTGAATGATGCAAGCGAGAAACCGTCTACAAGCTCTCTTGTTAAAAGCGGAATCGCCAGTCCGACAACTGTCGTAATTACACTTGCAATTAAACCTATAGTAATGGCGAATTTTGGAATCTTAGTAGATAAAATTAACGAGAAAAAGGGTTTAAGCCCATTTTGTTGTTGCTCCATATAATTGGTACTCCTGTTCTAAAAAAATTTAAAAATGATACAAAAAATTAGATGTAAACAAAACGAAGAAAGTGAAAGATTTTTATGGGATGACTCACTTAAATAATAGTGATGGGATTTTCCCTTATAGGAAAATCCACACTCTATTTCATCATAACACAGCCAGCTATTTTCAATACTTAAATTGCATTAAGCAAATGTCACTCCTTTAAGAAAAGCACCTGTAAACGAAGCTCTTTCATTTGCTATCTCTTCAGGGCTTCCTGCAGCGACAATATTTCCGCCTTTTACTCCACCGTCAGGGCCCATATCGATCACCCAGTCAGATTCTTTAATTAAATCGATATTATGCTCTACAATGATCACTGTATTACCAGCATCTACAAGTTTATTAAGCAATAAAAGAAGTCTGGATACATCTGATGGGTGCAGTCCAGTTGAAGGCTCGTCCAGCAAATATAATGTATGGCCGGAAGATTTTTTGTTTAATTCTTTGGAAAGCTTTAACCGCTGACCCTCGCCGCCAGATAGCGTTGTGACAGATTGCCCCCATTTTAAATAACCTAATCCTATTTCAGTTAGTAATTTCGTCGTCACTGCCAATTTTTTTTGTTCTTTGAACAGCTGTAGACTCTCCTCGATGGTTAAATCTAAGATGGATGATATCGTATGATTCTTATAAGTCACTTCTAAAATCTTTTCTGTGAATCGTCTGCCGCGACAGGCTGGACATTGAACCTCCAAGTCGGGCAAGAAGTGCATATTAATGGAGACGAACCCCAAGCCAGAGCAATTCTCACATCTTCCGCCTGGAGTATTAAAAGAAAAGTCTTTAGGTTTTAGCTCAAGCTCTTTCGCTTTAGGCAGACTTGCAAACAAGTTTCTCATTAATGTAAAAGCATCAGTATAGGTCGCAATATTCGACCTTTGCATTCTGCCGAGTGGAGATTGATCCACCGTTATTAGCTTGCTAACTTCATCAAACCCTGTGATTTTTTCATAAGCCTCATTTTGGGATGATTTTGTCTCTCCTGAAGCCAGAACATCAAAGACTAGTGATGATTTTCCTGATCCTGATACACCGCTTACAGAAGTGAGGCATCCCAATGGGAATGAGACAGAAACATTTTTTAAATTATGCTTTGTCGCATTTTGAATGGAAATATATTTACCTGAACCTTTGCGCCTTTGAGTTGATGGGAAAAAATTTTCCTGAAGGTAAGGCGCAGTTATGGATTGCTCTTGCTTTAGCAAGTCCTTCCAATGGCCTTCCCCAATGACTGTACCTCCATTCGTTCCAGCGCCAGGTCCCATATCAATGACGTGATCGGCTGCCTTTATGACATCAATATCATGCTCAATCACAAGGACCGTGTTTCCTAAATCCCTTAGCTCTTTCATAATGCTGACTAATCCGGCTGTATCTTTCGGGTGTAGTCCTGCAGTTGGTTCATCCAGAATATAAAGAACGCCAGTTAAGGCTGAACCGAGTATGGAAGCTAATCTGAGCCGCTGCGCCTCACCGCCTGATAGTGAGATCGTTTGCCTGTCGAGCGTTAAATAGCCTAAGCCGACATTATTAATTCTTGCTGATTTAAGTGTTAAATCATAAAGGAAGGTTTCAACCATTTCAAGCTGTTCTTGTTTCAAGTTTTGCTGCAAATCTGAAAGCCATGTAAATAACTTTTCAATTGAAGTACGGGTAATATCTGAAATGGAATGCCCTGCCACCTTTACTTCAAGAATTTCCTGTTTTAATCGAGCACCTTGACAGCTTTGACAAGTTTGTTCATAAAATAATTCTGCATCGCTCGATTGACCATCTTTTTCACGATATCTGCGCCACATCCCAGTCAGAACACCTTCAAATTTTCCATTGCTCACAGTTTTCGGCGGTTTTTTATCAGGGAAATGGACCATGAATTCTTCGCTTTCAGCTCCGAAATAAAGCAAGTCTCTTAACGGGTGGCTATACTCCTTAAGCGGGAGCGTTGGGTTGAAGGCAAGCTCATAATACTTAGCTGCAGCCATTAAAGTAGAAATTTGATATTCGCGATAGGACTCATACCAAAAGCTGACTGCACCATCACGCAAGCTTAGCTCTTGATTAAATACAGCGTTTATATCGATGGTTACAACCTTCCCCAATCCACTGCATTCATCACATGCACCTTCTGGTTTATTGAAGGAGAAATGTGAACGGGTGAATTTTTCAAGTTCATTGTCGCATTGCGGGCAATGGATTACTTGCTTAAAGCCACTTGATTCTTCATCAAAAGATTCTTTATCTGGATAAGGGATGATGATTGTTTGACAGTGAGGACATGGACGTTCGCCCAGTTTTTCAAATATTAATCGTAAAAAGGTGTACATATCTGTAATCGTGCCAACAGTGGAACGAGGATTTCGGTTAGTTACATGTTGACCGACGCTGATAGAAGGCGAAAGACCGTTGATCGACTCAACCTTTGGTTTGCTCAGTGAGTCTGTTGTCATTCCCATCGACTCCATGTATTGCCGCTGACACTCTCTCTGCAGAGTATCCATAGCTAAAGTTGATTTGCCAGAACCGGAGGGACCGGTAATAACGACAAGTTTGTTTTTAGGAATGGACAATGAAACATTTTTAAGATTGTTTTCTTTTGCACCTTTAATTTGAATTGCATTCATCAAATTCAATTCCTCCTTTAAATTGATATTGCCTTGCTATATTATTGTATAACTTTAATGCAAATGATAAGGTTTATATAAATTTATGCTTTTATTTAGATGTTTTAATCGAAAAAGCTTATAATGCAGCTTAAAGATTTTAAGTGAAGGTAGAAGGGGAAATTATGAAGTATAAACCGATTGAAATTGCAAGGGCTCTTCAAATCAGTACGAATTCACTTAGGAATTATGAAAATTGGGGAATCGTTCCCCCACCAGAAAGAATGGCCAACGGTTACCGTATCTATACGGACGTTCACTTAGCCTATTTTAAATGTATAAGGGCGATGTTTCCCGGTTATGGAGTTGAGCTGACTAAGAAGGTGATGATCCATCTGCAAAACGAAGAACTTGCAGATGCGCTTTGGCTAGTCAACCAAGCTCAATCCAAACTGCATAATGATAAAGTAATGGCAGACAAAACAATAAAAATTTTAGAAACTGATTCTTTGGAGGATATGGATGTTCGCGGCAAGCCAAAATGGTTGACTATCGGGGAAGTGTCGAATGAAACGTCTGTTCCAAGTTCAGCTATTCGCCATTGGGAAAAAGAGGGGTTGATCACACCCTCCAGAGATAAAGAGAGCGGATATAGAATATATAAACGCTCACATATTAGGCAAATTATGATTATCCGAACGTTAAGAACAGCAGTCTATTCTTTGGATATCATTAAAGAAATTATAAAAGAGCTTGATCATAATAATATTGAACAAGCTAGAAAGATTGCACGTAATTCAATTACTTATTTGAACAAAATTAATCAGAATCAGTTGAAGGGGGCCTATTTTTTATATCGATTATGCGAGCAGTTAAAAATAATAGATTCGAATGGATAAAGCATTTATTAGGCCTCTTTTAAATAACAGGCCAATTGTATTTTTAATACCATATCGGGGTCATCAAAAGATATCTCTAATATTTCTTCGATTTTCTTAATTCTTTGATAAAGTGTATTAATGTGAATATGAAGAGAGGCTGCAGTTTTCGCAGCAGATCGATTATTATGCATATATACAAGCAGCGTTTCTTCTAAATCTTGTGAATAAGACAATAAAGGAGATAACACTTCATCTGTAAATTGCTGAAGCTCTTCAGGGTGATGATTTAAAAATAATCGATTAATGCCCATTTCGGCATATTGAATCATGCCAACCTGTTGCTTTGAAAGGAGATAGCTTAAAGCCCTTTCTGCTTCATTATGTGTTTTTGCTATTGACAGAATTCCATTGTATAATCTTCCGACTCCGGCATATAGTTTTAATTGTTCACTTTGCTGCCATTGATTAATGATGGATTCTACTGATTTCATGATAGCTGACAAATCATTAGGTGAATCAATTGATAATAATAGAGTAATTTTATTATGATGACCAAAGACAAGCTTGCTTGTTTCTATAAATGTTTGTTTAATCGTCCAGACAAAATGATGAACTTTTGTTTCTAGTGTTTGCAAGTCGTGGAATTGTGAGAATTCAACAATAATAGAAATGACATATTTTTTTAAATCGATGCCATAATCAAGGCCTTGCTTATAGAGGAGATCGGGATGATCGCTTTTTAAAAGCTGATAATAGAAATCGTGCATTTTTTTATAATGAACTTCTGTAACCGCGTGCCTTTTTGCTAATTCTAAGGATAAAAAAACATTTCCGCGTTCAAGAATCATGTATTCTAATTGAGTTAATGACAACTTCACATCTACAATTAAACAGCCAGCACATACATTGCCTACAAAGGTTGGAAATAATACAAAATTTTTAATTCCGTTATCAAATAATTGTAGATGAATAGGGCTGTTACGATTTCCTATTAGCTTGTACAGCTCTTCATAAGTAAAGTGGTTAAGTTGATCCTTAGCATAAAACTCCTCTTCCAGTAAATCAACAAAAGATATAGAAGGTTTTATCATACGATTAAGCTCCATGGTGATGGCATTTACACCCTTATTTTGGATGGAAAGTTTAGTTAATGATATATGGACATCATTTCGTTTAACTAGCACTTGGTTTTTCCGTTTAATTTCTGTAAACAATCTCGCATTCTCTATTGCGATAGCAATTTGTGCAGCTAAAGCGTTAATAAGCTGGATATCCCACTTTGCCAGTTTTCTGGCCCTGCTATCTTGATGGATGCTAAGTACACCTCTAATTTCATCATGGAATTTTACAGGAACAGTTACTGTCGCTTTTACTCTGCCTCCGTGAAAGGCCCTTTTTAGCAATTGCGCGTTTATTAAAGATGTGCCTTTCATCGCCTCGTTTGCCCTTCGGAATGAATAATAAATTCTGTGTTTCCCATCTCTGTATGTTTTTCCAGTCACACTCTCACCTATTTGATATTGGACTTTTTCTATGTCTGGCTTCCACCCTCTATAGGCTTTACAAACTAATCGATCCAAGGCAGGATTATACTGCCAAAAAGCCGACGTATTTGCTCCTGGAACAACTGATGCAACATTATCAAGAATATTAGAAAGTAAATCATTTATATCCAGAGAAGCTGTAATATTTTTTATGCCCTCAATGAGTTTTTTCAATTCTATATTTTTGCTCTTTAATGCGAAATGTGAGTATAAGGGATACAGCAAATGGTAAAGAATCTCTATATCTCTCTTTTCATAGTTAACAATTGCATCTAATGAAATAATGGCAATTTTATATTCTTGGGGATAATCGAGGCATAAAAAACGTCCCTCGGAAAATTGTAAATGGTTTAAAGACAGCAAAGGTGTACTAATCGGTTGTTTGAAAATATCAATAAGAAACCATTTTTGTTCATTAGGATGAAAAATCCATATTTGAAAATCAGAAGTATATTTTCTTAGAGAAGTCTGAATTAATAAGCCATTCATATTAGAAGGCAACCCCCTTAATGTATGTTTCTACATTTTTAACAATGAAATTATAAAAATATTTACATTGTATTCATTGTATCAAATGAATATAATTCACGTAAGAAAATTCAAACTATTCAAAATGTAAACGCATTCATAACGGAGGGGAAAATAATGATTATGCTTAAGTCCCATATGGCAGGTACTGTTTTTAAAGTTCTGGTTCAAGAAGGCGATGAAGTTCAGCCCGGAAGAGAGGTATTTATTCTAGAATCTATGAAGATGGAAATCCCTGTTACCGCAGAGACGAATGGGAGAGTATGTAAAGTCAAAGCAAATGTAGGGGATTTTGTGAATGAAGGGGATGTTGTTCTTGAACTGGACGAATAAGAATCTACCAATCCATGAATGTCTCCGTCATTATGCTGCAGCAACACCAGATAAAACGGCAATCATATTTTATGGCTATAAAATTTCCTACAAAGAACTAGATGATTGGTCCGATCGCTTTGCTTCTTTTCTATCAGAAAAAGGAGTGCAAAAGGGTGATAAAGTGGCTCTATTCCTGCAGAATTGCCCTCAATATATCATTAGTCATTTTGCTATTCAAAAGCTTGGGGCAATTGTAGGGCCTTGCAGTCCTATGTTCAAGGAGTGGGAATTGGAATATGAACTAAAAGATTTAGGGGCAAAAGCGATTGTTACATTAAGTGAATTATATCCGATTGTTCAAAAAGTGAAATCAAATACTAAGTTGGAGCTGGTCATAACTACTGACTACATAGACTTTCTTCCAGAAGCACCATTTCCAGATTTTCCTGAAGCGGTCCATTCAAAAACGCTGATTTCAAATACGATCGATCTTTTTCAAATCCTTAAAAATAATCAAAAGTATTTGCCAAAGATTGATATTGACTTTGAAAATGACGTTGCACTTATTGTCTATACATCTGGTTCAACAGGATTGCCAAAGGGGGCAATGTTAAGTTATCAAAATGCACATTATAAAACAAAAATGATGGCGGAGGTAAGGGGGATGACAAGTGATGATACTTCACTCTCAGTCATGCCATTATGCCATATCGCCGGAATGCTTGGGATGAATATAAGTATATACACCGGAGGAACAATCGTCCTACTCACTAGATTTTCTGTTGAGGCGGCATTTACAGCAATTGAAAATTATAAAGTAACAGCTGCTCAAACAGTTGTACCAATGAATATAGCAATTATGAACCATCCAAAAGCTAAAGAGATTGATTTTCATTCATTAAGAATGAATGGTTGTACGAGTTTTGGAATTCAGCTTACTGAAGAGATTGCAGAGGAATGGGAACAGCTGACGGGCGCACCATTATTTGAATCAGCCTATGGCTTAAGCGAAACACACACAGCTGATACAGTCATGTCACCTATTTCAATAAAATTTGGAACGACAGGAAAACCACTACCTGGTACAGAAATCAAAATCGTTTCTTTAGATTCGCGGAAAGAAGTTCAGGTTGGTGAAGAAGGGGAAATCATCATCAAAAGCGCAGGTGTATTTAAAGGATACTTAAATAAGCCCGAAGAAACGAACAAAGCGTTAAAAGATGGATGGCTCTTTACCGGAGATATTGGCAAGCTTGATGAGGAAGGCTATCTATCTTTTCTTGGCAGGCAAAAAGAGATGATTAAATGCTCAGGATATAGTGTTTTTCCGGAAGATGTCGAGCTAATGATTAATAAACATCCGGCAGTGGCAGAATCAGCGGTTGTAGGAGTACAAGACCCGATTCGAGGTGAATCAGTTAAAGCATTTGTTGTTTTAAAGGAAGCCTATGAATACAACATTACAGCAGAAGAATTGATTTTATGGTGTAAGCATAAAATGGCCGCCTACAAATATCCTCGATATGTTGAACTAAGAAGAAGCTTGCCAAAAACAGGTACTGGCAAGTTGTTAAGAAGAGAGCTTGTGAAGCAAGAGAAAATTAAGTAGGAGGTATAAACGATGCGAACAGCTAAAAGAATCGTTACTATTTTTCTATTAAGCGTAGTGCTTGTTATATCAGGATGTTCTAGTTCTTCGTCCAAAAATAATGCTCAGCCGTCTACAGGAAAATCAGCAGGAGCAGAAAATAATGAGCCAAAACAGGGAGGGAGCTTAACAGTTGCTTATGACTCTGATATAAGCAATTATGATCCGATCTTAGGCAACTCAGGAAATGACCATTCATTACTCTACCCAGTGTACGATACATTAGTCGGGTATAACAGCGAACTGGAAGCTGTCCCAGGTCTAGCAAAATCATGGGAAACACCAAACGATAAAACGCTTATCCTTCATTTACAAGAAGGTGTCACCTTTCATGATGGTACAGTGTTTGATGCAGAAGCCGTAAAGTTTAATTTAGATCGGATTCGTTCAGATCAATCTAATATATCTGATCTCTCAAGTATCGAATCGGTAGAAGTTATGGATGAAAGCACTGTTCAATTAAACCTCAATCGGCCCGATTCGTCTATCATTCTAGCATTATCCGATCGTTCAGGCATGATGGTATCACCAGCTGCGGTTGAAAAATTTGGTGATGACTATTCCCAAAATCCTGTTGGGACAGGACCGTTTAAGATGGTGAAATGGGTAAGAAATGGGGAGATTCTTTTTGAAGCCAATGATCATTATTGGCAGGAAGGCCTTCCGTATTTAGATAAATTAACGGTAAAAATCATGCCCGATGAAAATACAAGATTAAATGCCCTTAAATCTGGCCAAGCCCAATTTTATTGGAATGTATCACCAGATAATAGCCAAGCGTTAAAAACCGATCAAAATATTGTATTGGATACAAAAATGAAGCTTGCTTTTTACAATATCTATTTAAATACTACGATGGAGCCATTTAATAAAAAGGAAGTAAGGCAAGCTTTACAGTTTGCTATTAACCGGGAAGCTTTAGTGAAAGCGCTGACGTTTAATGAGGGGGAGGCTGCCTATCAGACATTTCCAAAAGAATATTGGGCAGCAAACGCCGATTTAACGATTTCCTATGATCTTGAAAAAGCCAAGTCGCTATTGAAGGAAGCTGGGTTAGAACGGGTCAGCTTTGAAATGTTTGTTCCATCCACACCGTTTTATCAAAGGCTGGCAGAGGCGATAAAGGGGCAGGTAAAAGAAGCCGGTTTTGATATAAATATTGAACCTATGGAATTAACAAAAGGTGTATCCCTTTATTTTAATGAAAAGCAGCTTCCATCGAATTTAACGTCATGGACCGGTAGGCCAGATCCACACCAAACAGTCCAGTTATTACTTAGCGGTGAAGGGTTTTATAATGCCGGTGGAGAAACAACGGCGGAACGTGAAGAACTAATAGCAAAGGCAGCTGCTTCTTATGAAGCTGAGGAAAGAGCAGGCTATTACGAACAGATAAACAAGCTGGCTGTACATGAAGAAGCCATGACTATTCCAATCATGTTTGTTCCATCAACAGGAGCGATGTTGCCGCAAGTTAAAGGATTTGAGGGCACTCTTCTCGGAAAGCCTAAGTTTTCATTTCTATGGTTAGATGAATAACTCAGAAGGGAGAGTTGGTTATGTTTTTCCGATTTTTGCTTAGACGAATATTCTATGTCATTCCCATGCTGCTTATTACGACACTAATTGTATTTTCACTCATACTCCTTATCCCTGGCGATCCGGCACTTGCTCTTTTGGGTGATAACGCAACCGCCGAGAAGCTAGCTGCATTGAGGGCGCAGCTCGGACTCGATCAGCCTATTATTATGCAGTATTGGCATTGGCTTACGAATGCTATCCAAGGCGATCTTGGCAGATCATTATTTACAGGCGAATATGTAAGCGATGCAGTATTTACAAGACTCGGTGTAACTTTTCAAGTTGTAGCAATGGCGATGATATTCTCCTTTGCGTTCGGACTTCTATTTGCTATCACTTCGGTTATTAAGCCTAATAGCTGGATGGATTATATTGCAAGGTTTTTTGGAGTATTAGGAACAGCGATCCCGAATTTTTGGCTCGCTATGATTCTAGTCGTTTTATTTAGTGTTCATCTTGGCTGGCTTCCTGCGACTGGTTTTACAAGTATTTCCGATCATCCGGTCGATTTTATGAAAAGTGTTTTACTTCCTTCCTTTTGTCTAGGTTCTTTTGGGGCTGCTCAAATTACGCGCCAATTGCGTTCTTCTTTAATAGAAGTACTTGAATCTGACTATATTCGAACGGCTTACTCAAAAGGGCTCTTGCTATGGCAGGTCATTTGGAAGCATGGATTGAGAAATGCTTTACTGCCGGTCGTAACAACGGCTGGGTTATTATTTGGAAATATGCTTGGTGCTACTGTTGTAATTGAAAGTGTGTTTGCTATCCCAGGTATGGGTCAACTAGCAGTGCACTCTATTTTACAAAGAGATTTTCCCATGCTGCAAGGTGTCGTATTAATTATGGTCTTAATGATTCTTATTATCAATTTTATTACGGATGTTATTTACGGTGTGCTTGATCCAAGAATTGAATTTGAGTGAGGAGGGAGACGAAGTTGAGATTTAAGGTGATGATGCGGCGACTTTATTACGAAAGATTGGCTTTCCTTAGTTTGATTTATTTACTTCTTCTCATCCTGCTATCGATTATTGCTCCTTTTATAGTTCCTTTTGACCCGGAAGCCCAGGACTTAAATAATATAATGGCTGCTCCAAACAGCCATCATTGGTTTGGTACAGATGAACTGGGAAGGGATATTTTTACTCGCATTCTTTTAGGAGGGCAGGCAGCGATTCAGGCTGGACTAATAGGGATAATGATTCCGCTTCTTGTAGGAGTGCCATTGGGCGTTATTTCCGGATACATGGGCGGAATAGTTGATGATATATTCATGCGCGTTGTTGATGCGATTTTATCTTTTCCTGCAATCCTATTAGCATTGGCCATTACAGGAGCACTTGGAGTCAGTTTATGGAATGCGATGATTGCCATAGGTATTATTTTCACCCCGCAATTTGCTAGATTAGCAAGAGGGCAAACGCTGCAGGTGAGGAGAGAACCATATGTAGAGGCAGCTAAAATTTCCGGGTCAGGACCATTTTGGATCATGGTTCGTCATATTTTTCCTAATATTGCTTCACCCATAATTGTTCAGGCTTCCTTCAGTTTTAGTTTGGCGATATTAGTTGAAGCATCATTAAGTTTTCTTGGCATGGGTGCACAATCTCCGCAAATCAGCTGGGGAGGTATGCTTCATCAAGCTTACAGCATGATTTTTGTCAATCCATTAATGATGTTATTTCCGGGAATAGCTATATTACTTTCCGTCTTGGCAGGGAATTTTTTAGGTGACGGTTTACGAATCGCTATTGATCCAAGAATGAAGCGGACATAGGAGGTGTATGTTATGAGTCAAGCTGACGAAATATTGAACGTTCTCAGCCTTCGTGCATCCTTTCCTACTTATCAGGGAAAGGTCAAGGCTGTAAATAATATCAATTTTTCTATCAATAAAGGTGAAATTGTTGCGTTAGTTGGGGAGTCTGGAAGCGGTAAAAGTGTAACAGCATTATCAATCATGGGATTAAATGCTCCGACAATTAAATATGAAAAAAATAGCTTGATTTCATATAAGGGCCAAGACTTACTAACTATGAAAAAGAAAAAATTAAAAAAGATTAGAGGAAATGAGATTTCCATGATATTTCAGGATCCCCTTTCTTCGTTAAATCCTTTACAGCCAATTGGCAGACAGATTGCGGAGCCTATTCAATTGCATCAAGGAAAATCTTTTTTCAGTGCAAAGGAAAGAGTAGTTCAGCTATTAAGGATGGTTGGAATTCCGGCACCTGAAAAAAGGCTGCAGGATTACCCTCATCAACTTTCTGGGGGAATGAGGCAAAGAGTCATGATTGCAATGGCTTTAGCCTGCAATCCTACACTGTTAATAGCGGATGAACCTACAACAGCTTTAGATGTAACGATCCAGGCGCAAATTTTAAACGTATTAAGAGAATTACAGAAGGATACAGGCATTTCTATATTATTAATCACACATGATTTAGGCGTAGTAGCGGAAATGGCTGATCGAGTCCTTGTCATGTATAGTGGAGAAATCGTTGAAGAGGGGGATGTTTTCACCATTTTTAAATCTCCGAGGCATCCGTACACACAGGGGCTTTTGAACAGTGTACCAAAACTAAAAGGAGCTGGTGAAGACCGGTTAAAGGCAATACCGGGGGTTGTCCCAAATCCGCTGAACCTTCCCGAAGGCTGTAACTTTTATTCTCGTTGCAGCTATTCATCGGAAAAGTGCAGCGCTGCCGCTCCACCAATAACGGATTCTGCCCAAAATCAAAGGTTTGCTTGTTGGCATCCGCTAGAAAAGAAGGTGAATCAATTTGTCTAATACATTGGTGCAATTAAAAAATGTAAAAAAGCATTATCCCGTTGGCAGTGGTTTATTTGGGAAAAAGAATAAATGGTTAAAAGCTGTTGACGGCATTAGCTTAGAGATTAATAGAGGTGAAACACTCGGTTTAGTTGGAGAGTCCGGGTGCGGGAAATCAACTTTAGGTCGGATGGTTGTCGGGCTGCTTCAACCTACAGAGGGAGAGGTTTACTTTAATGGCAGACCGCTGACAGAGAAAAAATATAGTCGCGAACTTGGTAAAGAAATACAAATGGTTTTTCAAGATCCATATTCTTCATTAAATCCACGGATGAATGTGGCAAGTATAATTGGTGAACCCCTGTTGCTTCATAAAATAGGTTCCAGCACAGACAGAAGAAAAAAAGTAGAGGAACTGCTTGAAAGAGTAGGGTTAACTGCTGCACATGGAACCCGTTATCCAGAGGAGTTTTCCGGTGGCCAGCGTCAGCGAATCGGTATTGCACGGGCACTTGCATTAAACCCAAAGCTGATCGTATGTGATGAACCTGTATCGGCTCTTGATGTATCAATACAGGCGCAAATATTAAACCTTTTAAAAGATGTTCAAATGGAGGCAAATCTATCCTATATTTTCATTGCACATGGCCTTCAAGCAGTTAAGCACATTAGCGACAGAATCGTAGTAATGTATTTAGGGAAAGTAATGGAAATTTCAAATAAAGAAGATATATTTGAAGATCCGTTACATCCTTATACTTCTGCCCTGATTTCCGCTGTTCCAGAACCTGATCCAACAATGAGAGATAGAGAGCGTATCATCCTTAGCGGTGATTTACCGAGCCCAGAAAATCCTCCAAAAGGCTGTCGGTTCAGTTCAAGATGTCCATTGGCAGATCAAAGGTGCAGGGAAAATGAACCGGCTGTGGAGGAAGTCAGGCCAGGGAGATGGGTAGCTTGTTTCTATCCAGGATAGAAAATCGAGATAATCATAAGGAGGAGATTAGCGGTGAGTTGGGAAAAGGAAGTAAAGGAGTTGCGTTATAGAGAAGAATTGGCTAAAAGGATGGGTGGAGAAGAGAATGTTCAGAAGCACAAGTCCTTTGGAAAGCTGACTGTCAGGGAGCGCATTGATGAATTATTGGATGATCAATCTTTCCATGAGACCGGAGCGATTGCTGGTAAAGCAGAATATGATGATAATGGAAATTTAATCGATTTCACACCGGCCAATTCAGTATTTGGAACTGGGAAAGTGCTCGGTAGAAAAGTAGTCGTTTCAGGTGACGATTTTACCGTTCGGGGCGGTGCAGCTGATGGAGCGATACATGGAAAACAAATTTATGCTGAAAGGCTGGCACACGATTTACAAATTCCAATTATTCGGCTTGTCGATGGAACTGGCGGCGGTGGCAGTGTAAAAACTTTAGATACAAGTGGATATACATATATCCCGGTAAACCCGGCATGGGACTTAGTCGTTTCGAATATGGAAAGAGTGCCGGTAGTATCTGCTTGTTTAGGCTCTGTTGCAGGGCTAGGCGCAGCAAGGGTAGCTGCATCCCACTTTTCAATTATGGTTGAGAAAACTTCACAGTTATTTGTTGCTGGTCCCCCAGTGGTGAAATATGGAATGGGCCAGGATTTAACAAAAGAGGATCTTGGAGGCGTTGATATTCATCAGTCAAGCGGTGCTGTGGATAATGTGGTGAAATCCGAGGAAGAAGCATTTGAGCAGATTAGAAGGTTCCTTTCATATTTACCTTCTAATGTATGGAAAATGCCGCCTGTAATTGCCTCCACTGATGAACCCAACCGTAGAGAAGAGAGGTTAATTTCTTTTATACCTAGAAATCGGCGGGCACCTTATAAGATTCGTGAATTGCTCCCGCTCTTGTTTGATCAAGACTCTATCTTTGAAATGGGACGATATTATGGAGGGGGAACTATCACGTCCTTTGCCCGCTTAAATGGCTATCCCGTAGGTGTATTAGCTTCTGACACCTACATAAATGGAGGAGGGTTAACCTCGGAGAGTTCAGAAAAATTAGAAAGATTTGTAGACCTTTGCCAAAATTTCCATTTGCCGATCGTTAATCTAGTTGATCAGCCAGGAATGGTCATTGGTGTTCCGTCAGAGAAGAAGGGCACGATAAGAAAAGGCGTCCGGGCAATCTCGGCAGTTTATCAAGCGAAAGTGCCGATGATAGAAATTATTTTAAGAAGGGTATTTGGCGTTGGCGGTGCAGGCATGAGTAATGGCCATGGACTGAACCAAAGGTATGCATGGCCCTCAGGGGATTGGGGCTCACTGCCAGTTGAGGGCGGGGTGCATGTTGCATACCGAAGAGAACTGGAAGCAAGTGATGATCCGGAAGCATTACTTAATCAGTTATTGGAACAAATGGAATCTATTCGCTCCCCTTTTAGAACAGCTGAGGCATTTGGGGTGGAAGAGATTATTGACCCTAGAGATACACGTCCGCTTTTATGTGAGTGGGTGCAAGATGCATATGAGCTCTTACCGCAGCAATTAGGGATTTCAAGGCACGGGATGAGACCATAATTTTCGAAGGGAGGAAATGTGAATGGACGCTGAAATTTTGTTAAGGGAGATGGATATAAGGGAAGAAGTCGTTACTAAATGTGTGGAATATTGGGCACAGTCCACGCCAGATCAATTATTCCTGCTTTATGGAGAGTCGGGAAAAAAGCTAACGTATCAACAGTTCAATCAACTAGCGAACAGTATCGGCCATTCCCTTTTGAAAAAAGGAATAAAAAAAGGAGATAGAATATCAGTATTTTTGCGAAATCCTTATATAACCACGATTGTTATGTTTGGAATCTGGAAATGTGGAGCGATATTTAGTCCAATTAACTTTAATTATCGGGGAAAGCTTTTGAGTTATCAGCTGAACGATACGGAAGCTAAGTTGCTCATTACAGAACGATCAATGGTTCCTATTTTAAATGAAGTTGCATTGGAAATAGATGAAATGACTGCTGTCGTCCATAACCCGTTGGAAGGAGATCACGATTTTATTCCAGAGGTAGCAGAATTGCCGCTCGATCCTAAATTTCAAGAATGCTCTTTGGAACGGTGTTTACAAGGGGATACAGTGAATCTGAATATAGAGATTAACTATTGGGATACAGCAAATATTATTTATACTTCAGGCACAACTGGACCTGCAAAAGGGGTTGTCCAAAGCCATCGTTGGATTAATGGCTATACGTTAAGAATGCGGCTGTTTATGACCCAGGAAGATGTCGTCTATAATGATTTGCCGTTATATCATGTTGGCGGAGCATTTGCCAATATTGCAAAAGCTGCCTATGCTGGCTGTACTGTGGCAATATGGGATAAATTCAGCCCTAGCCAATTTTGGGAGCGCATTAAACTATCTGGCGCTAGTATGGCGATTTTATTGGATGTGATGATTCCATGGCTCATGAGTGCGGCCCCGTCTGAAGTTGATCAGATGAATACATTAAACAAGGTTCATATGCAGCCGCTGCCTAAATATCATCATGAAGTAGCCAAAAGGTTTGGGATAGAAATCGTATCTGCCGGGTTTGGGCAAACAGAATCAGGAAATCCATTGGCAGGAATGATTCTTGAACAACGAGAAGGAGAAGGCACACCTAAGCATCTTCATAAGGGAATGAAAAGAACAGAAATGATTAAACGCTGTGAAACATTCAATATCCCATTAATTGATGGAAAAGAACCATTGGATAAAGGGTTTATGGGGAAACCGACACTATATTTTGATGTGGTTGTATTAGATGAAAATGATAAGGAAGTGGAGGTAGGGAAGGTTGGACAAATAGCATTTCGCCCGAAAGTACCTCATTTAATCCTTGCGGAATATTACAACAAACCGCAATCGACAGCAAAGGCATTTAAAAATCTATGGTTTCATACAGGTGATGCGGGTTACCTTGGCAAAGATGGCTACTATTACTTTGTCGACCGCTTGGGAGGAGTGATAAGGTCCAGAGGCGAGAAAATATCTTCATACCAGTTAGAGGATATTATAACAAGCCACCCAAGTGTGGATTTATGTGCTGCTTTTCCTGTTCCAGCATCTGAAGGAGATGAAGATGATGTCGCGGTATGCGTTGTTAAAAAGATAAATGCACAATTAAGCGAGGACGAGCTTTTAGAATGGTCAAAAGGGCAAATGCCAAAGTTTATGTGGCCAAAGTATATACGCTTTAAATTAGATCTGCCTCGTACGCCAACAAATAAAGTGGAAAAATATAAATTAAGAGAGGAATTATTGCGGGATCTAGAGAAAAATAAAATGAATGTATGAAGATATAAAAAACGAGATGGATGAGAGATTTTTCTTTGAAGCATGCTGTTGCATGCTTTTTGTTTTTGCATTAAAAATGGTAACATTCACTATATCATTTTACTAAGTCCTCCATCACCTGTTATGGTATGATATACATTAGTTTGTAAGGAGGTCTAAAAAGCGATGGATTGGCAATCGTTTCTAACTACTGAATTTTATATTAATCTAGGGATTTCTATAGGCATTGTAGTATTGTTTTTAATTTTTAGAGGGATTTTTGCAAAGTACGTTTTTCAACTTTTATTAAGGATAAGCAGAAAAACGCATTCTGAGTTTATATCTCACTTTTTCTTGTCGTTCGAGAAGCCAGTTAAATGGCTGTTTATCATTATCGGTGTTTACGTAGCTGCTAAATACTTCCCGTTGTTTGCACAGGATAATGCATTGTTTTTGCGTATGGTCCGTTCATCAATGATTGTTTTAATGACTTGGGGTTTGTACAATTTTGCCTCAGCGTCCTCGGTCGTGTTCGTTAAGCTTAGAGATAAATATCGTTTGGAATTGGATGATATTTTAATTCCTTTCCTATCAAAAACGCTACGCATTGTCATCGTGGTGATCAGTGCGAGTGTTATTCTAGAAGAATTTGGCTACCATATTAGCGGATTAGTTGCAGGTCTAGGGATTGGCGGAGCGGCAATTGCCTTTGCAGCGAAGGATGCGATCGGTCACTTGTTTGGCGGATTTGTTATCATCACGGAAAAACCGTTCACGATTGGCGACTGGGTAAAGACGCCAAGTGTGGAAGGAACCGTTGAGGATATTACTTTCCGCAGTACAAAGGTGCGTACGTTTGCTGATGCGATTGTAACATTACCGAACGGCACAATCGCGAATGAACCAATTACCAACTGGAGCAGAATGGGCAAACGTCAAATCAGCTTTAATTTGTCTATCTCACATGAAACGCCTAAAAAGAAAGTACAGACAATCGTTCAGCGCATTCATGAATCACTAAAAAATAATCCGGAAGTACATCCAGACACAATCTTTGTCACATTTGATGAAATTAAAGATAATTCTTATGATATCTTTTTATACTTCTTTACAAATACAACCGTTTGGGGAGAATTTTTAAAAATTAAAGAAGAAATCAACTTTACGATTATCGATATTCTGGAACAAGAAGGTGTCATTATTGCCTTGGAGAGTACAAGAGTATATGTAGACTCAGAGCTGCCGTATACTCAAAAGTTGGAAAGTAAAGAGCAAAAAGGTGAGCTTTCTCTCGGAAAAGATTCCTAAGCAAAAAAACCGTTTCCTCTCATTATGAGAGAAACGGTTTTTCTTTTGAACATATTTAACAGAATTTTGATACTATATAAAAGAAGGGGTGGATGGGATGAAAAAGCTTTTAATAACCGGATTTGAACCATTTCTTGACTTTCCTGTTAATCCAACAATGAAAATAGCAGAAGAGTTAAATGGGCTTGTGATTGGCGAGTACTTGATTACTGCAAAAATTTTGCCAGTCGATTTTAAACAAGCAGGGCAAAAATTAATAGCCTATATGGAAGAAGTAGAGCCAGATGCTGTTATTTCCTTGGGGCTTGCCGCCGGCAGGTTTAAAATTACACCAGAAAGAATAGCTGTAAATGTCAATCATGGGCCGACGGATAATGAAGGACATAAGCCTATAGATGAGATGATTTCCTCAGATGGTGCTGATGGGTATTTTTCAACCTTGCCTTATAGAATAATGGTTAATAAGCTGCTTGAGAATGACTTACCGGCTGAGGTTTCAGATACAGCGGGCACTTATCTATGCAATCATGTGATGTATCAAGCTTTATATTATATAAAAGCAAAAAACCTTAATATCCCAGCTGGCTTTATTCATATCCCAGCTTCTCATGAACTCGCTGTTCTGCATGGCAAAATTCCAAGCTGGAGCCATGAAGATTTAAAGAAAGGGATCAGGATTTGTATTGAATCAATCAGTTAGAAACTCTTATGCTGAAAGCGGGTAAAAGCTTTTGCAAATTTACATACGGTTGGCAGCGCTAAACCCCTCATCTAAGAATATTAGATGAGGGGTTTTTAATAAAATGTTAAGAGGTTTATTTTCTATCAAAATACTCTCTCTCCAGAATAGAAAAATAGAATTGGTCAACCCATTTATTTTTCCAGAAAAGTTCTTCCTTAAAAACAGCCTCTCTTCGCATATTAAGATTTTCCATCAAAACCGCAGAGCGGGTATTATTTGAATTGCACATACCCAATACTTTATGTGCATCTAGCTTTTCAAAAGCGAACTGCAACAAAAGTTTAGCTGCTGCGCTGCCAAAACCATTTCCCCAATATTCGGGAAGTATGGCGAAGCCAATTTCCCAGCTTTTTCTGTATTCATTATCGCTCCAGATTTGTGCTAAACCAATGGGCGTTTGAGACTTATCCGTATTCATTGTTACTATAAAGTCATAGCTTGTTGGTGTTTCTTCTCCAATTTTATTCATGTACTCTTCATGTACTTCATTTTTATCTGAGTAGACATATTCTTCAAAGTACCATAAATCTTTGTCGCATTCTATCCTGCAAATAAAATCCAAATCATTGATTGATATTTTAGTTAGCTTTATTTTTTCTCCAACAAGTTCCATGATTATCTCCTTTCAAAAGTTAAATTCAATTAAATTGATTAACTCATTTAGAAATTTCTCATACCAAGGTTGTGTATCCAAATAATACCTATACTAGAATTTATTTCATTGTACAACAATACAGTCATGCTTTAATAGTAAAATATTTATGTAGTAATTTTATGCTATAAACTCATCCGAGAAGTGCTTTTTATTTAACTAAAAAAGAGACTTTAGTATTATACAATTGTTATAAATTAGTAAATAGGAGGTATTTATAAGTGGATGATACACAGCTTGGTTTTACTGAAAATAATGTGGAATATCATATTAAAGCAACTGATGAGGAAGTAACTGTTGTAGCAAAGATAAATAATATTACGCTTACATGCACTGGGGATACATTTAAAGGAACAATTGCTGAAGCGAAGCTGCTAATAAAGAAAATAATCGAGTAACAGAATATGTCTGTAATAATTTTTAACGATAGTAGGAATCATTTATTTGAAAGAATAGGGGGTGGTAGATATTAAAAAAGCTTACTCTCTTAGATGAAATGCAAGTAATAATATTACAGTTGCTACAAATTATCCAAATTAAAACTAATATTTGTTCTTATTTTAATTGATATTTTATCAATTGCTTAGTAAAATGAGACTATTAGGAGGAGATGTTAATGAGGGAAAATACTTTAGGTTCCTTAATCTGGTTAAGATTAATGCGTTTTACTAATCAAAGCAATCAGATGTCCAACGTATTTTTAAAGCGTTTTGATTTAACTACTGCTCAATTTGATGTTTTGATGCAAATCCGTATATATCAACCTCTGACGCAAATGGAACTGGCAGAAAAGGTAACAATTACGCAAGGCGGGATCTCCCGTATGCTTGCAAGACTTGAGAAAGAAGGATATATAACGAGAAAGCTTGACTGGAAAACAAAAACAATCAGCTTAACAAATAAGGCAGAAAAAATGTTAGAAAAGGTAACTCCGGAACAAGTGGCATTTCAATCTTCCTTTTTTCACGATGTATTAACTGAGGAAGAGCAACAAACGCTATACAAATTGATGACAAAAGTTCATAAACATAGTCAAAAAAAAGAATTACCGCCTGTGTAATTTTTTTTATTTGATCATTTGATTAATCAAGTCACATGCGTATTCACGTTATCGTAAATGAAGTTATTTTATAAATAAAAAAAGAATTGTGGGGAGAAAGACTATGGATTTAAAAGAATTAATAAAAAATCGCCGATCAGCAAATAATTTTATTGAAGGGATTCCAATTACTCAAAACGATCTAAACCCTATTTTTGAAGACGTTAAGTTTGCACCATCTGCATTCAATTTACAGCATACAGAATATATAGCAGTACTAGATAAAGATTTAAAGGATAAAGTGTATGAGGCTGCATATAAACAATATAAAGTGAAGTCAGCTTCTGCCGTTATTTTGGTTACAGCAGATCGTCTGGCTTATAAACAAACAGAGCGGATTCATCAAGGAATGTTAAGCCTTGGAATGTTAACAGAATTTGAATTAACAGAGATGATTGAAGATAATACCCATTTTTACGAAGGGCGGGGAGAGGCATTTCAGAAGGAAGACGCCATTCGCAATGCATCATTATCAGCGATGCTTTTTATGCTTGCAGCTAAAAATCATGGATGGGATACTTGTCCAATGATTGGCTTTGATCAGGAAAAAATCCGTAACTTATTAGATATACCTAGTACCCATGAAATAGTTTTAATGATTACAATTGGTCACGAAAAAATGAGTAATAGACGGTTAAGAGGTTATCGAAAGCCAGTCGATGAGTTTGTGAAGATATACTAATTATTTATATACATAAAATAGAGAAAATTGCATGATAGTGACATCTAGTTGTAAATGACTTCGGAATGATACCGAAGTCATTTTGATTTTCAAAAGGTTAAGCATAGGTGAAATATAATTTAAAATAAGATGAATGGTTTACTAGAATTAAAATAAGGGAAAAATAGAAATATTAACTCTGAATTATACAGTTCTTCTTAGTACTGATGCATGCAGCTTCATTTCTAGTATTTGGTATGTTAGTTTCCTGGTTTTTTCTCATAAGTTAAATTGCTTGCAAGTTAATTAGTTAACTAGTAAATCGATAGGGAGGTTAAAGAATAAGGAGCGACCTTATCTAAATTCAAATAGTATAAAAAGGTAGAATAGATCTAAACTGTTTAACCTCATTTTAATTATTATTATCCACATAGTAAAAATTTATATTTATCGAATACTATAGATGCTTTTAAAAAAACAAAAAAGGATGTTTTAACTATGTCATTAAGAGTTTTTATTAGCCCATCTAAATACGTTCAAGGAAAAAATGCATTAGAAAATATCGGTGAGTATATTAAAGATATGGGTAGTAAAACAATCGTTATTGCGGATGAAATGGTATGGAATATCGCAGGAAATAAGGTTGTCGAACAATTGAAGACAGCAAATATTAGTTCTGAAAAGGTTATTTTTAATGGTGAAGCTTCAAACGAAGAAATAAAAAGAATTTCTGATATTGCAACTAAGGCACAAGCTACAGTAGTTATTGGCGTCGGCGGCGGTAAGACGTTGGATACTGCAAAGGGTGTTTCTGATGAAGTCAATGGCTATACAGTCATTGTCCCAACCGCTGCTTCAACTGATGCGCCAACGAGTGCTTTGTCTGTCGTTTATTCAGATCAGGGGATTTTTGAAAGTTATAGATTTTATAAGAAAAATCCAGACTTAGTATTAGTAGATACTAAAATAATCGCAGAGGCTCCACCACGTTTATTAGCTTCTGGAATTGCCGATGCATTGGCAACATGGATTGAAGCGAGAAGTGTTATAGCTTATGGAGGTCAAACGATGGCAGGCGGTATTACAACGATCGCTGGAGAAGCTATTGCAGAGAAAAGTGAACAAATTTTATTCAAATATGGGCATCTTGCTTATGAATCAGTAAAAGCCAAAGTGGTGACACCCGCACTGGAAGCGATTGTAGAGGCGAATACCCTCCTTAGTGGTTTAGGATTTGAAAGTGGAGGGTTAGCTGCTGCCCATGCTATCCATAATGGCTTTACTGCATTAGAGGGGGAAATCCATCATTTATCTCATGGTGAGAAAGTAGCTTTTGGTACGCTTGTTCAGTTAGCATTAGAGAAGCATTCATTAGAGGAAATCGAACGTTATATTGCATTTTATATTAGTCTAGATTTGCCTGTCACTCTGGAAGATATTAAATTAAAAGATGCTTCTAGAGAAGAGATCATGAAAGTGGCCGAAGCAGCAACTAGCCAAGGGGAAACCATTCATAATGCATTTAATGTGTCCCCAGATGAAGTAGCAGATGCGATCTTTGCTGCTGATCAATATGCAAAAGCTTATAAAGAAAAAAATGTACTGTAATCGCCAAGTCTGAGTAAAGTGAATAAGAACGCCAGTGTTGTATCAGTTCCCGATATTTGTCGGGAACTGTTTGTTTTTATAACTGCTCATACTGATTAGGTGCATCTTAAAGGTTTAAAACCTAAAAATAGGAAATGATTAACTATCCTTTTGGATGCATTTCATGAAACAATAGACAAAGCACTATTAGATAATTTTGGTTATTTCATATATGAGGAGGAAGAATAAAATGAATCCATTTTGGGGTGAAGTGATAGGAACAATGATACTTGTGCTATTGGGCAATGGGGTTGTTGCCGGCGTGAATTTGAAAAAGACTTTTTCAAATGGTGCAGGCTGGGTTGTAATAACCATTGCCTGGGGCTTGGGTGTTACGCTAGGCATCTATGCTGTAGGAAATTTCAGTGAAGCGCATTTGAATCCTGCAGTTACGTTGGGAATGGCAATGATGGGGACCTTCTCGTGGGGGGATGTTCCTGGATACATACTCGCTCAAATTATCGGTGGAATTTTAGGGGCGATAATAGTATATTTCCATTATTTACCTCACTGGAAAATGACAGAGGAACCTGCAACGAAATTAGGGGTCTTTGTGACAGGGCCAGCCATTCCACATGCGGTTGGTAATCTTCTAAGCGAAATCATCGGTACTTTTTTCCTGATTATAGGATTGCTTACTATAGGAGCAAACGATTTCGCAGATGGATTAAATCCTTTAGCTGTGGGTCTACTTATAGTTGCAATTGGGATGTCTTTAGGTGGGACTACAGGATATGCGATTAATCCCGCCAGAGATTTAGGTCCAAGGATTGCCCATTTCATATTACCGATACCAGGAAAAGGTCCTTCTAATTGGAAATATGCACCTGTTCCTATCATAGGTCCATTCATCGGAGCAGGCTTAGCAGCAGTATTTTATCGGGCGGTATATCTTGGGGAAGTAACAATCGCCTTTTGGATTATGCTCATCCTATTAACAGTTACATTGTTCATCGCAAAGAAAATAGATAAAAGACGGTCGATTCAACAATAAAAACGATTACTTTTAGTGGTACCTGTCACCCACAAATTTTAACAAATACCGACAAATATCGACGAATAGTGACAAATAACGAAAAAAATCAGGTGGATTTATTAGCAGAAGACAAAGTAAATGGAGCCCATTTAGGCTCCATTTACTTGTTCAGCTATTATTTCTCATTTTCGCCTTATCTTTATCTTTCTCCAATAAAACGAGTAATCCAGGCAATAATACCCCTCTAATAAGGAAAGTATCGAGTAAAATACCGACGGCTACTATAAAACCAAAAACAAACAACAGCTGGATTGGCTGTGTCATTAAGACTGCGAAAGTCGCTGCCAAAATCAGTCCGGCAGAGGAAATAACGCCTCCAGTATTTGCTACAGCTATCTCGACAGCTTCTTTAACAGAATGCTTTCTGCGTTCTTCTTGGAATCTGGAGATGAGCATAATATTGTAATCAATCCCCAAAGCAACCAAGAATACAAAGGCATACAGAGGCACGCGATTGCTGACAGCGCTAATATCGAAAAACAGCTCTGTTAGAAATATGCCTAAACCGAGTGCGGCCAAAAATGATACAAGGATTGTGCCCATCATATAAATTGGCATTTTAACTGATCTAGTAAGGAAGATTAATAAAATAAAGATAAGCAGCGTTTCTAATAATACGATGACAATTACATCGCGATTATTTGTTGTACGATCATCAACTTGAGCAGCTGTTTCGCCGGCAAAATATAATTGCCCTTCGATTCCAGCACTTTCAATGAGCGAATCTGCTTGGTTAATTAAATCTTCCATTGCGTCTATGCTTTCTAAAGCGTATGGACTTTCAGTAAAGGATAAACTGTATTGAATAACTTGATTGTCATCTGTGCTTCCATTGATTCTAACTGAACCTACAAGCGGTTGAGAAGAAAGTTCTTCAGAAAGAGCCGTCTGCTGTTCTTCATTGACAGGCTCATCTGCTTCCAGCAATATTGTTGATGGCGCAAGATCGCCGCTTGCAAATTTTTCTTCTAGAATTTCATAGCCTTCCCTTGATGGCATATCCTCAGGGAAAGATTTGATGGTATCAAATTCATATTCCAAGTTTACGATATTGATGGCGGATATGATTAAAATAAGTCCAACTACGACAACAGATAATCCCGGTTTTTTTACTACAAAACGGCCTGTTTTGCTCCAAAAGGAATTGGCTTTTACGCGACTTTCTCCAACTTTAGGCACTTTTGGCCAGAAAGACTTGCGCCCAAACAATGTGAACAATGCAGGAACAAGTGTAATAGACGCAAGCATAATGACGGCCATTGCAGTTGCGAATGTAGGAGCGAAGTTGCGGTAATCGCCGAATTCAGCAAAGAACAAGACAAGCATCGCAGCAAGAACCGTTCCTCCCGAGAAGAATACAGGCATGCCTACTTCTCTTACTGCGGATTGCATCGCTTCGTATTTATCCTCATGTTTTTTAAGTTCCTCACGGAAACGTGAAAAGATGAATAAGGAATAATCAATAACCGCAGCAAATAATAGGATGGACATGATTGAGATTGTTTGATTGCTAAGGTCCAGCCCAGCGCTACCTAAAATACCCAATAATTTCATAACTACTACGTAGACAAACACCGCTGCCAGCAATGGGATGATTGCTAATAATGGCGATCTGTAGATAACAATCAATAATATTAAAATTAAACCGACAGTAGATAAAATAAGCACTAAATCAGCACGGGAAAATAAATCAAGTGAATCAGCGCTAATACCTGCGGGACCTGTAACATACATTTCCATCGCTGCGTCCTTTTCCGCTATGCTTTTCATTTCATTTAAAGAGTCACGTATGTCCTTACTCTCCATTGATGATTCAAATTGCAGAGGGATAACTGCAGTTGTTCCATCCTCAGAAAAAAATCCAGCTGTAGCTTGCGGCGGTAATTTTTCAAGTGGAATGATTTGCTCAATGCCTTTAATATTCTCATTTTCAAAAGCTGTCAGCACAGGAGCAATTTCTTTCACGGTCAATTCTTGTTCCTTTGCTTGGAAGACTAAGATGGCAGGTATCCCCTCACTGTTGGGAAAGTATTCATCCAGTTTCTCCTGGGCAATCACTGATTGTGCATCTTCAGGCAAGGTTGCGATGCGACTAACTTCATAATCTTTTGCATTTGGTGCAGTCATCGCTAGAATGACCGTTAATGCAAGCCACGAGCCAATGGTAATCCACATGCCTTTTTTTGTAGCAACACGGTCTGTAATACTATGCAAGAAAGCTTTCATCATTAACTTCCTTTCCAAATTTATTTATGAAAACAATAAAAACAGGCTGCTTGAAAACGTTCCTGTATACGTAGTCAACCAGCCTCAAAAGTGTTGCCACTTTCTTTTCACTATTTATTATTATTCAAAGTGACACATGTGTCAATTAATGTTTCTTGAAAATTCCATGTCCGATAATTTCCTTAATAGCCTGCACCCATTCAGAGCGAGGAAGGTTAAAGTGATTAGGAATAGCAATTGATTGAAAAATAAATCCTAATATTAAAGTATCAGGTAAATTCTCATTCAACCTTTTTTCCTTTTTTCCTAGAACAATAAAGTTTTGCAAGCAATCATACATTTTCAAGCGCATACTATCAAATTGTTCCATGTTTTCCTTTGCTTTATGGTGACTATCTGCCTGAACATGCATAGTTATTTCAATCAAATCTTTTATATCGGTTCGCTCAAAAATGACGTCCATTAAATATTCAAATTGCTCTTCAAAGTTATGATATGTTTCTACCCTTTTTAATTTGTCAAGAAACTCATTCATTTCAAAAATCATAAATTCTGTTATTAGATCATCTTTATTATTAAAGTATTTGTAAATTGTAGCTCTTGAAGCTTCGATCCTTTCGGAAAGCAGACTGAATGTAAATGCTTCATATCCTACTTCTAAGAGAAGCTCCCTTGTTTTTTGAAATAGTTCTTTTTTGGTAAACTTGCGTTCGCGACCCATCATCTCACCCCATATCTAATTATAATAAATTGGAGCTGATAATTAAATCTACCAATGTTCTAGTTGAGCTGGATTACTCATTGTGCTCTCTTTCTTTGATTGTTCCTGAAGCATTAGGAGATTTAACAGCTTGTCTAATTTTTGGCTGCACTCTAATGCTTGTTTTGAAGTATACCCATATTCGTTTGCTAATTTAATCATTTCGGTTCTTACCTCGTTAATTAATTGGTGAATATTTGTCATGATCAATCCCCCTTTATCGGAGAGTCTTTAGACCTAAAGTATTTTTCTTATTATAACAAATAAACCTATAATTTACTTTATTTTACATGAATAATATTTCCTATTTTTAAGTAGTATTTTCAAAAGGGTTGTCGAAATTCCACTCCAAAAAGATTAATTGTTAAAGTAATGAACTACTTTATTTAGGCATGCTGAATGTAAATCAAGATATTAAAAAATTGGTTGACAGTAGCGGGAAATTTGATATAGGGGTATAGGACTGAATGATTGGAAGTGTTTTTAGTAGGTGCGATTATAGCTAATATGACAATAAAAGAGGGGCTTATCATTCGTCTCTTACAAAAGAGGAAGAGGATGTTTATATAGAGAATAAAATACTAAATGAATTTTAGCCTGAGGAAAATTTATCAACTCATCCAAGCTTAACAAACCGCTCCTATTTTCATTGGAATTGCCAATATCGTTGTATTAAGGAAGAAATAAAAAAAACCGGACGAATCGACTGATTTGCCCGGAATAGAAAAGGCTTACTTATCCCGTCTATTAATTATTGACTTTTCCGGTATACCATCGCTTTTGGCGATAAGTTCATTTTTACTTTCGACTTCTATTTTGTACTAAGAGAGTCTGTGATGTTTTTTTTATTTCTTTTGCACTTGCTGTTAAAATCTCACTAGATTTGAAAGCTGAGAAATAGTTAACATTAGTTGTGGTGCCGATTGCTATTTTACCATATGGGTTGCTTCCAGCGGCGAATACGGAATCTACAAGTGAAAAGATAATTGCCCCGTGTGAATTAAGCATGCGGTCGTCCGGAATTAATTCAGGTTCAGCTGTGCCAGGTCCGAGTTTTGTCAGCTTCATACCAAGAAAAGAAGCGAATGGTTCTTCTTTAAGTACTTGCTTTATTTCTCGCAATGTAAATAGTGAATGACCTGATCATCAAATTGAATAATCATTGAGATTCTCTTTTACTTAATGATCCTTTACTGAGCTTATACCATATCCGGTGTTTGATTTGAACAGTACTTCTGCATAGTTATTTTCGCTTTCTTTTGTTCTAGACAACGTTGTACCTAAATAAGCACCTATAAATCCAAGTGGTACAGTAAAAATAGTTGGATTGCTTAATGTGAAAATAGGATCTCCTGTGAAAATGCCCATTCCGTGTACTGGATTCCATACGTTAGGGCTGAGGAAAACTAATATAAGAGAGCTAATTAATCCAAACAACATGCCGGTGATTGCTCCGGTTGCATTAAATCGTTTCCAGTATATTGTGCAAAGTATAACCGGTAAGTTGGCGCTGGCTGCGATGCCTAAAGCCAGTACAGAAAGGAAAGCAACGTTAAGAGACTGTGCGAATATTGAGAGTACGATGGAAATTGCAGCCACACTAACTGCTGCGATGCGTGCTACGAGCACTTGCTGCTTTTCGGTCATTTTTCCGTCTTTTATAATCTCTCCATATATGTCATGAGCGAAGGCGGATGCTGACGTTAACACAAGACCGGATACAACTGCCAGAATGGTAGCAAATGCAATAGCAGAGACGAAGGCGTATAAAAATTCACCGCCTAATGTTAATGCTAGAAGAGGGGCAGCCATATTTCCAGCTGGATTCGCTTCAACAATGCGGTTAAATCCAACGAATGAAGCTGCACCGAATCCTAGGAAAATCGTCATTATAAAAAATGCGCCAATAAACCATGTTGAATACACAACAGATTTTCTTGCTGTTGCCGCATCTTTTACTGTAAAGAAACGGACAAGCAAATGCGGGAGCCCTGCTGCCCCGAGGACAAGTGACATATTAAATGAAATCATATCAAGTCCATTCGTGTATTTATTACCAGGATTTAAAAAATCATTTCCAAGCGGTGTTGCCGTTTGAACATGGTGAAACATTTCTGCGATATTAAAGTTATATCGTGAAAATACAATAAACGTTAGTACAGTAGATCCGCCCAGCAAAAGAATCGCTTTTGTAATTTGTACCCAGCTGGTCGCTTGCATCCCGCCAAAAATAACATAAATCGTCATTAATACACCGACTAGAAGAACAGAAAGGCCATAATCGATGCCAAGCAACAGTTTAATTAATCCACCAGCACCGACAAGTTGGGCAATCATATAAAAAATAGAAATGACAAGAGTGTTTGTTGCAGCAATCCCACGTACCTTCTTTGATTTAAAACGCGCAGAAATCATATCGGCTAAAGTGTATTTTCCGAGATTACGAAGCGGCTCTGAAACAAAGTATAATAAGACAAGAAACGCGACAAGGTTGCCAATGCTCATATAAAAGCCATCGAATCCAATCAGCGCAATAGCTCCTGTAATCCCAAGAAAAGAAGCTGCAGACAATAAAGTCACCAGCCACAGCCAATCCATTTTGCTATGCAGTCAAGCCGCCGCCAGCAGTATAAAAATCATTTGCATTTTTAGTTTTTTTAGAAGAATAATACGTTATTGTGAGTGTTAACAATATAATACCTATAAAAAGTACAAAAGATAATGTGCTCATCCGCTAAGTTCCTTCTTATATTTAGTTAATATATCCCGGGCTAATTTGTCATACTTTTCAGACTTTTTCAAGTAGACGATTCCACCAATCCAAACGACAACAAATTGCAGAAGTGCGTAAACCCATGCCCATGTCATACCTAAAAAGGCTTGTCCTTTTAATACACCAGTAAAAGCAGCTAAAACAGGTAGAACAAAATAAAAAGTAAGGAAGAAAGTAGTAAAAGGGAGAATAAAAGCCTTTTTCTTTTGAAGTAAATTTTTAAAATCCTCCGTTTCAATCAATTGCTCATAAAGCTCCATTTCATTTTCCGTTGAATTGCTCTTTTTTACTAGTGACTTCATAATAACCTCCTCTTAATAATACGATTATATAACGATATATATATAAACTGATATATCACTTTTGTTAAAAATAGCATAAACTTCACATCGATTAAATCTAAAAATTCTAAAAAATTAAAATTTTGCATAAATTTTAACGATACCTCTATTGACACCTTGTAAATGTCGTATTAATCTGAAAACATATTACTTAATTTCTTTATTTCGTATAAATATCGTTAGATGATTCTTGAGAAAAATAAGGAGGGCTAAAAAATGTACAATCCAGATGTTGAAAAAGCTGACCGTACGGAAATGGAAAGTTTGCAGCTTACACGTCTTCAAACAGCGGTAAGTAATGTATTTGAAAATGTGTTATTTTATCAAGAAAAATTTGATGAGTTAGGTATCACCCCAAAGGACATAAAACATTTAAGCGATGTGACAAAACTTCCATTTACAAAAAAACAGGACTTACTTGAACAATACCCATTCGGTCTATTTGCGGTTCCTATGGAAAAGGTTACCCGTATTCATGGCTCATCAGGAACGAGCGGAAAGCCGACAATTGTAGGCTATACCAAAAATGATATTGAAAACTGGTCAGTGATTGTTGCACGTGCTATTGTCACTGCAGGCGGACGTAAATCTGATATTTTTCATAATGCCTATGGCTATGGTTTGTTTACAGGCGGACTTGGCCTTCATTACGGAGCAGAAAAGTTAGGGGCAACAACCATACCAATATCGGGAGGAAATACAGACCGGCAAATAACAATTATTAATGATTTTAAGCCGAGAGGCATTTGTGGCACGCCATCTTATGTTTTAAATATTGCTGAAAAGATGGAAGAAATGGGGATAGACCCTGATGATAACGGACTCGAATATGGTATTTTTGGTGCTGAGCCGTGGTCTGAAGAAATGAGAGCGATACTTGAAAAGAAGCTAAAATTGAAAGCGATTGATATTTATGGCCTAAGTGAAATTATGGGACCGGGTGTAGCAATAGAATGTCATGAAGCACAGGATGGTCTTCATATTGCAGACGATCATTTCTTAGTTGAAGTGATAAATCCTGATACGCTCGAACCGGTAGTAGATGGAGTGATTGGAGAACTTGTTTTTACTAGTTTATCGAAAGAAGCGTTGCCAATTATTCGTTATCGAACAGGAGACCTTGCCTCCATTTCCCGAGAAAAATGTAAATGCGGACGTACAACAACGAGAATGTCCCGAATTAAAGGACGAACAGATGATATGATCATTGTCAAAGGTGTAAACGTTTTCCCATCTGAAATTGAGCGTGTTTTACTGCAAGTGGATGGACTCGGTCCACATTATCAGATTCACCTTGTTAAGAAGGGCTCAATGGACCATATTGAATTGCATGTTGAAATCGAAAATGATTTCTACCATAAAATTAATAGAGACTTGATGCATGCCGACGTACATAAATTGAAAAAAGTGGTTCAGTATCATCTAAAAAACTCATGTCTGGTGACAATGGATATTGTTGTAAACATGCCAAAAACCATACAGCGTTCTGAAGGGAAAGCCATTCGTATTGTAAATAAGCGAAATAATGCTACGTTAAGCATATAAATGGAGAGGGATGTTGAATGAGTAATCAAAAAAAGTTGATGTAACCATTATCGGCGGCAATCGAGTTGGATTTTTTCTGCGGGCATTTGAAGGTCAATATAATTGAAAGCTTATCCAATTTGGTGGACAGTCATCAGCAGTTATCCAAAAAAGTATATTTAGGATGTGGCCGGGTTTCCAAAAGTACGGGCAAGGAGAAAGAGGTTAGAATAAATGTGAAAGTAATGTTTTTATCTGGCAGCTTTCCGTAGCCTACAATCTCAGCATCTCCAGTGACTAATTGAAATGAAGTGAAAGAATGAAGCAGAAGAACAGATCGAGGCGCTCAAAGAGTTGAGTGAGCGGGTAATATCACAATTTTTAGAAAGATATGTGATATAATAAGAAAAAAGTCTCGTTCATCTAAGAAACAGTTAAAAAAGAAAGAGTGAACAGCCATGGGTGCAAAGACACAATCAATGATTTTTACCATATACGGAGATTATTTACGTCATTATGGAAATAAAATCTGGATTGGCAGCTTAATTCGTTTATTGAAAGAGTTTGGGCATAATGAACAGGGAGTACGTGTTGCAGTTTCCCGCATGGTTAAGCAAGGATGGATTCAGTCAGAAAAGCAGGGGAACAAAAGTTTTTACTTTTTGACTGAACGAGGTGTGAACCGGATGGATGAGGCTGCAAATCGGATTTTTAAATTGAACCCGCAGAAATGGGACAGAAAATGGCGTATTTTAATGTATACGATTCCGGAAGAAAAACGACAGGTTCGTGATGAGCTTCGTCAGGAACTTATGTGGAGCGGATTTGGTAGTTTCTCAAATGGTTGTTGGATTTCACCAAATAGCCTTGAAAAAGAAGTTAACATTTTAATTGATAAGTATGACATTAGTGAATACGTTGATTTTTTTGTCTCTGAATATAAAGGGCCAAAAAATAGTCAATCACTTGTGCGAAAAAGCTGGCCACTTGAGGAAATACACAATAAGTATGAGGAATTTATATCAAAATACAGCAAGCAATTTATTGTACATCAAAGTGTAATAAGCAGAGGAGAAATGTCCGATTCAGAGTGCTTTGTAGAAAGAACAAAGCTTGTTCATGAATATCGAAAGTTTCTATTCATTGATCCAGGTCTGCCGCAGGAGCTTTTGCCTCCAAAGTGGAATGGAAATCATGCGGCGTTGCTTTTCAGTCAGTATTATAAACTTTTAGCAGAACCAGCAAGCAGTTTTTTTGAAAATGTTTTTCGGAAAGATAATGATTTGCGCAGAAAAGATCATTCATATGATGCAAAAGATCATCCATTAATTATTAAATCAGAATAAAGACTACCTCATAAATAGAATACTTTTGAGGCAGTCTTTTTTTTTTGAAAAAATCCTAGATTTGTTTATGGTTCTAAAAACCTTAAATTGAAGTACTTCTCCGTATGCTGATATTTTGGTTTGCTTGCCAAAATATCAGCATTCGATAGAAAACAGCGGAAGATCGGTTAAATCATTTTGCATAGTACAGTTAAAGTGTCCGTTTAAATACACATATTTGGCATGTAAGATTTTTTATTGTAAAGGTAGTTAAATAGGGTAGATCGATGCTAAAATATTTTTTTCATAATATATATTAATGTAGGAACTCGGAATAAATTAAATGACGAGCAGTGATTATCCATAATTAGCAAGCTGCTAGATCCTTAAATTCATGTGTTGATTTAAAAAATATAATTTAAACAAAAAATATAGTGAAATAGTATTGACGCTTTAGTCAAGAGGGTGTTATTATATTAAAGCAGTCGTTAATGACTACAACGTTTTGAAAGATTTGAAAAAGTTGTTGACATTACGGCGGGAATGATGTTATATTAATAAGGTCGCTTCTGAAGCGAATGAGATTGATCTTTGAAAACTGAACGAACAAAAAACGTCAACGTTAATTCTAAAAAACAGCTGATTATACAGCTAGCACCATTGGTGCAAAAACGAGCTAATCAAACACTTTAT